>CAYPPS010000008.1:0-19553 GCA_964412685.1 uncultured Gammaproteobacteria bacterium | reverse complement strand
AGCAGTGTTTTGAAACGAGTTCACGATTGTTGGGCTTCTCTTTTTGAAGCCCGGGCAATTTTTTACCGGGAACAAAAAGGGTTTGATCATTTTAAAGTTGGAATTGCCGTTCCAGTACAAACGATGATTCCTTCCACTGTCTCCGGAGTGATGTTTACCGCTGATCCAGTCACTGCTCAAAAAAATAGAATTGTGATCGAAGCAATTTGGGGCTTAGGAGAATATATTGTTCAAGGAATTGTTTCTCCAGATCATTATGTCGTCGATCGTCAATCCTTAGAGATTTTAAAAAAAGACGTCATTTCCCAACCGGTTCAATTGGTCAAAGCCAAAATTGAGAACAAAGAAGTAAAAGTCCCAAAAAGCTTGAAGAATAGGCGAAAATTAACTGATAAGCAAATTGTTGAATTGGCTAAGATTGGTAAAAAAATCCACCAGCATTATTTTTTCCCTCAAGACATTGAATGGTCTCTTTATAAAAATAAATTTTATATCGTTCAATCTCGACCAATTACCACTCTCAAAGGAGCAAAGAAGAAAAGTCAAAAAGCTCAGAAGGTGAAAAGAGAACCAATTTTGACCGGTTTGCCCGCCAGTCCTGGTTTGGCCGCAGGCAATGTTCGAATGATTCAAACCGCTAAACAAATTAGTAAGGTTAAAAACGGCGACGTTTTAGTAACGTCGATGACCACACCCGATTTTGTTCCAGCGATGAAACGAGTCAATGCAATCGTCACCGACAAAGGAGGCCAGACTTCCCACGCTGCGATTGTCAGTCGAGAGTTAGGAGTTCCTTGTATTGTGGGAACAAAAGAGGCAACTAAGCAACTAAAAAACGATCAATTAATTACTGTTAACGGCAGTAAAGGAGAAGTTTACTCTGGAGGATTGAGAGAAAAAGAAACCAGCCAAGTGATTGAAGCGGTTCAAGCAAAAGCAAAGAAGAGCCAAAAGGAAATTAAAACCGCAACTAAAATTTACGTTAATTTGGGCGAGCCAGAATTAGCCGAAATAGTGGCGAAAAAACAAGTCGACGGAGTTGGATTACTCCGAGCGGAGTTTATGATGGCCGAGATGGGAGTTCACCCTTGCAAGATGGTTGCCGACAAAAAACAAAAAGTTTTCATCGACTTACTGGCTCAGGGAATCGAAACTTTTTGTCGAAGCTTTGAACCACGACCGGTAGTTTATCGAACCAACGATTTCAAAACCAATGAATATCGCAATCTAACTGGTGGTAAATCTTTTGAACCGGAAGAAGAAAATCCGCTGATTGGTTTTCGAGGTGCCGCTCGTTATTTGGCTCGACCAGAAGTCTTTGAGATGGAATTGGAAGCAATTAAAAAGGTTAGGAAAACCTATAAAAACTTAAAAGTTATGCTTCCTTTTGTCCGCACCCCAGACGAGTTTAAAAAAGTCAAAAAATTAATCGTCGCCAGCGGCTTAACTCGTTCATCTTCTTTTAAATTGTGGTTAATGGTTGAAATTCCTAGCAATGTTATTTTACTGGAAGATTTCATTAAAGCCGGAGCTGAAGGCGTTTCCATCGGTTCCAACGATTTAACCATGCTAACTTTAGGGATTGATCGAGACAATCAAGAATTGGCTCAAACTTTTGATGAAAGAAACCCTGCGGTTTTGTGGGCATTAGAAAAAACGATTAAAACTTGCAACAAACATAAAATTACCAGCTCTATTTGCGGCCAAGCTCCGTCCGTTTTTAGTGAATTAACAGAAAAATTAGTTGAATGGGGGATTACTAGTATTTCCGTTAATCCGGATGTCATTGAAACTACTCGAGAATTAGTTTATCGAATCGAAAAAGAAATCACTCACAAGAAGAAAAAATGATTCCTAAAATTGCCAGTTTGACCGCCAGAGAAATTTTAGATTCCAGAGGTAATCCAACCGTAGAAGCAACGGTTATTCTTGACGATGGCAGCAAAACCATTGCTTCGGTTCCTTCCGGGGCTTCAGTCGGCAAATACGAAGCCTTAGAGCTTCGCGATGAAGATATGGATCGGTTTGGAGGCAAAGGGGTCTTAAAAGCAATTGAAAATATCGAAAAGAAAATTGCTCCAAAATTAAAACATTTTCCCATTCGTCCACAATTAGAAATAGATCGGCTTCTTCTGGAGCTGGATGGAACCAAAAATAAGGCTAATTTAGGAGCCAATGCTACGCTAGCGGTTTCCATGGCTTGCTGTAAAGCAGCCGCTATAAGCAAGCAGGTTTCTCTGTTTCAACACATTGCTGATTTGTATGGTTCAGAAGCAAAAACTCTTAAGATCCCTGTCCCTATTTTCAACTTAATTAACGGAGGTAAACACGGCGCTGGCAATCTCGATTTTCAGGAATTTCATATTATCCCCTCGGGAGCCAAAAACTTTTTTGAAGGGTTACGTTTAGCCGCAGAGATTTACCAAGCAACCAAGAAAGTTTTAATTCAATATCAGGCAATCCACAGCGTCGGCGATGAAGGCGGTTTTGCTCCCAATTTATTCACTAATTTGGATGCTTTGGAAACCCTAAAAAAAGCGATCGAGAAAACTAATTACCGACTTCAACAAGACGTTTATTTAGGCCTGGACGTGGCGGCTAATCATTTTTACCGAACCAACAAATACAAGATAAAAGATAAAACCAATCCCTTATCTACATCGGAATTGATCGATTATTACATCCAACTTCACCAAGAATATCATCTTCTAAGTTTGGAAGACCCTCTTTTTGAAGATGATTGGAATAGTTGGGCAATTTTAACCAGTAAACTTTCCGATGTCATGATTGTTGGTGATGATTTGTTAGCCACCAACAAAGAACGCTTAAATCAAGGAATCGAGAAAAAAGCCTGTAATGCCATTTTAGTTAAACCCAATCAAATTGGAACCGTGGCCGAAACAATTGAAGTTGTCAAAATTGCCAAAAATGCTAATTGGAAAGTGGTTGTTTCTCATCGCAGTGGTGAAACTTGTGACACTTTTATCGCTGATTTTGCGGTTGGGATTGGGGCTGACTACGTCAAATTTGGAGCTCCAGCTAGAGGAGAAAGAGTGGTAAAATACAATCGATTGGTTGAAATAGAAAATCTACTAAAAAGAAAAACCCTATAAAAAAACAAAAAATGAAGAAGAAAGTTGTTTTAATTGTTCTCGACGGCTGGGGAATTGCTCCCGCTTCGGCCGGAAACGCAATTACTCGAGCAAGAACACCTAATTTTGACCGACTTTGGGCCGCTTATCCCCACACTCGTTTACAAGCGGCGGGCGAAGCAGTTGGACTACCAAAAGGAGAAGACGGTAATTCAGAAACCGGCCATCTGAATTTAGGAGCAGGACAAATTGTTTTTCAGGATTTGCCTCGTATTGATTTATCAATCGCCAACGGCAATTTTTTTGAAAAACCAGCTTTTCTAGAAGCTTGCGAATCGACTAAGAAAAACAATAGTCGCCTTCATCTTTTAGGGCTGATCGGTGGTGGAGGGGTCCATTCTAGTCTAGAACATCTTTTTGCTCTTTTGAGACTTGCCAAACAACAAAAAGTAAGCCAAGTTTGGTTGCATCTTTTCTCTGATGGTCGAGATTCTCCTCCCGCTTCAGTTTCAACCTACATTAACCAAGTCGAACAATTGACTCAGCAATTAAAACTAGGTCAAATTGCCACTTTTTGCGGTCGTTATTTTGCCATGGATCGAGATCTTCGCTGGGATCGAACCCAAAAAGCCTATCAATTGCTAACCGAAGGCAAAGGAAACGCTTTTCCTGACGTTCAAAGCGCCATTAGGGCTTCCTATAAAGCCGGCAAAACTGATGAATTTATTGAACCAACAATAATTAACCCCCAAGGAGTGATCAAAAACCAGGATTCAGTTATCTTCTTTAATTTTCGCATTGATCGGCCTCGGCAATTAACCCGAGCCTTGGTCTTGCCTGATTTTGAAAACTATAAACCACCTCAGAAAGGCACATTTGATCCTTACGCGGAACGATATGGTTTAAAAATTTACGAAAAACCTGAAGGAACCACCACTTTTAAAAGAAATAAGGTTCTTAATGATCTTTTTTTTGTCACGATGACCGAATACGAAAAAGATTTACCGGTAAAAATTGCTTTTGGGCCAAAAAAAGTAAAGATGCCCTTGGGTCGTGTTATTGCTGAAGCAAACTTGAGACAATTTCACTTAGCCGAAACAGAAAAAGAACGCTTTGTCACTTATTATTTCAACGGCCAAAGAGAAAATCCTTTTCCTGGTGAAGAACAACTAGAAATTCCTTCTCCTAAAGTGGCCACTTATGACTTGAAGCCAGAAATGTCTGCCTTGAAAGTTAAAGATGTTTTAATCAAGAAAATAAAATTGGAACAATTTGACTTCCTGATAGTCAACTTTGCCAATCCAGATATGGTTGGCCACACTGGTGTTTTGGAAGCGGGCATCAAAGCCGTTGAAATGGTTGATCAGTGTTTGGGAGAAATTGTTAAAACCGCCCGTCTTTTTAAAATGACAACGGTAATCACCGCCGATCACGGCAATGTTGAAGAAATGATTGAATTGAATACCGGTCAAATCGACACTAAACACTCAATTAACCCTGTTCCTTTTATTGTCGTTGATGATCAATTCGAAGCTTCCGGCAAGGTTCTTCAAGGCGGTATTTTGGCCGACGTGGCTCCAACGATTCTTGATCTCATGGGTTTAACAAAACCAGAACTAATGACCGGTCGAAACCTACTTAACATGTAGCAATCCAAATAGAGATTTAAAATGATAATTACTTTAGAACAAAAAAAGAAACTTAAAAGACCTTTTAATCTCGAAAACTATGATACTTTTAGGAAAAATTTTTCCTGGTCAAAAGCAAAAAAGGAGGTTAGTTGGTTCAAAAAAGGCCATCTCAATGCTGGTTTTAACAGTTTAGATAAAAATGTTCTGAACGGTAAGGCCAACAAGAAAGCCTTGATCTGGCAATCCGATCTAGGCAAGAGAGAGGTTTATACTTTCAAAGATCTTTACCAAAAAAGCAACCAGGCTGCTAATTTTTTAATCAAAGAAGGATTAAAACCGACAGATAAAGTCTTTTTCTTTCTTCCTCGAACTCCCTTGCTTTATTACAGTTTTCTTGCCGTCGTCAGAGCTGGAGGAGTCGCCGGAACATTATTCCCGGCTTTTAATACTCAAGCGCTTTTAGAAAGGCTTCAAAACTCCCAAGCCAAAATTGTCATTACTAGCAAAGAATTGAGACCTCGATTACTTAAAATAAAAAGTCAGCTTCCTCAATTAAAAAAAATCATCGTTCAAGAAGAAATGGAAGAAGCCTTAAAGAAAGAATCAACTGCTTTTCAATGCTTTCTAACAAAGGCTCTAGATCCAGCTTTTATGCTTTACACTTCAGCCACCGGACATACTCCTGTCTGCGGCATTGTTATTCCTCATCAAGCAATCTTGCAACAGCACTTAAGTGCCAAATGGGTTTTAGATTTAAAAGAAAATGATCTTTACTGGTGCACCAGTGATCCTGGTTGGGTTACCGGAGTGGTTTACCAGATTATGTCCCCTTGGTCTCTAGGGATAACTCAGGCGGTATTTGAGGGTCGTTTTTCTGCCCAGAAATGGCTCTCTTTTTTGAAAAAAGAAAAAATTACGGTTTGGTACACTGCCCCCACCGCTCTAAGATTAATTCAACAAGAAATAAATCCTAATGAGGCTGATTTTCCTCATTTGAGACACATTTGCAGTGTTGGTGAAGCTCTGGATCCAGCTACCCTGGATTGGACTCTAAAAAGCTTTGGTGCTCCTGCCCACGACACCTGGTGGCAAACTGAAACCGGAGCAATGATGATCACTAATTTCCCTGTTCTTCCCATAAAACCAGGTTCCATGGGCAAACCGCTACCGGGAGTAGAAGCGGCCATTGTTGATGATCAAGGCAAAGAATTAGAACCAAAACAAGAAGGTCATTTAGTTTTTAAGCCCGATTGGCCAGCAAAAATGACTCAGGTTTGGGGTAATTCTAAACGCTATCAAATTTATTTCAAAAAAGGTTGGTATTTTAGTGGTGACAAGGCTTATCAAGACGAAGAAGGTTATTTTTTCTTCCTTGGACGAGCTGATGAAATCATTAAAACCTCCGGTGAGAGAATTAGTCCTGTAGAAGTTGAAGCCTCCCTGATGACTCACAAGAACGTTGTTGAAGCGGCAGTTATTGGCAAGCCAGACAAAATAAGGGGTCAAATTATAAAAGCTTTTTTGATTCTAAAAAAACCAATTAAAAATCAAGAAAAGTTTTTTGAAGAAATTAAAAGACACGTCAAAGACAAATTGGCAGGACACGCTTATCCTCGAGAGATCGTCATTGTAAAAAAGCTACCCAAAAACCAATCGGGTAAAATCCTACGTCGAACTCTTAGGTAGATGGAAGAGGACTACAAACTCACCTTTTTTCTTAGTTTCGTTAAAAATTATTGCTAGATCTTCAAAGGTTCCTCGAGCCGATTGTTCAAATTCTTTGGTCAAATCTTTGACGACCACGGCTTTAATTGGATCAAAGTTTTTGCTCAAAACCGATAAAGTTTCTTTAAGTCGAAAAGGGGATTCATAAAAAGCCACGGTAAAACCTGATTTTAAGTTTTTCAAATCAGTGAAAACTTTTTCCTGTTTGCTTTTCTTTCTGGGGAGAAAACCTAGAAAGATAAACTTATTCATCGGCAAACCGGAACAGGATAAAGCGGGAATTAAAGCATTCGCTCCTGGTAAGGCTTCAACAATAATCTCTTCTTGTAAACAAGCTTCTACTAGTTTAAAACCAGGATCAGAGAGCAGGGGACTGCCGGCATTAGAAACTAAAATTAAATCTTGGCCTTCTTTTAACATTGTTAAAGCTAAACCAATCCTCTTTTTTTCATTGCCTTCGAAAAAAGAAATCAATTTGGGTCGAGGTAATGTCTGATCAAATTCTTTGCTTAAAGCTTGAAGTAAATGAAAAGTCTTGCGGGTATCTTCACAAAAAATAATTTCGCTCTCAAAAAGCAATTCTTTTCCTCGAAGAGTCATGTCCTTGAGGTTACCAATTGGCACTGGAACGAGAAAAAGCTTACCAAAGTTCATCTTTTTTGAATTGTGATCATTATACATAATTGACACGACAAACGGACTTTGTCTAGAATGAAAGACGCGCTCATGATTGAACTTTTAGGAGAATTCGTCATTAATTATATTTCCAAAGCTGGTTACCCCGCTGTTTTTCTACTGATGACTTTGGAGTCAGCTTTGATTCCAATTCCTTCGGAAGTGACTATGCCCTTTGCTGGGTTTTTGGTCGGCTTGGGCAAGCTTAATTTCTGGTTGGTAGTTTTAATCGGGGCAACTGGTAATTTGGTTGGCTCGTTGATTGCTTATGCCTTGGGCTATTGGGGTCAAGAAAAAGTGGCTCGGGATTTAATTAAAAAATATGGCAAGTATTTACTTATTACTTATCACGAAGTAGAAACAGCAGAAAAGTGGTTTAGGCAGAGAGGGGAATTGATTGCCTTTGGTTCTCGTTTACTACCAGCAGTAAGAACTTTTATCTCTCTTCCCGCTGGATTCGCTCAAATGAACATAATTAAATTTTCGATTTATACTTTTTTGGGTTCTTTTATCTGGTCAGCTTTTCTAACTTATTTGGGAGTTACCTTGGGAGAGAATTGGACCGTGCTCCAAACTTATTTCCACAAGTTTGATTTCCTTATTGTCGGTCTTGGTTTAATTTTAGTCGTTTTTTACGTCCGCTACAAACTCAAGAAATTGAAAGAGGAAAAAGAAAGTAAATAAAATCTTCTTTATTGCCGATTATATCTTCGAATTACTCCAGCAAGCTTGCCTTTGATAGTTACGTTTCTGGCAAAGATGGGAGCCATTTGACAATTGGCTGGTTCTAGCCTGACTCGAGTCGTTTCTTTAAAAAACTTCTTTAGAGTAGCAAAGCCGTTTTCCAACACAGCGACAACAATGTCTCCATTATTAGCCTGTTCCTGCTCTTCGACAACAACAAAATCACCGTCAAGGATTCCTTCTTCAATCATTGAATCTCCTTTAACTTGAAGGACAAAAGAGCGTTTTTTACCGGAAAGCAAAGAAGGAGAAACCATCAAAGAAGCATTAGGATCCGTATGGGGTTCAATTGGAGCTCCAGCAGCAATGAATCCCAGGACAGGCAATTCTACCCCTTGAGTAAGCTGTAAATTCTTTCTACTGGGAATTTCTATCCCTCTGACCGCCCCTTCATAGCGCTTGATCACTCCTTTTTTGGTCATTGTTTGCAAATGTTCATGAACCGTGGCCAGAGAAGAAACTCCAATCGCGTCGGCAATATCTTGAAGTGTAGGAGAAAAACCATTCTTTTGAATGTATTGACCGATGAAATCTAAAATCTGTCTTTGGCGTTTGTAAAGTATGACCGGCATTTCGTTTAATAACTCTTTTTATTTACTTCTGACCAAATATTACCCGAAATCAAAACCCTTTGTCAAGAGGCATTTTCTAGACAAAAAGCAGCTCTTTCGTTAGAATTCTAGCATGAGGAAACTTCTTTTGCCTAGTCTTTTGCTGAGCCTTTCGTTCCTCTTTAGCTTTCTTTCTCCTGAAATTACCAAAGCAAGCGGGGAATTCGAAACCAAATATCAATCTTCTTATCAGGTCCAATCTGATGGGCGAACCCTGATTCGCCAAGAAATCAACTTAACCAATCAACTTTCTCAAGTTTACGCCACTAAATATTCCTTAATTTTACAGACTGGTAATCCTACTGAAGTAACCGCCCAAAATGATCAAGGGCAACTAGAAAGCAAGATTTTTCAACGAGACGGACAAACGATTATCGATGTTTATTTCAAAGAGCCAATTGTTGGAGCCGGTAAGGGGCAAGATTTTGTCGTCACTTATTCTTTGGATGAAATCGCTCAAAAAAATGGCCAAGTCTGGGAAATTAAAATTCCTAGAATTGGTAATCTAGATCTAATCAACGAATATACTTTGCGATTAACTGTTCCTGACGACTTGGGTCAAAAAGCTTTCATTTCTCCTGCTCCGATAGAAGAAATTCACCAAGATAAACAAACAGTGTTTCGATTTAGTAAAAATCAATTAGAAGGCGGTATTATTGCCGTTTTAGGCAAAATGCAAATCTTTGATTACCTTCTAAATTATCACTTGGAAAATCTGACCAATAGTTCCACTGTCACTCAAATTGCTTTACCTCCAGGAACTCCTTATCAAGAAGTTTTTTACCAAAATTTAACTCCTTTGCCTGACAAGATGGAGGTTGATCCTGACGGCAATTGGCTGGCAACTTATCAACTGACCGGCAAGGAAAGAAAAAATATCACTCTTCGAGGAAAGGCAAAGATAACGGCGCAGAAAAGAGAAGAATTTTTTTGGCCGAAAACAATCAATTTAGAAACAAATCTCAGTGAACAAAAATATTGGCCGGTAAACAATTCCTTGATAACTTCTCAAGCAGAAAAACTGAAAAACCCCAGAGAGATTTACAACTTTGTCGTTGAAACTTTGGAATATGATCTGAGTCAAGTTAATGAAAATAGCCGACGAAAAGGAGCCTTAGCCGCTCTCAATAACCCCAAACAGGCAATTTGCACAGAGTTTACCGATCTCTTTATCGCCCTTGCTCGAGCCAAAGGAATTCCGGCGCGGGAAATAAACGGCTACGCCTATACTACTGAGGCAAAATTAAAACCTCTAGGAATCGTGGTCGACATCCTTCATTCTTGGGCACAATATTGGGATGAGGATTCTCAAGAATGGCAACCAGTTGATCCCACTTGGGCTAAAACAACTCAAGGAGTAGATTTTTTCAACCGATTGGACTTAAATCGTCTTGTTTTGGCCATTCACGGCCAAAATAGCCAGCAACCAGCTCCCGCCGGCTCCTATAAAACCAACAGTTCAACCGGAAAAGATGTTCAAGTCACTTTTGGTACTTTTGCTGATTTCCCCGAATCCCAAATTGAACTTGAAGTCATTTTGGACCAAAATTTTCTAAATAATGAACAAAAACAAGGCCGATTAATAGTGAGTAATCATCAAGGAATCGCTCATTATCCAAAAAACTTTGTCGTTAAACCCGAAGCTTCGATTAATTTTAAACAGAACATAACCGACGTTGTTTTACCGCCATTTAGTCAAAAAGAAATCGATTTTACGATCGAATCAGCGGGCAATTTCGATTGGGGAGAAAAAGAGATTAGTTTTGATTTAGACGGATTCAAAACCACGACTACGGTAAAATTTGGCCTCCAATTCCAATCACTGGCTCTCCCAACGGCTATTTTTGCTTTACTGGCTTCAATTGGAATTTTGGCGCTGATTGTGATAAAAAAGAGAAGAGATTGAGCAATGTTTAAAAAATACCTGAGACTCTATTTAATTAACTTGGCTGCCGTAGCAAGCACAGCTTATGTAATCGAAGGAGTTTCTTACCAAGGCGGTTTTCGTTCTCTTGCTTGGATCACTTTAATTTTCCTCTTGGTGGAAACGTTTCTCAAACCATTAGCCAAGTTGCTTCTTCTGCCAATAAATTTATTAACTTTAGGGGTCTTTCGTTGGGTGATCAACGTTCTTGTTCTTTATCTTGTCACCAGGATTACTCCCGAATTAATTATTAAAAGTTTTTATTTCGAAGGTTTTAATTCTCAAGGTTTTTCGATACCAGCAATAAACATCTCTCTGTTCTGGGTATTTGTTCTCGCTTCTTTTTCGATTAGTTTAGTTGCCGCTATTTTTATTTGGCTAATTAAAAAATGAACACCATCTTAATCGCTTTTCAGTTAGTCGTTTCCGTTTTGTTGATTGCTGCTATTTTAATCCAAGCCAAAGGAACAGGGCTTGGTTCAGCTTGGGGCGGAGGAAGCGAGTTTTATCGTTCCAAAAGGGGAATAGAAAAATTCCTTTTTGCGGCTACTATCGCTTTGGGTTCTTTGTTTGTTTTAAGCGGGATCGCTAATTTAATTATCAACTAGTATTTATGAGTTGGATAGGCAAACAAATTCGCTTTTGTCAGCGATTCACTTTTGCTTTCTGGCGGAAGCAAAAATTCATTATTCTTATCAGCGCATTCGTCTCTTTGAGCGCTTTTTTTCTTATTCCGAGAGCCATTGCTCTCTTGGGATTAAATCCGACTCGCAACATTGGCTTGGTGGGTAAATTCACCCCGAGTGAGCTACCTTTGGAAATCCAAGGATTAGTCAGTCAAGGATTAACTTCATTAGACAATCAAAATTATCCTCAACCGGGAATTGCCAATAATTGGGAAGCAAATTCCAATCACCGGGAATACATTTTTACTTTAAAGGATGATCTGTTCTGGGATGACGGCAAAAGAGTCAAATCGGCCGACATTGTCTACGATTTTGAAGATGTTACTGTTCAAGCTTTAGATGATCAAAAACTTAAATTCTCTTTAAAAGAGACCTTTACTCCTTTGCCAGCGGTAGTTTCTCGACCAATTTTTAAAAAAGGGTTGGTGGGAATTGGGGGATATAAGATTAAAAAAATTAAAGAAAACAATGGCATCATTGAAAAAATGGTTTTAAGTCCCAAGATAACCTTCAAGTTTTATCCTTCTGAAAAGGCAGTCAAAACTGCTTTTAAGTTAGGCCAGATTAATGAATTATGGCACATTTCCAACATTGACGATTTGGAACAATGGAATAATCTTAAGATAGAGCCAGAAGTTAATTACCAGAAATTTGTCGCCATCTTTTTTGACACTCAATTGCCTAAATTCAGCGAGAAGCAAATTCGCCAAGCCCTGGCATATTCAATCAAGGATCGCTGGGAACCAAAAGCTCTCGGTTCTGTTTCTCCTAAATCTTGGGCTTTCAATAAGAACGTCAAGCCTTATAATCACGATCTAGCCAATGCTCGAAAACTGCTTAAGGAAATTGGTTCTGAAGCCGTTCCTCAAGAAATTGAACTTTCTAC
The DNA here is from genome assembly GCA_964412685.1 of uncultured Gammaproteobacteria bacterium. Classification (GTDB taxonomy): domain Bacteria; phylum Patescibacteriota; class Microgenomatia; order PFEM01; family CAYPPS01; genus CAYPPS01. The sequence continues at coordinate 7,579 of CAYPPS010000008.1, read as the reverse complement.
TATCCCTTCGTTGCTTCCCAGTGCTGAAGCGATTAAAAAAGACTGGGAGGCTTTAGGTATAAAAACTAAAATCAAAATAATTCAAACCTTAGACGAAGGTTTTGAGGCTTTGCTAGTTACCCAAGAAATCCCTCCGGATCCAGATCAATACGTTCTTTGGCATTCAACTCAACCAGTCAATATTAGTAATTATCGTTCTCCTAAAGTCGATAAATTGCTCGAAGATGGCCGAAAACAAGAAGACAAAGAAGAGAGGAAACAAATTTATTTCGATTTTCAAAAAACTCTCTCCGAAGACTTGCCGGCAATTTTTCTCTATCATCCCACTAGTTATAAAGTCACTAAATCCTCAACTAAATTTGCCTTGTGATAAAATTGTAGACAAGCCGAAGTGGCGCCTGCCTGCCGGCAGGCAGGAAACTGGTAGCCCTCCGAGTCGGAGGGTCAGGACCGCGACACTAAACGTGAGAGGCTTTGGGTTTCTGATTGGCCGAAGTGGCGAAACTGGTAGACGCGCACGGTTCAGGACCGTGTCCCACTTATCCTGGGATGTGGGTTCGACTCCCACCTTCGGCACCAGACTAAAAATAGATTAAAGAAGCTTTTTTTGTTAGAATTAACTGCACGAGCGGACGTGGCGGCATCATGAGATCCCGACACAAAAGCGAGTTCTTTGTGATTTTTACGAGCGGATGTGGCGGAATTGGTATACGCACAGGCCCGAGGAGCCTGCCTCATTTATGAGGGTGGAGGTTCGAGTCCTCTCATCCGCACTAGATTCGAGCGACTATTTTCAGTTTTTTACCCTCTTTTTTCTTTTGGATTCTCAAACAAATATCTAAGTCTTTAGTTAAAGCGTGGCCGCAAAAACCAATGTCAATTAAACCACTGCCACCATCTGACTTAATTATTTTTTTCAAAAACTCCTTATAAATCTCCTGCGCAATAATCTTTCGACCAATAAAATGATAAGACCGATCGGTTTGAACTAAAAAACCACCTCCTTTTATCTTTGATAAATTAAGCATGTTTTTAACATAAAACTTAATTTTTCGAAGTGCTTCAGGGCCTGGTTTAATCCGGAAATCAAGCATCAACCAGCATTGTTTTTCTCCTTTTTTGTCAAGCAAAAAAGAATGTAAACCCAACAGTTTGCTATTCGAAAATAAAAAATTCTTTAACAAAAAAGTCTCAAATGTCTCTGTCCCTAAAGACACAATTTGCTCCTGGCTATAAGGAAAACTAGTTGTCCAAATTTTTAGTTGTTTAACAAAAATCGCTTGATGTTGCCAATCGATTTCCAACGAACCAACTGCATCATAATAAAGCAAATTAATTATCTTGGGCTTATTTCGCCTAATTAAATAATTGATTATTTCTTGATAGCCATCACCAATTTTGGGTTCTTTCACTTTCCTTTCAAGGAATATAAGCGAAGCCTTGTTAATTATCAAAATGAATTTTTGAAGAAAAAAACGATCACCTTAAGGCTAAAAAGGGAAGAGAAATGAATGAAAAGCTTAAAAAAAGCAGCTTTTAAAAAGAAGGACTTAATGTTAAAATTCAGCCCATCATTATGAAAAAGTATAAATTTCCCATTCTTTCTAAGATATTGAAGGTTAAAGTGGGCACTAAGTACATTTGGGAAGAAAGAGTTCATCATCAAGCCATTCTCGTTCGTTTACTCGAAGACAGCTTTGGTACTAAACTTAATTTGAAAGCTTTTTCTTTCTATCCCAACCGACTTTATTTTGGGATGCCGATTACCGCTCAACCTAATTACGTTAAGCAAACCAAACTACTATGGCAAAAGATAGACAATCTCTTCCAAAAAAACCGTTGGCAAACTTACGCCGCTTTCAAACACGCCAATCCAAAGTTGGGTATTCCAGAAAAATTAAACTCCTTCGAGGAGTTGAATTTCGACTACGTCGAACTGCTTTTGTCCGAACTTGTTCTAATGGACTTGAATCACCCTTCGCACGGAGTAGGGGAGGAAATTGGCCTTTCTTTATTTCAACCCGTAATTGGTTTTTCCAAAAACCCCGTTTCACGGATGGTTAAAGGTCGGCCGGGGACTTTGATTATTAGATACAATCAAGAAAAAGAACTTTTAAAGATTCTGGGTCAAATTTCCAAGAGAAAAAGCTTCGCCAAAGAGCCTTTTTACATTAGAAAATGTTCAAAACATTCTCTAAAAACTGTTTTTAAAGGGAAAATCTGTCTTAATTGTCTTTTCAAAAACAGTCTCCATTTTTGAGCTTTTGTTTGCCAGATGTCCTCAAGCTTGATAAAATAACTACACTGAGGATGGGTGGTTAGCTCAGTTGGTTAGAGCATCCGGTTTACATCCGGAAGGTCTCAGGTTCGAATCCTGAATCACCCACCAATCTCGAGATAAGCCGAGGTAGCCAAGTTGGTCACGGCGTGGCTCTGAAAAAGCTAAGATAGAGGTTCGATTCCTCTCCTCGGCACCGTACTGAAAATAGGACATTGACATGAACTCATTATTATTGTTAGCATAAAACAATATGGGTTCCAAGATGAGCACAGGAATAAACTTGTTAAAGAGAGGTTGTAGCTATGATGAAATAAAATCGGAATTGAAGGTTGCCAAAAGCACCATTAGTAGTTGGTTTACCGGGCTTCCAGAGCAAGAAAAGGAAAAGATCAGAAGATTCCGAATCGATAATTGGAGAAAAAGTATTGCTAATTATCAACAAAAGAGAAAAGAACGAATATTAAAACAGGAACAAACAATCCAAGACGAAGCTGCACAAGCAATTTCTCTTTTGTCCGAAAAAGATTTGCTAATAATAGGAGCCTGTTTATATTGGGCAGAAGGAGCAAAACTCAATCGATGGGAACTTCAATTCTCCAATTCAGATCCAGACATGATAAAAATAATGATGGTTTTTTTCAGAAGGATCTGTTTGGTCCCAGAAAAAAAGTTTTACATGCAAATGATCTTACATTTAAATATAAACGAAAAAAAAGCAAGGATTTATTGGTCTAAAATAACTAATGTACCAGAGGCGCAATTCAAAAAGGCCTGCTATTCTTTAAGCAAAAGAAGTCAAGGCATTAGAAGTAAAAGAAAGTTACCTTATGGCACTTTGCAGATTCGGATACACGATAAAAAAATAGTCCATAAAGTTTATGGTTACATTAAAGGTTTAAAACAAGCGAGGGTAGTTCAGTTGGTAGAACGTCTCGTTGCCAACGAGAAGGTCGCGGGTTCGAATCCCGTCCCTCGCTCAAATTATCGCTAGCATTAATGCGAGGTCGTTTAATGGTAGGACCGCGGCCTTTGAAGCCGTTAATCCAGGTTCGAATCCTGGTCTCGCAACCAGTAGGAATTGGAAAGCTATGAAAAAACAGCGTTTGTCTAAGCGACCATAAACACTCACATCATTCTATACAGAATAAAAGTGACACAAACTTTAAAAAGATATTTCCTACCGACGGCTTTTTTCTTGTTTCTCTTTTTAGCAACTACTTTTGCTTCTTTTAAGTATTTCAGTAAAGACGAAGCTTCTTTAACGATCTCACCACTTCAATCAATAGCAACTCCAACTCCAACAATTGTTTCCCCACCCGGCGTTTACAGCGCACTTTTGTTGGGCCAAGGAAATCCGAGCCATGAAGGCAGCAAGCTAACTGATTCGATCATGGTTGTTAATCTTGATACCACTAATAAAACGGTCACTCTTATTTTTATTCCCCGTGATTTGTGGGTACCTCTGCCCCAAAAAATGAAAGGGAAAAATAAAATCAAAATTAATGAAGCTTACTCTTTGGGCGGTTTGGATCTGATCAAGCAAACAGTCAGCACTTCAATTGACCTGCCGATTAATTTTTCAATCCTGGTTGACTTCAATTACTTTACCCAAATAATTGATCTACTGGGCGGGGTTGACATAATAATCGACAAAACCCTTGATGACTACTACTATCCAATTGCCGGCAAAGAACTTGACGATTGCGAAAAGACCCCGGAAGAACTGGCGGCAATTAACGCCACCATGTCTGGTTTCTTGCTGGAAAAACAATACGCTTGCCGTTATGAACACTTACATTTTGACGCCGGTAAAACTCACCTTGACGGTGCAACGGCATTAAAATTTGCCCGTTCCCGACATTCCGACCAGAATGGGGGAGATTTTGACCGTGGTTTGCGACAACAAGCCATTTTAATTGGTCTTAAAAACCGATTAATCAGTTTGGGTGCTTTAAAAAACATTGAAAAGTTATTTGCCAAGATGTCGAGAATGGTAACAACTGATCTGAGCCCTGAGGCCTTAACTTCAATTTCCTCACTCATTATTAACCCTCGGGAATACCAGGTTAAACAAATCGTTTTATCAGAAGAAAATGTTTTACAATCTTCCAAAAACAGCCGTGGTCAATATATTCTTATTCCCAAGGCGGGCGAAGATAATTTCAGCGAAATTCACAATCTTTTTAAAAAACCTTTGTAGTTACTGGTTTATTTGATAAAATACACTCAGGAATTAGGGTCAGTGGCGGAATTGGCATACGCGCGACACTTAAAATGTCGTCTCATCAATGAGGTGGGGGTTCGAGTCCCCCCTGACCCACTTAAGAAAATTCGGAGTGTAGTTCATCGGTAGAACGCTCGGTTTGGGACCGAGAGGTAGAGGGTTCGATTCCCCCCACTCCGACTCGTATCCGGCGGGAAGGTCGGCCCCGCATTTGCGGGGCCATCCCCGACTTTTCGGCAAGTTCAAAGTCGCTTTGAAGAAAAGCACCGAATTTGTCCTGAGCCCGTCGAGGGACAAAAACGGCTGATTGCAAACCTCTGGGGAAACTCCTAAGATAAATTGATGAGCCTTGGAAGCGTTTTGTTGCCGATACTTATTGTAAGTATCTCTCTGGTTGATTCGTGGCTCGCTCGAACAAACACAAATTGGTACCAACCGATTGAGCCTCCTATCTGGACTCCCAATCAAACTCTGACCATTTTTATTTTGGCTACCGTCGGATTCTTAGCTTTGGTGGCTACCATTTTGCTTCTTTTTGATGTTCCTAATAAAGTCAGTCTTTGGCTAATCAGTGGTTCTTTTGCTCTCAGTGGCTTAATCGGTGCCTTTTTTACCAATATTCATTTCAATGCTTATCTGATCACTTTTTCCCTCATGGAAAATTTCTTTTTTTATCTCGCCATGATTGCCTTGATTGCTTTAATTTGGAAAATTTCTCGATTTGCCGCCATCTTATTAATCCCTTATTCTCTTTGGTATGCCTACAGCCTTTATCTTAATTTTCGTGTCTGGCAATTAGTTTATCTGTCATAAAAATAAACTAAAAAGGGAAAGGGGGTGATAATAAATGAAAAAGGAACCGTTGGGAATGTTAGTAACACTGTTGCTGGTTATTGGTGGAATTAATTGGGGTTTGGTTGGTTTAATTGATTTGAACCTAGTGACCATGCTCTTTGGTGAAATGACCGTTATTTCTAAGGTCGTTTACAGTTTGGTTGGACTGGCTGGTGTTTATACTTTGATTGGCTTGCTAACTAAAGAGTAAATTTTGATTTTTACCCTCAAAAGGCTTAAAATAACAAGACGAGCACGCGGGAGTAGCTCAGTTGGTAGAGCGTTTCCCTTCCAAGGAAAAGGTCGCGAGTTCGATCCTCGTCTCCCGCTCAAGAAATTATTTTGCTCCCATAGCTCAACCGGATAGAGCGATTCCCTTCTAAGGAATAGGTTGCAGGTTCGAGTCCTGCTGGGAGTACGAGCTTTTTTAGCCTCAAAACCACAGCAAGCTACTCTAAAGACTTAGTTTTCTTGATTGAATGAATAACATAGTCCGCCCATTGTTTTTTGAAATACTGATTTTCCCGTAAGGCAGACATGCATTGTTCCAAATCTTTCGGACTCATATCCCACCTGGGATCTTCCAAAAAACTCTTGTTTCTAACCCAATAAATCTTAAACCCTAATAATTTACACTTGGCTACGTATGCATCTCTAAGATTTTTAATAAAACTACTTTCTACGATCTGATCAACAAAGGATTCAATAATCTGGCTTCGGGGGATAGTGCTGTTTTTGATCTCATATTCCAAGCACGCACCCAGTTTTGCGGTGTACACCCTGTAATGATCCTTCTTCAGTTTGCCTTCTTTGGTTTTGGAATCTAATCCTTTAATTGCTTCTATGGTTGATTTATTTAAACGAATTATTAATTGAGAAACGTCTTTGGAACTAACGATCTCCTGACTCGATCCCTTCAGGGCAAATTGTCTAGTTCTCCAGTAACTTGGTGCTCCAACAATTACTGCCTCCCTTCCTTTCTTTTTGATTTGCAAAACACCCTCTTTTGGTTCTTTAAGATGGTTGGGGTTTAGTTGAAAGGCAAGCAATACACCGTTTTGAACTATATCTACTGTCGTCTTGTAAAAATCGTCTGCTTTACTAATCCACCATTGGTGATCGGTGTCGTCCAAATCCTTCTTGGTAACCACGCCTTCGTCGATTAGGTGTGCAATTTCTCTCTCAAGTTCTTCTTTCTTGTCTTTTGCGATTAGACCGCGAATATAGCTCTCTGACTTTCTGCAATACGCCAAAGAATAATTAGGACTAGCGCTAAACATCGGCCTTGAAGGTGTAACTTGAAATCCTTCCTCAAGAATATTCTTACATGCTTTTTTTGTGGTGCCATGAAAAAAAAGCGAGGTTGAGCCCCCAATATTTTTGCCTGATATGAGTATAGGTTCTGGTATGTCTTTTGAGATTTTGGTATCGACAATAAAATTCATGCTTAAATAATAACTTTTTCCGTGTCGTTTTTAAATGGTTGTTGTCCCTTACAAGCAAAGAAGATGTCTTGCCATCACACTATAAACCAGGCATATTATACAAGATTGAATTTTTTCTCAGTAGAAAGGGTTGTTTCTTAAATTACAAGCTAATGGTTCGAAAATCGTCCCACTGAGCGTACGAGCTTTTTTAGCCTCAAAAAACACCGCAGTCTGAGTAGGACTCGAACTCTTAGCTTCAAAATTGCGACAACCTTTATTTTCTTAACATTAGCTATTTATTGCCCTATAGTGATAGAATGGTGTCATCGGTTAACGTCTTGAAGATCAGCACACGAAAGGGGCGAGAAAAAATGATGGACGTTGTTGTTGTATACGTAAGAGAGGATGTGGAGAAGAATGTTGGCCCTCTAACAAAAGTCGTCTGGATGCGAAAATTCCAGGAATTAGTTGCACTCTCACAAGGTAGCAAGCCGGGCGTCAGGTGGGTTTCTGTGACAGGAATTGATCTTGTCGGAATAACCATCGAGATCCCAATCGCAGAAGAAGAGGAGCAAGAGAAAGACAAAATGATGGACCGCATTCTGTTGTGGATAAAGAAGGAGGCTTTCGACACGGCAATAACTGACAGCATTGCCATAGGAGTGGCAACCGAGACGCCAAGCCAGAGTATAAGCGTTATCTAGCCGATCAAGGCCGGGCTCAAACAAAAAGCTCGGCTTTCTTCTTGGATTAAACAAGCCTAATCGTTCGAAAATCGTTCCACTGAGTGTACGAGCTTTTTTAGCCTCAAAA
>CAYPPS010000007.1:0-19627 GCA_964412685.1 uncultured Gammaproteobacteria bacterium | reverse complement strand
AGGTCTTTGCCTTAAAAAGAGTGATAGAGGTTCAAATCAGAACTGAAGAAATGCATCAAGAAGCTGAATGGGGCATTGCTGCTCATTGGCATTATGTTCAGAAAAAGGGGAAGGAGATTTCCGATGAGAAAATTGAGAGAGGATTTTCTGTTCCCGATGAGAAAATCAATTGGGTCAGAGAATTGGTGGCCTGGCAAAAAGAGGTGGTCGATTCTAAGGAATTTCTTAGTTCTTTGAAACTGGATGCGTTAAGAAAAAGAATTTTTATCTTTTCTCCTCAAGGTGATGTTTATGATTTACCTTTAGGAGCGACGCCGGTTGATTTTGCTTATGCCGTCCACTCAGATTTAGGCAACAATTGTCAAGGAGCGAGAGTCGATGGCCAGTGGGTATCATTGGACTATCAGCTCAAAAGTGGTCAAGCGGTTGAGATCATTAAAGCCAAGAAAAGGAAACCTTCTCGAGACTGGTTGGACTTTGTCGTTACTAAAAGAGCCCGAGATAAATTGAAAAAAATCACCTCTTGAATTAAAATAGGCTTATGGAAAGAACCTTAGCTACACAAGCAGTCAAAAAAATTGGTCAAAAAATAACCGTTTCTGGTTGGGTCGACTCCTATCGAAATCACGGCAAGCTGGTTTTTGTTGACCTGCGTGATCGAAGTGGGCTAATTCAAGTTGTTTTCTACGATGATAAAATTGCTCGAGATTTACGGGCCGAATGGGTGATTGAAGTGGAGGGATTGGTGAAGGAAAGGGGTAAAGATTATTTTAATCCTAAACTGGAAACCGGCCGAATAGAGATTGAAGCCAAGAAAGTTAAGGTTTTGGCACAGGCGAAGGAATTGCCATTTCCCGTCAGGGATGACGGGCGTCAGATCAATGAGGAAATTAGGTTGAAGTTCCGCTATTTAGATTTAAGGCGGCCGCGGTTGCTTGAAAATCTAAAATTGCGCCATCGGGTTAGTCAATTTATTCGCCACTTTCTAACTGAGCGTGGTTTTTTGGAAGTAGAAACGCCTATTTTGACTAAAGCCACTCCCGAGGGAGCTAGAGATTTTCTGGTTCCTTCTCGTCTTAAACCAGGGAGTTTTTATGCCCTGCCTCAATCACCTCAGCAGTATAAACAACTACTAATGGTTGCCGGTGTTGATAAATATTTTCAACTGGCGCGTTGTTTTCGCGATGAGGATCCGCGGGCGGATCGGGCTTATGGAGAGTTTACCCAATTGGATTTAGAGATGTCTTTTGTCAGTCAAGAGGAAATTTTTTCCCTAACGGAGCATTTATTTAAAGAAATCACCGAAAAAATTTTGCATAAAAAAATCTGGCAGTTTCCTTTTCCTCGATTGTCTTACCAAGAAGTGATGAAAAAATATAAGACAGACAAGCCTGATTTGCGTCCCAATAAAAAAGACATGGATGTTTTGGCTTTTTGCTTTGTGGTTGATTTTCCTTTGTTTGAGTGGAAAAGCCAAGAAAAGCGTTGGCACTCGATGCATCATCCTTTTACGGCGCCAAAAGAGGGAGAAGTTGCTTTGTTAGATAAAGATCCGGGTAAGATTCATTCTTATCAGCACGACTTGGTGATGAATGGCTTTGAAGTTGGCGGAGGTAGTATTAGAATTACTGATCCTTTGGTTCAAGAAAAGATTTTTGAAATTTTGGGCCATAGCAAGTCGGCCATCAAGCAGAAATTTGGCCATTTGCTACAAGCATTTGAATATGGTGTTCCACCCCATGGAGGGATTGCTCCAGGAATTGACCGATTTTTAATGGCGGCTTTAAATGAGCCTTCTTTGCGAGAAGTAATTGCTTTTCCGATGACTGCTTCCGGCCAAACGTCAGTGATGGTTGCCCCTACAAAAGTTGAAAAAGCCCAGCTTGAGGAGCTGGGAATTAAGCTTGATATCAAGAAGAAAAAATAACCTCTATTTTGATTTTATGTCGAAAAAAGTTTTGCTTAAAGATTGGCCCTTGAAGCTTAAGAAATGGTTGCTCTTTTCTTTTGCCCTTTTTTTTATTTTTCTTCCCGGACAAAATTGGTATTTCTCTTTGCCTTTGGAAGCGAAAGAAAAGAATCAAGAAGTTTTAACTTACTTGCCTCAATCTTCTCGTTATCCAGTTAATTTGGCCAAGGTTCCTTTGCCTGATTTGACTGTTCAGGCTGCCATGGTTTTGGACGTTGGTTCTGGAACGGTTCTCTATCGTTTTAATGAGGATTTTCCTCTTCTTCCAGCGTCAACGGTTAAAATCATGACTGCTCTGGTGGCTCTGGATCATTATTCATTGGACCAAATCATTGAAATTGGGAAGATTGAATCTTTTGGACAGACAATTGACTTTAAGGTGGGGCAAAAGTTTTATGTTAGAGATTTGTTATTAGCTCTTTTGGTGGCTTCGGCCAATGATGCCGCTGAAGTGCTGGCTCAAAATTATCCAGGCGGGAAAGAAGCTTTTGTTCGAGCAATGAATGAAAAAGCTGAGAGTTTGAGCATGAGCAGAACCCATTTTGCCAATCCTACTGGGCTTGACTCTGATGTCAACGAGCATAAACTAAAGGATTTTAGTTTAACTACCGCTCTTGATTTAAGTCGATTGGCCCGAGTGGCTTTAAGAGATAAATTTATTACCCAAACTGTTGATAAAACTTTCGTGGTGGTGACCGATTTAACTACAGGCCAAGAATATCCTCTTTACAATATTAATATTCTGTTGAACAAACGACCGGAGATAAAAGGAATTAAAACTGGCTGGACTGAAGAGGCGGGAGAATGCTTGGTTGCTTTGGCTCAAAAAGAAGAAGGCTCTCTTGTTACTGTCGTTTTGGGTAGTCAGGATCGGTTTGGAGAAACTGAAAAGTTAATTGATTGGGCCTATGCTAATTTTTCTTGGCAATTGGTTATTGAACCCACTCTGGGGCCAGGGCACTAACGTAGGCAAAAAAATTATCGTCCCCCTGAAAGATATAAATTGGTTGAAGGAAGTTTTGGGGTAATTTGGAATCAAAATAACCTAAACCGACTCGTCGAATTGTTGCTTGGTTGGCGGTGTTTCTGCTGACGTGAGCCAAATAACCCTGACCGTTTTTGAGTTCTTCCCAAGCAGCAGCGATTGGCTTGAGGGGGTAAGTGGCAAAAGTCTCTTTATCGGTAGGAAAATAAAAATAATCAACGCCGACAATTCTTTTATCAGTGCTACGGGCTCCGGAAAAAAGGAGCGAGACCAGGGATTTCTTTGGATTGGGAGGCATGATTCTCAATTCATCTAAATCGCTTCGGAAAAGATTGACTCTTAAGAAATCGGCCTCGGAAAGAGAATTGACTTCGACTAAATTAGGAGGATCGAAACGGAGATACACGAACTCAGCACTACCATCGGCGAGATCATTAGGCAAAAAACCTTTTTGAGAAAGAAAACTTTTGGTTTCTTGAGCGGCTTGCTGTGTTGAAGGCAAATATTTAGCGTTCAAAATTTCTTGATCGTTGGTGTATGGGTAGCTAACAATAAAATTACCGTTGTTGATATTCATGGTCAAAACCTTGGGGAGAGGAGATTGCTTGATCCAACGATAAGTAAATTTATCAACTGCTTCTGGAGAGCTGTCAAAGTCCAAACCATCTGCTTTTTTTCGGGCCTCGTCTAAAGCGGTTAAGCTTGGTTCCTTTTTGGGCATGAAATAAACCTTGCCGACGTCATCTAGCTGAGGCAAATCGTCTTCAATTGTTTCTAGTCGGAAATTCAAGTTTTCGTTTTCAAAATCCGATTCTGGAAAACTCAATGGAGGTAATTTGCCGAAAGCGACTGTTGGTGGCGGTGGCGGGGCTGGATTGAGTTGTTTATATATTGCTACGCCTAAAGTAATTGAAGCTCTTAAAACAAGAATTCCGATGAAAGCGATTCCGCCAAACAGAAGACCTCTCCGAGTATAGTAAGCAGTTTGGGTTAAATTGGCCATTAAATCTAGATTTAGATTGAGTATAACTTTAGCTTCGTGGTAAAATCAAGGCTAATGAAAGTAAGAACTCGTTTTTCTCCCAGTCCAACAGGGTCAATTCACATCGGGGGTGTTTATTCGGCCATGCTTGATTATGCTTTTGCTAAAAAACATCAAGGTAAGTTTATTATTCGAATAGAAGATACGGATCAGAAAAGATTTGTTAAAGGAGCGGAAGAAAAAATTTATACCGGTTTAAATTGGTTTGGTTTTAAGGCAGATGAAAGTCCTCAAGTTGGTGGCCCCTTCAGTCCTTATCGACAATCAGAAAGACTTCCTCTTTATCAAAAGTATGCTCAAAAATTAGTTGATGAAGGCAAAGCTTATTATTGTTTTTGTTCAGCTGAAAGACTGGAAGAAAACAGGAAACAGAAGCAGAAAGAAGGTAAGTCGCCAATGTATGATCGGCATTGTCTCGGTCTTGAAAAAAAAGAAATTAAGAGCCGATTGGAAAAAGGAGAGTCTTTTGTTCTTCGCTTGAAGGTTCCCGAGGGGAAAACGATTGAAGTTGAAGATTTAATCCGTGGAGTGATTAATTTTGACAGTCGTGGGATCGATGATCAGGTTTTATTAAAATCAGATGGCTTTCCCACTTATCATTTAGCGGCAGTGGTTGATGATCACTTGATGGAAATTAGTCATGTCATTCGAGGAGAAGAATGGCTTTCCTCGGCTCCCAAACATGTTTTGCTCTACCAATATTTAAACTGGAAACCGCCTTTATTTTTGCATACTCCAACAATCAGGGATGAGAAAAAGAGGAAATTAAGCAAGAGAGAAGGAAGTGCTTCGCTCGAGTTTTTTAAAACCGAAGGCTATTTACCTGAGGCTTTACTTAATTTCCTTTGTCTGTTGGGCTGGTCTCATCCTGAAGAGAAAGAGATTTTTGACTTTACGGAGTTTATTAAGGTTCTTGACCTGAAAGACGTTTCTCCAGTTGGCCCAATTTTTGATTTAAAGAAGCTTGATTGGCTTAATGGAGTTTATCTTCGTCAATTGGCGGATAAGGATTTGGCTAACAGACTAATTGAATTCGCTCCGAAAGGAATGAGTAAGAGCTTAATTTTAGAAACGGTTCCCTTAATCAAAGAAAGAATTAGTAAGCTGTCTGATTATTCGGCCTTGGTTGACTTTTTGGCCGAGGAGGTTAAGCCGGATGAAAAGTTATTGCTTCAGAAGGGCGGGAAAAATGAAAAGCTGATCGAACTTCAGTTGACTAAGGTTTTAGAAAAACTGGAGAAGCTTGACCAGTGGTCCTCTCCGGTTCTAGAGAAGACCTTTCGTCAATTAGCTGAAAGCAATGATTGGCCGATTGGTAAGTTCTTTATGATGATCCGGATTGCGGTTACCGGCAAGCTGATTACTCCACCTCTATTTGAGAGTTTGGGCTTGTTGGGAAAAAAGAAAACTTGCCAAAGACTATCTCAGACTCTTAAAATGTTTAAAGGGAAATAAATAACAAAGATGGAACAACCGGACGATTTAAAACAAGGGATGATTTTTGAAAAGATTATTGATCTGGTGGCTTGGTTTTTGGGGAGTTGGTTGGGGGTTGTTTTACACACAATTATTTTTTGTTTCTGGCTTATTCTTGGTCTGGACTTAGAGATCCTTTTAGTAGCTGTTTCTTTGGAGGCAATTTATATTGGTATCTTTTTGCTGATGGCTGCCAACGAAGAAGAGCGAAAGAAGAAATCTCAGGATAAGATTTTACGGGAACGTGATCGACAGTTTATGTTAACTGATATCAAATTGGACGAAAAAGCGAGTATTGCTCTGGCTCAAATTGTGGAGAATCAAAAAGAGATTCGGAAGCAGTTGACGGAGTTAAGGAAAAAGGCTTAAAAAATTGAAAAAAGAACCTCTTCAAGTTGAAACGACACTTGCTCCTAAAGAAAAAGGTAATTTCTTGGATTTTTTGAACCTGAAGACATCTCGAAAAACTGAGCCGGTTTCCGAGTCACTGGAGCCCGATGAAAAGAAGACCTCTCTCCTATTTTTAATTGGTCTCGGCTTAGCAAGCGCGGCAGTGGTAGCCTTAATTGGTGGAGGAGTGATGGTTTATCAGGGTGCTTTGGGAAAAATGGAAGAACAGAAAACAATTTCCTTAGCTGAAGAAAAGACCTCGATTGTTGAGGAAGATTTGGAAGAGGATGAAGAGATGGTAGTTCCCGATACCAATCAATTAGTCAGAGAAGAATTAAGGATTGAGGTTTTGAATGGTGCCGGGGTGGCAAGAACGGCTTCTCGAGCAAAAGAATTTTTGGTTAGTTTGGGTTATGACCAAATTGAAGTGGGTAATGCTGACAATTTTAATTATCAGGAAACAGAGATTTTTGTCAAAGATGGGGACGAAGATCTGTTTGAATTTTTATCAACCGATTTATCAGTTCAATACCAAGTGAAAGACGAAGTTTTGGCTTTAGAAGAAGACGAGGTCGAGGGATTGGACGCTTTGATTATTGTTGGTCGGCTTGAGGCTCAATAATCTTTGCTTTGACGACATTGACTGGAGCGACGGGTTTGGATGGTTCTCCTGTAGAGCTGGCAGCAGTTGGAGCGGTGGCAATCTGGTCGACCACTTCTATCCCTTGGCTGACTTCACCGAAGATGACATAACTAGGAGGTAGGGCGTAATCTTGGTGGAGGATGAAAAACTGAGAGCCGTTGGTATTTGGTCCGGAATTGGCCATGGCGACAACTCCTCGTTCGTATTTTCCTTTAAAAGGTTCATCGTTAAATTTGTAACCCGGTCCGCCCGTTCCATTTCCTTTAGGATCTCCGCCTTGAATCATGAAATTTTCAATTACTCGGTGAAAAATGGTTCCATCATAAAAACCTTTTTTAGTTAAGTAGACAAAGTTGTTAACCGTAATTGGAGTTTTGTCGGCGAAAAGATCAATTGTAATCTCTCCCAAATCGGTGGCTAAGATGGCTTGATATTTTTTGTTGGGATCAATCTGCATTGGAGGTAAATTGAGATTTTGGCTTTCTTGATTCATGGTGATTGTTGATTGAGCTTGACTTGGTTTTACTTGTTGTTGCTCGAACGAATTAAGTTTATCATCTTTTTGGTTGAGATTATCGGATTGATTTTGATTGTTTTGAAAAATTGCCCAACCGATCAAAGCAACCAAAACTCCGGTAATACTTAACGTTAAAAAAGTCTTCACTTTAAGATATTATAGACATTAGACGGGAGTTGGCAAGATTATGATTAGAAAATTAAAAAAAGATTTGCAAAGTTTAGCTGATTCAAAGAAGGCCAGAATTCACAACCGTTTTTTTAAAACCGGCAAAGGAGAGTATGGCGAAGGTGATATATTTTTAGGTATTCCCGTTCCGAAGCTTCGAGCGGTAGCTAAAAAATATAAAACTCTTTCCTTAGATGATTTGCAAAAGTTGCTTGATAGTAAGATTCATCAATATCGTCAAGCGGCTTTGTATATTTTGATTGATCAGTTCAGCAGAGAAAAAGAAGAAACTCGCAGAGGGGAAATAGCCACTTTTTATTTACGAAATACAAAAGGAATCAATAATTGGGATTTAGTTGATATCTCGGCGCCGAAAATTTTAGGTGATTATTTGCTTGATAAAAACAGGGAAGTGCTTTACAAGTTAGCCCGGTCTGAAGATTTGTGGGAAAGACGGATTGCCATTCTTTCGACTTTTGCCTTTATTCGAGAAGAACAATTTGATGATACTTTAAAAATTGCGGAGATTCTTCTTAATGATGATCATGATTTGATTCACAAGGCGGTTGGTTGGATGTTGCGGGAAGCGGGCAAGAAAGACTTGTCTGTTCTAAAGAAATTTTTAGATCGGCATGTTTTAGAAATGCCCCGGACAATGCTTCGCTATTCAATTGAGAAATTGCCCG
Source organism: uncultured Gammaproteobacteria bacterium (assembly GCA_964412685.1). Taxonomy (GTDB): domain Bacteria; phylum Patescibacteriota; class Microgenomatia; order PFEM01; family CAYPPS01; genus CAYPPS01. The sequence continues at coordinate 11,751 of CAYPPS010000007.1, read as the reverse complement.
AGAAACAAAGAAAGTTCTATTTGAATAAGTAACTTTTTCAGCTTTTTTTCAGGATTCAAGTATAATATGAGCGTGGTTACGAATAAGGAGAAATGCGAGTTTTAGTGGTTGAAGACAATCATCGGATTGCCGCTTCTATCAAAAAAGGATTGGAGCAAGATTCTTTTGTGGTTGATTTGGCTTTTGATGGTGAAGCCGGGTTTGATCTGGCAATAGGAGAAGAATATGATGTCATTGTTTTAGATTTGATGTTACCTAAAATGGATGGAATTCAAGTTTGCCGGAGCTTGAGAGAAGAAGAAAAAATTCATACGCCAATTTTAATGTTAACCGCCAAGGGTGAATTGGAGGATAAGGTTAACGGTTTTAACGCTGGAGCGGATGATTATTTGGCTAAGCCTTTCGCTTTTAGTGAACTTTTGGTTCGAATCAAGGCTCTTTCTCAACGGCCAAAACACAGATTGTCTCGAGTCTTGGAATACAATGGCTTGAAACTAGACACTAATGGCTATCAAGTGACAAGAAAAGGTAAAGAAATAATGTTGTCTAAAAAAGAATTTGCTCTTTTGGAATACTTGCTTCGCTATCAAGGAAAAACAGCCAGTAAAGATCAGTTAATTGCCCACGTTTGGAATTATGAGGCCGACATTTTACCCAATACGGTTGAAGTCTTTATCGGTTATTTAAGAAAAAAATTGGAGAAGCCATTTCCTCGATTACCTAAGTTAATTCAAACTGTTCGGGGCTTTGGTTATCGAATAAAATAGAAATAATGTTTCAACAAGCAAGATTAAAATTAACTGCGTGGTATTTGTTAATTATTATTTTAATAAGTACCTCTTTTAGTGTGGGTATTTTTTTTGTTGTCTCTTTTCAATTGGAGAGAAATTTTTATCAGGCGGAGATGAGGTATCGAGCGAGACAGTTGGATCCGAATTTACTCCGAGGTCCGGGAAAGAAATGGGAAAACTTACCTTTACGTTCGGAAGAGACTGAGGTTGATCTTCTGTTTTCTCCGGGAGATTTGAAGGCTGCTAAACAAAAAGTTGCCTTTGGTTTATTGATGGCCAATGGGGTGATTCTTTTTGTTTCGGCTCTTTCTGGCTATTTTTTGGCCGGTAAAACTTTGGCTCCGATTGAGTACGCGATGGAAGGTCAAAAACGATTCATTGCCGATGCTTCTCACGAACTAAGAACACCCTTGACAGCGTTAAGAACATTATTAGAAGTTAATTTGAGAGATAAAAAACTTTCCTTGAAAGAAGCCAGATCAACCATCAAGAGTTCTCTGGAAGAGGTTAAAGAGTTAGAAGAATTAAGTCGCTGGCTTTTGAAATTGGCCAAGAACCAGGAAAAACGACTGGAAAAAGAGGAGCTTGATTTGGGTAAATTGATTAAAGAATTGGCGGTTAAATTCAAACCTTTAGCAGGGAAAAGGCAAGTTCGATTAAAAGTAAAAACTAAAAAAGCTCTTGTTTTCGCTGATAAACAGAAACTGAAAGAAATGATCGCTGTTTTTTTGGACAATGCGATTAAATATAGTTCTAAAAAGAGTGAAGTAAAAATAACTTTAACGACCAAGAAGGATAAAGTTTGTCTGGAGATTAAAGATTCTGGGATTGGGATTGCCAAGCGAGAATTGCCCCATATTTTTAGACGTTTTTATCGAACCGATACTTCTCGGACGAGGACTAAAGAGGGAGGTTTTGGCTTGGGTCTTTCTCTGGCAAAACAAATCGTTGAACTTCATCGAGGCAAGATTGAGGTTGAGAGTGGGTCGAAAAAGGGGACTATTTTTAGAATTACCCTTCCTTCTTAAGCTTTTTCTCAGGTTTTTGGTTTATTATTCAAACAGTTAATAGATTTTTGCGAAAAGAAAGGAGGTGAAAACAAGTCAAGCTTGTTGGAAACAATGAAAAAAACAACACTGACAATTTTAACTCTTTCGGCTTTAATTGCCGCTGGATTTTTTACTGTCAATCAAGCAAAGGCAGAAGATAATGGCGCTGATTATCCGCCCATTATCCAAAGGTTAATTGAAAAATTTAACCTAGATGGTGAAGATGTTGAAGAAGTCTTTGCTGAGGCACGAGAAGAAAAACGAAGTCGAATGCAGGCTCATTTTGGAGAAAGATTGAGTGAATTGGTGGAAGAGGGTCAATTGACCGAAGAGCAAAAACAGGCTATTTTAGCCAAGAAAGAGGCAATGAGGCAGGAAAGTCAAAACTGGCAAGGCTTAACTCTTGAAGAAAAACGAGAACAAATGGAACAGCATCGAGAAGAGATGCAGGTTTGGGCTGAAAGTGAGGGGATTGATTTATCTCTCATGTTTGGTCATGGGTTAGGCAAGAAAGATGGTTTTGGCGAGAAGGCCGGCGGCTACTGGCATTAAAAATATCGACCAGTAACGCTTTTCCCTAAAGAAGACTCCCCTAGTTTTAATTTAGCTAGCGGGAGTTTTCTTGTTAGTTTGGGCCTTTTTGCTATAATGTAGGGCAGATATGACTGAAAGAGATTCTATCGGACAATCGGGAGTTGAGATTGTTGGAGCTCTTGCAAGAGAGGTGAAAACTACCGGTGCTGAAGCCTGGAGAGCTCTAGAAGAACTCTCTCTTTTGGCTATGGCTGGTTACGAGAATGCGCAGGAAGCGGTGGATGCAATAGATAAGATGGTAGAAAGTGGTAGGCTAATTTTGCCTGAGCATGATGGAAGCGATGAAGAACAGAAAATAGGCTGTTCTCGCTTACCGGTGGTAGGAACAATTTTAGACCTTTTAAAAATAGGTGAGGTGCCCCAAGAAGCTTGGTCTGAAGCCGATCAGGAACGATTAAGAGAAGGCGAGAAACCACAAGACTATCCAGAACACCCTAACGTTTAATTTTTGTTAATAAGTAGAATTACTCGCAACCTAGACTTTGTCGGCACTGGTCTTGTGTTTCTCCGGCGGGTAGTTGATCGCAAACGTCACAAGAGATTTCTCCCATTTCTTCAGTTGTTTTTTCGATTTGTTCGATTTGTTGATTTAGATTGGTAAATTCGATATCGCTGGGAGGAGTGAAAAAGGAATTATCTGGCAACCACGGCTTACAGGTATAATCAATATCCTGTTCTTCAAAATCGAGTGATTTTGGTTCACTTTCCAAGTTTTCAGCATTTTCCTCGACGAGATCTCTTTGATCTTCAAGTTTTATTTTCATACCCCTTGATTGTTCTGATGTCCAAGTGTAAATGTATTCTCCGTCTTGGATCATGAAACCATCAATCGACTGTTCGTTGTCTTGAATTGTTTGGAAATTGCTTCGTATTTTTCCTCCAGAAAGATAGACTGTTCCGATTGTCTTCATTTCCTCATTGGCTTGAGTAAAAGTACACTCCATGGGGATGTTGCGAGCAAACAGATCTTTTATTGTTCCTTTGATGCTACCAACATCAGAATCCTTTTTGCCTTGAGATGAGGTTTCGGTCGAAATCTGTCCTTGGGGTTGAGAGGAGGACTGAAAGGGTTTGGCAAAAATGATCACTCCAGCAACGACGACTAAAGCGAGCCCTCCAAGTCCAATAATTACGGCCTTATTCATATGTTCTGATTATACACTATTGTTCTGTCCTCCGGCTCTTCAATCTGTGGTTTTGAAGGTGGCGATTATTTGATCGACTTCTTCTTTGTGGTTTGTGTTTAATAAGGTAATGTATTTACTGCCAACTTTTTTAATTGTTAAGTCACCCATTTGATTGTTATATTTGTTCTCATATTCTGCAACCGTGCCCCAGATCTCTATGGGCAAATCATGAGATTGTCCACCACCATATATCAACACGATCGCTTTCGGCCAGCCATAAAGATTTTTCTCGTCATCCAGGGCTTGATAGGTTTCCGGGTAAGATATCTCAAAACCATATGTTTCGTTTTTGTAGGTAAGCCAGCCGTTGGAAACATTGGTTATTTCTTCTGCCTCAGTTGGTTGTGATTGAATTGTTGGGGTTGGAGTAACTGGAGAAGTGGGAATGGAAGTGGGGGTGACTATCGGAGAAGGCGATGGGATTACTGGCGCGGTCTCTTTATTGTTTTGGATGATTAAATAAAAAACGGCCCCAATTCCTAGGGCGACGAATAAGGCGAGCCCTCCAAGTCCAATAATTACGGCCTTATTCATATGTTCTGATTATACACTATTGTTTTCTTTTCCCTTCCGTTTGGTTGAGAATTATTTTTCTGATTCTGATTGATTTTGGAGTAACTTCAACCAGTTCCGAATCATCAATGTAACTAAGAGCATCTTCCAGTTCCATTATTTTCGGAGTGTTAAAGTGGACGGAAGTTCCTTCGCCCTTAGAGCGCATATTGGAAAGCTGTTTTTCTTTGCAAACATTGACCCAAATATCGTCACTGCGTGAATTTTGGCCGACTACTTGTCCTTGATAAACTTTGATTCCCGGATTGACAAACAACTCGCCTCTATCTTGAACATGAGTCAGCCCGTAAAGTCTAGTTTCACCGTTTTGGCTGGCAACTAGTGAACCGCGGTCTTTCTTTTTTATTTCGCCCTTGGCTGGCAGATATTGGTAAAAATTAGTGTTGATTATTCCACTGCCGTGGGTGTCGGTTAAAAACTCGCTTCTATAACCAAACAAACTTTCTGTTGGCAGGATAAATTCTAAATGGGTAATATTATCTCGATTGGTTTTGATTTCTTTCAACTCACCTTGCCGGCTATTCAATTTTTGAATAACCGCTCCTTGATATTCGTGAGGGACTTCAATAAAAACTTCCTCGTAAGGAATCAAGGTTTGGCCATCTTTTTTCTTAACAATTACTTGCGGTTGGGAAACTTGGAATTCGTAGCCTTCACGCCTTAAACGTTCGATCAAAATTGCCAAGTGAAGTTCACCTCGACCGGAAACAACCCAGCCGCCATTTTCACTATTCGCTATTTTAAGAGCAACATCATTTTCCAGTTCTTTGATTATTCTTTCACCAATTTGTCGAGAAGTAGTGTATTGGCCTTCTTTTCCGGCAAAGGGAGAAGAGTTAACCCCCAAAGTCATTCTAACCGTTGGTTCTTCTATCTTTAACAATGGTAAAGCTAACGGTTGATCTGGATCAGTCACAGTTTCACCAATTGTTATTTGTGGAATACCGGCAATGGCGACTATCTCTCCGGCTTTGGCCTGTTCCATTTCTTTTGTCTCTAGGCCTTCAAAGACCATTAATGAAGTCAGCTTATGTTTGCTCTTTTCTCCTTTTCGATTAATTAAGACTACTTCTTGGCCGGTTTTGATTTGTCCATTTACGACTCGGCCTCTGGCGACCCGACCTTTAAAATTGTCCCAACTGATTGAGGTGATCATCATTTGCAGTGGTTGAGTTGGGTCGCCTTGAGGTGAGGGAATTCGTTTGATCGTTTCTTCAAACAGTGGTTGAATGTTTTCCATTTGTCCTAGATCAGGTTCTAAGCCAGCTTTACCTAATTTTGATGAAGCATAAACAATCGGGAAATCGGCCGTATCTTCATCGGCTCCTAGGTCAATAAAAAGATCAAAAGTTTTATTCAAAGCTTCGGCAATATTGGCATTAGGCTTATCAATTTTATTAATGACGACAATAATTTTGTGGTTTAATTCCAGGGCTTTTTTTAAAACGAAGCGAGTTTGAGGCATTGGTCCTTCTTGGGCGTCAACCAAAAGGAGTGAGCCGTCAGCCAGTTTTAAAACTCGTTCGACTTCGCCAGAAAAATCAGCGTGTCCCGGGGTATCGATGATGTTTATTTTGGTGTTTTGCCAAACAACTGAAGCATTTTTGGAGAAAATAGTAATTCCTCGTTCTCGTTCCAGTTCGTTACTGTCCATTATGCAGTCGATGGTTGCTGTCTCTTTGTTGAGTTTTGTTTTCGATTGGCGCAGCAAACTGTCAACCAAGGTGGTTTTGCCGTGATCAACATGAGCAATAATGGCGATGTTCTTTATGTTCATTTAATAAAGGCAACAAAAACCGCTTAAAAAAAACTTGGCTATGAGTAGGGGGTATTAGATACGAAAATTAAAGAAGTTTTTTATCTTTATCCTGTCTATTCAAAACTCTTACTTTTAAATTAAGCAGTTTTTACTGCTTTCAAAATTAGCTGAGACAAGAAACATTATAACAGGAAAAGCCGATTCAGTCAAAGCCATTATTCTTTCAGGCCATCTTTTAGTTCAAGAGATTTCATGTCTGGCAGAGCTTTGCCCACCATGCCCTGGAGGTCGCCGTACATGCCGTGAGTGTGATCCAAGACTTTTCTTAGTTCTTTTTCTTGTCTGGCCCATTTGGTGTTAAACCAGCGTTTTTCTCGTTCAGCTTCATTTTGCAGGTTGCCAAAAGCTTCGCTGATCGCTTCCACCCGGTGCTTAAATTCGGTGCTGGTGATGTATCGGTAAAGAATTTCTGTCTTTTCATTTTTCCCCACATTGGCTTGTCTTTCAAAATTGATTCTGACCAAATCAAATCTTAAAGCCAGGGCAAGGGGAATAATTAATTTCCGACTGGTTACCCAAATACCGTTGCGATAGGCAAAAGTAGTAATCTCCTCCGGTAAGTTTTCGGAAACTAAAATTGCCAAGTCAGCTTTGGCTTGTCGCTGGTCTTCTCTTAATTTAGCGATCCAACCCTCGCTCCATTGGGCATTTTTTGTTTCCCAAAGAATAACACCACAGCTTTTCCCTCTTTTGTCGATTACTTCTTGGATAACATCGGCACCTCTTTGGCCTTTTTTAACTTCTTCAATTTTGTCAGTGGGAAATTCCTTTTTAAGTCGTTCTTCGATTGCCAGTTCCAAGACTTCGCCTTGGGTTTGTTGAGAGCCTTGCTGCAAGCGGCGGCGTAATTCTTCATTGACCTTAACAGCGTCTCTTAGTTGTTTTTCTTTTTCCGCTATTTTTAAATGTTGTTCTTCTTGAGCTTTTTTGCTGGCTTCCTGTCTTATTTTTTCCTCCTGAGAAGCAAGAGTTTTTTTCATTTCTAGCCCTCGTTCTTCGTCTTTTCTCCTCAAGCTTCTCATCTCGTCGCTTAAAGATTCTAGTTGTTTAATTAGTTTTTGATTGCGCTCTTTTTCTTCTTGAGAGTCTTTTTTCAGTCGGTTGATGAGCTCTTCGTATTCGGTTTTGGCCTTTTCAATTACTTTTTCTTCTGTTTCTTTTTTGGTCCTTTCCAGAAGTTGTTTTTGTTTTTTCCTTTCTTCTCCCAGTAATTTTTCTTCCAGCTGGTGTTGGAAAGCTTCACTTGGTTCAAAGAGTTTATTGCAATGAGGGCATTTGATTTGGTTATTATTTGCCATGTATTTTGTGGAGAATAAAATTGTTTACTGATCTGTAAGGGCTCTTAATATAGCCTCGCGAATGTTGCGACCGCGAAACCAACCGTTCAAGTAAACAAGTGAAGGGTTTCCCGTTTTCTTTTTAAGGTAGAACTTATTAATTCGACCACCCTGACCGAGGAAGTTAATTATCAAGTTATCAGTTGTCTCTTTTTTATTGTCGATTGATCCATTATATCATACGTTTTTGAAGCTGAAATTTTAAACTTGATGTGAATAGGGGATTTATAGTGAGATGATGAACGACAAAATTTGAACCTATTTTGCTACGTGTTACAATAGATACATGCGCAATTATTTACTGGGGATTGTTTCCGTGCTGGTCTTAACAGCAGTTGCAGGAGGTGCTTACTATTTTGGTATACAGAAATCCACTTCCTCAAGTAAACAAGAGATACCAGCCACTCCCACCGTGACGAATAAAAACCCTCCGACGGCAACCCCTTCGTCTTTTCCAACGTCTCAAGTAGAGCCAGAAATTGTAGAACCGGAAATTAATGTTTCTGAACAGATTATCGCGGCGATGACAAGCAAAAACACTCAGGCGCTCGAAGGATATATGGCAGATATTGTTCAAGTGCGGCTAGAAGCCTCTGGATGCTGTGGACCTATTGCAAAGACTGAAGCGGTGGCTCAATTGTCATATTTAGATCCAGCTACAGATTGGGATTTTGATCCCGCAAATCCAATACTAATTAATTTAGCTGCAGCAGTTCCGGATCATTATGGTAATAATTGGATTGTTGGAGTAGCCAGCAACGAATACTTGGTTTCTTTCAAGCTTAATAATCAAAACAAAATTGAAGCTTACAATTTAGCCGCCACTTACAAATTACTAGTCCCATAAAAAGAGGCAATCTAGCCTTTGTAAATTAATCTTGAAACAATAGCTAATCTTTAGTGATGATGGCTTCTTTCTTGATCTTGGGCCATTTCTTTAATTGATTTTCTCTTTGCATTGCTTTGCTTCTGGTTGGATACTTTTCGTGATAAACAAGTTCAAATGAAGAAAAGTAGCGAATATATTTTGCTGATTTTGAAGATTTGGCTTTGTGTTCCTTAATTCTTTTTTCCAAATTGTTTGTCTGTCCAACATACAAAGTGTTTGAAGAAGTTCGGAGAACATAGACGAAGTAAGACATAGATGAATTATATATCTTTATTTTGATTTGTCGTTTTTTTGTTAGTATATAAAGATGGACAATAAAAAAGGCAAAGCAATTGATACCGCCAAGGCGTTTCTCGAAGGTCAGGATATGTCTTCTCGGGAATCAGAAGTGTTAAAAGACATAATTGCTCGTACCAATTTCTTGCCTAAAGGAGTTTTGTGGCGATCAGATTACTATGGTACGGGAAAACTGGGAGCCATTCATTATCTGGGAAAATTCAAGGACAAAAAAGCTGTTCTAAAAATTCAGGGAGTTAAGCCTGAAACTTCAGAGATAGAGATGATTCGGGCTTTTTCTGGTCAGAATGAAAGTCTTGTTATTCGAGCCCCTCGTTTGTTTGAATCTTTGGCTTGGAATGAAAAACTGGGGTACGAGGCTCTAATTATGGAACACATAGAAGGAGAGAAAATTATTAAAAGTGGTTCACTCCAAACACAAGATAAAGTAGGGGAATTTTTCAATTTATATCAAGAATACAAAAATAACTGCATTAATAAACCTTGGCTTGCTAAACCTCAAAAAGAAAATTTCTTGGAAGTAATTAGAAAGGCAAAAACTGTTGCTCAGAAAGTAAAACCGGATAGTCCTTATCGTCGAGAAGAAGATTTGGAGTTAGTTGACAAGGGGTTTAAAAAACTGGAGGCTATTTGGCAGAATAAAGAATCAGAATTTATGCATGGTCATTTTTCGGCCGAAGATCTAATTAAAAAAGGCAACAAAGTTGTTCTTTTTTCTAATCTGTTCTGGAAGTGGAAACCTCCTTTTTACGACGCTGTTTTTGCTTATCATTGGTTCATCTATTCGCTCTCGGGAATAACAAGAATAAGTAAAGAGAAGATAGACAGTCAGCGCAATATCTGGCTGGATCAAATTTATAATCTATCGCTGATTCGTTCTTCAAAAAACAACCGGATGTTGATTAATGCTGTTCTTTTAGAAAGAGCTTTGGCTGGACTTTTGGTTGATGCTTTTGCTTATATCGAAGAGACCAATCCGATTGCAGAATATATGGTGATTTCTACAAGAGAAGAAGCAAGGCGGCTTACAGAAGAATTAAACTAAAATCGAATCAAATAAATTGGACGAAAAAATAACTGCTTATCGTTTAATTGCTTGAGTGATGGCGACTTCTAGTTTTTTAGGTTCATCCGTGCCGATTCTGTATCTCTTGCCGTCTTTCATTTTTATCTCAACGGCATCAAAACCAGAAATATTATAAATCCGCATGTAAGGCCAAAACCAGATTCTTATACCCCATCCGTGGTACCAAGCATTCTTTACTGTTTTAGCTGAAACTATTTTCTCGAGCTCAAAGCGTTTTGTGAATATGCCATAACCAAATTTAATCCGCAAATGTTTTTTATCGATCATTACCTTAAGTGAGATAAAAGAAGCAAGCAGAAACAAAATGAGAAACGAAGTGACAACAAGAACGGGGTTTAAACCGGCTAGTTTCAAAACGATTCCGAAGAGCACGACCACAACGAGAAAAATAAATATCATCAGGTATCCGATTTGAGTGTGTTTATAATTCATGTTGACTATTAAATAAACTCAAAATCTTTCATAAATTTGGTATTTATGGTATTTATATCACATGAGGGTTGAGGCGGATACACGACAAATAACGGTAAGTTTAACTGGAGAAGAGGTAATCACAGTGCAAGAAGGAGGGGCAGTGGGGGAAAGAAGATTGGGAGGTTTAAAGGTGGAAATTTATCCATTAAGTGCTATTCAGGAAGATGATTTTCAAGAACATCGATACGATGCGGATAGATTAGAACAGGGAAGAGCCGCAGCCTTAAAAGGAGTTCTATCGGAAGACGGGGATTTGTCGGTATATGTTCCTGGAATAAAGATGTGTGATGTAAGAATCACCTCGGCCCGGCTTCCACGCGGATCTATAGAGGTTCAAGGTCAAACGACAGACAGTCTTCTTGCGACCATTCCTCCTAGTGGTGTCTTGATCAATTTTGGTGGTTCTTTGGAGATCGTTGATCTCTATTCTCGACTCCAATAAGCAGGAAGCTTAGAAACTGTTTGCTTATCCACGACAAAACCTAAAGCTTAATACGTTTGATTTTTCGTTCTGTTTGGCTGAGCAGATCGGTCTAGCACCCCCTAGACCCATAGGTTCTTCTCCAAGTATATCTTAATTGAGGCTAAATAAGACATTTGAGACATTGAAAAAAAGAATACTCTATAAACTAGTAACAAAATTAAGTCGTCTGAGTTATCGTTAATAGATTTGGGAGGGGCTGATACTCGTCAATTGGTGGAGTGTCTATGGCGGGAACTACCACTTTCTTTTCAGAAGTGTTTTTGGATAAATTTGCACGTTTACTTATTTCTTTTATGATGATTCTTATTAGTTTCTTTGATTCAATTTCATTTTTCTTAACTGATAAATTCCAATCCAACCCTGGTCCGGTATTTGCTTCCAGTAGATAAATATTACCGTTATTACTGATCATGAAATCAAGAGCATACAACGAAAACTTTTTATTCAAGATATCGACTATTCTTTTAGAACCTTTTTTTATTTCCAAGGGAATTTCGCTTTTGGATATATATTTTAGCAACCCACCTGCGTGCTCATTGCACCTAAAATCCCCATTTTTGGCAATTCTAATGTATGTCTGAATAATTTTTTGTCCTAAAAATATTAGCCTTATATCGGTTGGTTTAAAAGAATTTTCAAAACTGAAACCTTTATCCATTTTCACAAAAGGCTGGATGACAAAAGATACGTTTTTATGCTTTTTTACTAAGGCGATCATCATTTCGATCTGGTCGTTGCCGAATTTATAAACATTTAACCCACCAGCTCCAAATCTATCCTTTATTACTACCTCTTCTGAAAAGTCATTTTTGTTTTGATGTTGAGCTATTTTTTCCTTTAGAAGCTTTTGCGCCTTTATAACACCTTGTCTTGTACTGTCTCTTATTGTTACTGTGGGTATAGAAAAACCATTTAGCGCTTCATGGGTTTTTTGCTTATCAAAACAAAGGTTAAAAAGGTATGGATCGTTAAACGGCCTAATTCGTTTTGAAGAAAAAAGTAAATTGCGCTGTATTTTTCTGCTTTTACTTATTGGGGAGAATTTATCAAAAATGAGTTTTGAAAAGCCTGTTTTTTGGACCTTCATCCAACTATTTTTTTCAAAAAGCCAATAGCTTTGGCATTTTCCTGCACCGACAATATCAGCAGATGTAGTAAAGGCTGCTTTTA
>CAYPPS010000006.1:0-21392 GCA_964412685.1 uncultured Gammaproteobacteria bacterium | reverse complement strand
GTCCATTTTTTAGCAAATCTTAATAAATCAAAAGCTGATAAACCAACTAAGGCAACCAAAACTAAAGTTAACAAGGCTTTTTTAAGTTCTTTGTGCTTTAAGAAGCGATTCGCGAAAACATAGCCGATCATAATCACCCCAAAAGCCCCCACCATAAAACTGGGTAAAAGAAAATTCCTTTTGGCAATCAAAATTTTGTCCGCTGGAAAAGGAGGAGAAAACAAAAGCCAGAGCCAAATACCAATCACAATCAAAGAAAAGACAAGACCGCTTAAAACAATTGGCTTCCATTGCTTCTCCTTGAGGCTTTTACTCAACCCGTCTAATCCAAAACCCGCCAAAACAGCGCCACTAAAACCGACCAGAGACATGATTCTCGCTACGGCACTATTGGAAAGAATCGGTAACTTTAAAGCCACCAAAAGATCAAGCAAAGGTGTAGGCAAGGTTAAAAGTAAACTCAAAACAAACAATAAGAAAAAGAAAAAAACCTTTTTGTTTCTGACATAGATAATGGCCAAAAGAGCCAATATGAACGGAATGACGCCGAAAAAGCCAGTCATCTCAACGTAATTTCCCAACCAATTGTTTCTGGTAACATGATTACCGTAAAAATCAGGCGCCAACAAAGTAATTAAATATTTAAAAGGGATTACTTCCGAAACTCCAAAGCTGGCGGAGCGAACGCTGAGCCAATAGAGTTCAAGCGTGGGCAAAACCTGAATTAAGGTTAAGCCCAAACCTAAACAAAAGAAAATTACCCCCAAAATAAACTCTTTTACCCGACTCGTTTCAACCAACTTAAAAAGAAGATAAAGGAGGATGGCTCCAGTAAAATAACTACTGGTTTGAATATGGCCGGAAAAAAATGAAAAAGGTAAAGATAAGGACAATAAAATCAAAAAGAAATATTTTTTCTTAAAGACTTTCTCCAGTGAGAATAAAGCCAGAGGCAAAAAAGCAATGGCCATACTTAGAGTGCCATAAGTCAACCAAGTAGTAATGAACCCGCAAAAACCGAAAGCTAAAGCACTTAATACTCCTGCCAATTTACTCAAACCAATCTGACGAGCAAAAAGATAGGTAAAAAACAAGGCCACAGCAATCTGGCCCAAAACAAGCAAACTCCAAGCATCGATTTCCGGCAATAGAAAAAAGAGCCAATTCAACGGATGAAACACTGCACTTTGGAAATTAGCCAGAAAAGGAGTACCGGAAAAACTATAAGGATTCCAAAAAGGAATTTGACCCGTCTTCCACATTTCAACCACTAAGTGCTTAAAGGGGTACATTTGAGTAACCACATCAGGAATGGCATCATTCTTAATTGGTGTGCCATAAAAGTACTGCCAGGGCGGAAAACGATTAACTAAAAAAGCAGACGGAAAGGGAGGTAGGCCCTGGATAAAATAAGGCAAGCCAAAAATAAACAAAGCTAAAAGAATAACCAGAAAAGGCCATCTTTTTTCTAAAAAAACAAATGCTCTTCTTTGCCTTAAAGCTTCAAGTTTTATTATTATTTTCTTCATTTTGCCTTTCCCATAAACGAGCGTAAATAATGAAAGTGTTAAAAACTTCAAAAAGAGCATTGATCCAACCAACGGTACCATCACGCCAAGCCTGTTGAACAATCACTCTTTCCCAAAATTTAGTCAACATCATCCTAAAAAATCGCCACCAAACTACTGGTGGATGATTAGCTTGGTAAAGAAGATCGGCTTCAATTTTGGTCCATTTAATCGTCTTTTCCATCATCGACGTCAGATCCCGGTGAGTGTAATGTTCTAAATGATTTTTGAGTCGACCCATCTTACCTTTAAAGACCGGATCTTCATGTAAATCTCTTCGCCATTCCCCAAAGGATTCTCTCAAAAAAAGTCTTTTAACTAAATCGGCCACTGCACCTCCGAAGTGAACCTCTTGGCCCAACCAAAAATCAACTCGGGGAACTTCAAAGGCGGTAAATTCTCCTTTTTGATCTAATCCTAAAAGTTCTTTTTTTAAACCAGGGGTAATTCGCTCATCAGCATCAAGATAAAGCACCCATTTCCCTCGAGCCATTTTTATTCCTTCATTGCGCCAACGAGCAAATTCTAATTTACCTTGAGAGTTAATCTTTTTAATTACCGCACCATATTTTTTGGCGATCTCTATTGTTTTATCGGTAGAACCTGAATCAATCAGAACTAATTCATCTGCCCATCGAACAGATTTCAAACAATCTTCAATCACCTGCTCTTCGTTTTTGGCAAGGATAACTACGGTCAAAAATGGTTTTTTAATAAAGGACATCGATTAATAAAACTGTTAAGGTTAACCAAACTCCTCCCAAAAAGAGACCGGCCATAACATCGCTTAAAAAGTGAGCCTGTAAAAAAATTCGACTAAAAGCTACCAGAAAAACAATCAAACCAAGGATTGTTATTAAGTGAAGAAATTTAGTCAAAGGAATGGGTAAGAAACGAAAGGAAAGATAGCCAATTAAGCCATAAAAATAAGTTGCTAAAGTGGTATGACCGGAAGGAAAAGCCAAACAATCATTCCTGAGGCAGTTTTCCAAAGGCCGAGGGCGATTAAAAAAGTCTTTAAGCAACAAAACAAAAACCCCACTGGCAACCAAGCAGACTATCGCCACCATCAAAGCTCGTTTTCTTCTGGTTAAGTACAAGATTGTCCCTAAGACCAGAAAAGCACTAAAAACAAAATAACTACTCCCCAGAACAGTCACCCAACCAAACAAATCGGCTAAAAAAGGCGTCCTCGCTTCCTGAGCCCAGCTAACCAAAAGTCGATCCAAAAAAATTATTTCCGGAGAATTGGTTTTTCCCCAAAGCCAAAAAATAGAAACAAAAAAGGCAACGAAAGAAGCAAAGAGCAACACCAATCGAAAACGAGGGTAATTTCTGATTCTTTTATCCAAATCCTCTTTCTCTAATCTCAACCAAGCAAAAAGTTCTGTCTTCATGTTTAAAAACCGAATAATTTCTCAAAAAGCGGAGGCAGTAAAATCAAAAAACCTAAAACCGCCAAACCAATAGAAGCCATCAACATTGTTCCAGCGGCTAAATCTTTGGCAATCTTGGCCTTAGGATTGTACTTCTCAGTTACCAAATCAACTGTTTTCTCAAAAGCGGTATTAGCCATCTCCACCGTAAAACCAAAAATAATTGCCATCACTAAAAGCAGAAAGCGCTCAAAAGAAACCTCCAACCACAAACCTAACCCCAAAACAAGCAAAGAAAGGAAAAGGTGGATTTTAAAATTGCGTTGAGTTCTAAGCCCGTACCAACACCCTTCAGCGGCATGAGCAAAAACATCAAACCAGTTCTGGTTTTTAAAATTCCTTTTTTTACCAAACATCACTCTCTATTCTAACAAGAAGCGGAATAAAAATTTAACCCCAACTTCCTTTACCTAATCTTCTTAAGTAAAAATCAATCACTCCTTTTTTCTGCCAAGCTCTGCCTCCCCAGAAAAGCCTCAAACTTTCTCTCATCAAAGCCAATTTTGTTCTCAAAGAAGCGAAGCGCAAACCAAAAATAAGTCGGTTACGAGTCAAAAAATAATCATGAAGATCCCCTCCCACACGAGAAGAACCAGCATTGAAATGCCACAGCTTACTCTGAGGAACAAACCAAAGCTTGAAACCGGCCACTTTGGCCCGTTGATCAAAATCAGCATCTTCTAGATAAAGGAAATATTTCGGATCAAAGAAACCAATTCGATTAAAAACTTCTTTCCGAATTAACATACAGCAGCCGGAAATAAACTCTGTTTCTTCAACCCGATCAAACTGACCTTGATCAACCTCATCCACTCCTCGATGAGAGATCAACATGTTGGCCCAATCAATCTGACCACCGGCATACCAGATTACTTTCCCTAAATCTTTTTTCCTATAACGAGCCTGGTGGTATTCATATCCAGGGGCGAAATAAATTTTGGGAGAAAAAATACCGCCCGTCTTTTTCTTTTTCACCACCTTCAATAAATCACTAATCAACTTCTTGTCAGTTAAAGTGTCATTATTAATAATAAGTACCAGATCGGCTCCTTTTTCTAAAGCCAATTTAATTCCCAGATTGTTGCCTTCACTAAAACCCAGATTTTTTTTACTTTGCAAAAAATGGACTTTCCTGGATTTCTTTAAGTCTTTCAACGGTTCTGGAGAAGCGTTATCGACTAAAACAATCTCTAATTCAAAACCATTTCCCTCTTGAGATAAGAGAGAAGCAAGGCATTTTTTAGTAAGTTCTTTCCCTTTGTAGTGAAGAACAACAGCAAAAACTTTTATCATCTACTTATTCCAAAATAATTCTTAGTCTGGCCAAACCGACCAAAGCTGGAGAGCCGATGGAAGAACGAACCCTGAGTTGATAATTTTTTTCTCCTTTAGGCAACTCAAAACCGCTTGAACTAATCATTTTGAGTCCTCCTCCTTGGTTTTCAATATGAGAGCCCCAAACTTCATACCCGTCAGTCAAATTATAAAGTCTCGCCTCCACCTTACCGGAAGCGTTGGGAATACCCAGAGAGGCCTGCAGAAAAACTGACTTGATGCCTCGATAAAGACTGGTGTTAACGGTAGTTGTTGTTCCCGGCAAAAGCTGCCAATCATTGCCTTCAAATTGTCCCGATCCCAAAGGAATAAAAATCTCCTTAACCAAATTTTGAATTGTCTCCTTTTTGTCTGATTCCACGACCGGACTAGCTTGGTCCGTTTCATTAACAGAGGTGTCAATTAAATCAAGACAGCCTTGAGGACAAACACTCAAATTCGGCTCTCTTGTTGTTTCTTTGGCCAAAAGGGCAGTTGGTGTTGGGCTGACCTGAGAAAGAGCTATTTTTTCTCCCTCTGGCTTTTTGAAAAAAGACAAATAATTAAGAACCAAAAGATTGCCAACCAGAAAGACAACCACTGAACCAAGCAAGATTTTCTTTAACAAAGAAAGATTATTCATGAACTTACTTTCCTTACAAATCTTAAAACAAGCTTCTTAAAAGGATTTCCGGTTTCTTCTAGTTTGGAGTTTGCCCACCAATAAGTAAAACCTTTCCTGGAATACTTGAGCTCAACTCTCATTTTATCTAAGAAATTGGTCGGATTTTCCTCTTTAAAACCTTGAGCCTCCCAAATCTTGGCAAAAGTAACCAAAGCAGAAAAAGCCTGGAGTAGGCTCAAGACCAAACCGTGAAGGCCGTCCTTATAACCTTGGCGGGCAAAGAAAGTAGAGAAAAAATCATTAACCGGGAAACGAACCGCATCATACCAATGAATCTTTTTTCCTTCTTTCAAAAAAACGTTCCGATCGTTTTCACTGTAACGATCATTAATGTGCCTGACAAACTGAGAGACAGTCTGGTAATTGTAATGAAGCAAATAATTCTCCAATCGCCCTACTTTCCCTTTAACTTCCGGCTGTTCGTGAACATTCTTGCAAGGCAACCTTCCTTTATCCCTTCTAAACAGGCGTAAATTATAATCGGGATGCCACAAGGAATTTTTAATCCACTTACCAAAGATAATATTTTTGCGAGGAATAAAATAACCGTCAAACTCATCTTTTCTAACTATCTTAAGAATTTCCTCACGCAAAGGTTTCTCGACTCGCTCATCAGCATCTAGATATAAAATCCAGTCGCCCGTTGCCTTATCAATCGCGTATTGTTTGTTTTTGTGGAACATGACTGGATTATCGCGAATAAAAACTCGTTTAGTGTACCTTTTGGCTAATTCAGCCGTCTTGTCACTGCTCGACCCATCAACCACCACAATCTCATCTACCCAACCTTTAACCGTCTTTAAACACGCCTCAATATTCTCTTCTTCATTAAATACGGCCAGAATAACGGAGATCTTACTCATACCTTTAAATTCTATCATTTTGAAACCGGTTTAAAAAGGAAAGAGATATGCTATAATTCTGCTTGCCCAGGGGGGCTGGGCTGACGGGGGAGTCTCGTTGCAACGATGCGATTGAAACTCCCCCTCTTTTTTTTCCTTCCCATAAACAATATCACGCCTTAAACAAACAAAAATATTGCCTATAGTATTGATCTGATACCTCCAAAATGATAGTATTGTTTCTTGCACCTTTATTTACCTGCTATTTGCCCGCTAGTAAAGAGAAAGGAGAGGAAAATGGGTACGGTTGTGCCGTTCATCCCAGTCACAGCGCTATTGATTGTTGCCGCCGTCTGGTTTTGGTTGTATGACGGAGAATCGGGAATGTTTACCGCCGAAAGATTCGCCAAGTGGGGACTGGTGATTCTCGTCGCTGGAGGAGTGATTTATCATCTACTAACACTAAGAGGTCCACGAGACTTGATGATGATCATTCCGACCGTCATTGTTGCGCTAATCGTAGCAGTTGATAATTAAAAAACAAAGCGCAATCAGCATTGCCCTGTTCGGATGGACACACCAATCCGGGCAGGGTTCTTTTTTGCCTCAACCTACCTTGTGCTAGACTAAACTATGATTGATATTCTTCTCATCAACACTCGTCAGATAGATTTCCAAAGAGGTCTTTTTGCCATGGGTAACTCCAGGAAAAATCAACCCCTAGGATTACTCCTCTGTGCTACCAGGCTCAAAGACCAAAGCAAAAAAATAAAACTAATTGATGCTAATCTACGACAATTAACCCACTCAGAGACAGCCAAGCTAGCTCAAAAAGAAAAACCCGATCTCATCATTTTAAACACAGCCGCCCTAGACCGCTGGGAATGTCCTTTGCCAACGATCAAAGAACCGGCAACCTTAGTGAAAGAGCTAAAAAAAATTCTACCGAAAGTAAAAATAATTCTCATTGGCCCCCATATAACCGCTTCTCCTGACTGGGTTTTCAAAAAAATTCCCCAAGCCGACATTTTCATTAAAGGTGAACCGGAACTAACGATCGAGGAAATCGGCCAAAATATTCCGTTGGACACCAAAAAAATAAAAACCATCAAAGGCATTTGTTTCCGAGAAAACAAGAAATTGATTCACAACCCCGATCGTCCCTATCTTAATGATTTAGACAAATTACCAATCCCTGATTACAATCTGCTGTCGATGAAGGACTATGGTCCTCTTTCTGATCATTTCAATGGCCCAAAATTAATCGGAGACGATCACCCTTTTTCCATCATGCTCTCCTCAA
This sequence comes from uncultured Gammaproteobacteria bacterium, assembly GCA_964412685.1. GTDB lineage: Bacteria > Patescibacteriota > Microgenomatia > PFEM01 > CAYPPS01 > CAYPPS01. The sequence continues at coordinate 14,244 of CAYPPS010000006.1, read as the reverse complement.
GAGGCTGTCCCGGTCTTTGTGTCTTCTGTTTTAAGAAAATGTATCAAGACAAAAAAACCTATCGTTTCCGTTCAACTGAATCCGCCATTAAAGAAATGGCGCTCCTCAGTCAAAAACACGGAATTAAAGCGATTTATTTCCAAGATTTAAGTTTCTGTATTGTTGAAAAAAGAGTGATTGAGCTCTGTCAACAAATTGTTAAAAAGAAAATTAAAATCAATTGGGGTTGCGAAGCCCGATTTGACAGTATTAATGAAAAAATGATTAAAACCATGAAGCAAGCTGGCTGCAGTTTTATCAACTTCGGTTTCGAATCTGGCTCTCAAAAAGTTTTAAACCTCTCCAAAAAAAATATTAGTATCGAGACAATTGAAAAAGCGATTGCCATCTGTCAAAAACACCAAGTTGCGGTTGGTTGCTTCAAGCTTCTCGGACTTCCCGGAGAAACTAAAGAAACTTTTATCGATACCTTAAAATTCATGATAAAGAACAAAATCAATATTCCTTACCCTTTCCCTATCAATCTGGCACTCCCTTATCCAGGCACTCCCTTGCAAACAATGGCGGAAAAACAATTTGGAACAAAAGTCACTTACGACAACGCTCCCGATTTTGCCGGCAGAATCGGAACCGACTTTTTTGAAAAAATATCTTTAAAAGAAATTCAACTACTCACCTTCAAATATAAGCTCAAACAAGAAGGAAGGCCAAAGAATAAACACTACCTCAAACTTCTTTTTCTGACAAGCATAGAGAAGTTGACTTGTTTACCTAAGACATTAGTGGCTTCTTTCAGCAAACGTTGACCTTCCAAGATAAAAATTAAACTTGAATAAATTACTACTCCTAAAGCAATAACGGCTGCCAACGGCCAGAAACCGTCAACCCAAAAACGACCTAGCGAATAAACAATTACTCCCATTATTAGAGAAGAAATTGCCGCTGAACCCATATCGCGAATAAAGTTAATTTCAATCACTTGGGCACATTTTCTGATTGACCAAACAGAAACTACTCCAGAAATGGCGAAAGAGGCGGCCGCTCCTTGAAAGCCCCAAATTAAAGTCATCGGTATAGTCAAAACCCATGTGGCAATCGTTACCATCACCATAAATTTCAAAACCACCTTTATTTGGCCAATGGCACTTAAAGCACTGGTGGCAACCGAATTGAAAATTCCCCAAAGTAAAGCAATCGACAAGAAATAAACCACCGGAACGGCTGGCAACCACTTGGGTCCACCATAAAGATACAAAATCAAAGGTTTGATGAGAACACAAATCCCAACGATTGCCGGGAACATTGACACTCCAAGCAAGAAATAAGTCTTACTTAAAGCCTTAGCTAAAATATCTTTTCTATCCTGAAGGCGAGAAAAAACTGGAAATAAAACCCGGAGAACACTATCCATAATCTTTCGCGGTTGATGAGAAACATTTCTTCCCCAGCTTAAATAACCAAAAGCAGTCGGAGAGCCTAAAATTAAAGCAACGGCATTATCCATTAAATTATCTTTAAACCAAGCTAAAATACTGTTAAGTTGGAAAGGAAAACCAAATTTAAGCAATTCCTTAGCGCTTTTTTTGTTAAAACCAAAACCGATTCGCCAAGGAGCGACCAAATAAATAACCAAAACCCCCACTAATCCTCTAGCTAAAACTGCATAGGTAAAACTTTTAACTTCAAAAGAAAGAATAGCCAAGGTTACTAAAACAACGTTAAAAACAATTGTCTCGGCTATCTCTGGAATTACCAACAAATTAAATTTTAATCTTCTTTCTAGTAAAACTGATGGAACCGATTTTAAAGAAGCCAAGAATAAAGAAATCGCCAAAGCTCGACCCAACCAAAGACCATCAGATCCAAACTTCAACCACGGTTGGATCAAGGGTAAAGCAATAAAAATGATTACTACCAAAGTCAAAACCAACGATTGTTGAATCGTAAAAGTAGTGGTTAAATCTCTTCTCTTTAACTTTGTTTTCTTTTGTACCAAAGCGGCCGCCAAGCCAACATCGGAAAAATAAATGAAAAGGAAAACAAAATTAGCCACAATTCCGTAAACCCCAAAAGCAAATGGACCCAGGAAGCGAGAAACAAAAACACTGGAAACAAAGGTCACCAATTGCAGGAAAACCATCCGAACCAAAAAAGAGGCGACCCCAACCGCCGAACGATGTTTAACAATGTCAAAATCAAGTTCTGACACATCCATCGCCTTCGTTACCGGTTCACTCATGAAGCCATTCTAGCATAATCAAATTCCGAAACCTCCACGCCGGGGGTGGAGGTTTTTACGAACCAAGAGCCTGGCCAATCTCTCTCAAGAACTCGAATCCTCTCGCCTGCAGAGGCGAGCCAGGTATTTGCTGGACCGCCGGGGTGGGAATTTCCACCCGCAAAAATTTAACACTTTTCACTTCCCTCGCCGCCAAAGCAAGCTCTTTTAAGCGACCCCTCCCCAAACGCAAATCCCTAACACTCTCGCCATCTTTTCCGGGATTAATATCGACTACTTCAAGCCGACCGGAAGCAGCAAAAGTAGTAAATTGTCTTTCCCATTCATCTTTAGGTGTAGTTGTCGGAGCGTTAGGTAGACTTGTAGTTCTGTCAGTTTTAAGTAAATGACTAGGGTCAAAAACCAAACTAATCCCTTGTTTCTCGGTTTCCTTAATAATCTCCTGAGCCGAGAGCTCAATACCTGGATTTATTTCCAACAACAACCGTTTAGGAGAAAAATCGGAACGAAATCCATGGGAAATAAATTTAGCTTCAGGAAAAGCCTCAAACATCTCTTGAAAGAAACGCCCGCAGGTCGCCTTGCTGGGGAAAAGAAACGCATCCTGCAAAATTGGCGGTTCTGTTTTGTCACCCAAAAAGCGTCTTAAATGCCCCAAAGCGGCCCAAGCCAACCGAGTCCATCCCTCCTTATCAAGCGGATTCCAAGCTTCTTCTAAATGAACAACTTGCAAAGGGGAATTGATCAAATTGGCCATCGCTTGTTCATCTTTATCAAAGGCATGAAAGGGAAGAATGCAAGCGTGACGGAAGCCAGCCTTAACCACTTCTTCCTGCAACCGAGAAAAATCCTTCGGTCTAATTGTCAACAACCCACTACCGGCTAAATTATATTCAAGCTTAGGACCAACCTCTTTAGTGTCCATCTGTCTGGAAATTATAGCATTCCTGTAGTTAAACTGTCCTTAACCAAAGACGAGCAAAATAAAGAGAAGTAATAATTGTAATCACTAAAACAGATTGCCAGAAAATCTGGTAGATAAACCAAATGGAATCATTTTTAAAAAGTGGATAAAGACGAAATTTCTCGGGCGGATTGCGATTAAGACCGGCAAACTGCTCGTTTAACCAATAGACAATTTCTCCCAAGCTTCTTACTGCCCAGAAAACAGAGACAATCAACAAGAAAAGCAGCCAATCTTTCGTCAATAAGCAAAAAAGGCTCACTAAAAACCAGAAAGGGCCGAAGACAATCGTATCCGCCCAAACAAAAGCCCCAATCAAATTGAAAATAAAAGTCTGCCGATAAGCTCTTTTCTTAAAAGTAGTTTGTTTTATCCCCAAAATGAAGCCAGCTAGAGAAAAAAAGGCAAAACAAACCAAAATAATTGTCTGAATTTGATTAAGCACTTTTTTTCTTTCGGACAAAAACGAAGCCAAGAAAAGCTAAAAGGCTCGCCAAAGAAATATAATTGGCGATTCTCCGAATTAAGGTATCTTTAAATTCCAATTTTAACCAATGTTCCCCTTGAAGAAGAACAAATTTCATTTTTCCTTGATAAATTTCCGGAACAATTATTTGCTCGTCCAGTTTAGCTTGCCAACCAGGGAAAAAAGCGGTGTTCACTAAAACCTCACTCCGGCCTTCGGTCTTAATCAAAAACTCTTGTCTCAAAAAAAGATTTTCTCGCTCTTTGATTTTCGCCTCTCCGGACAAAACAACTATTTTGTCCCAAGCAACCTCTTCTTGTTTCTGTGGAACAGGAAAGTCTTTGGGCAAATATTCATCGGAAACTTTAGAAATTTGCCATTTAATCGCCTCTTGGTTTAAATAATCATCATCAGTTTTATTAACCAAAGTTTGAACTTGAAAATATTTAAGACTAAAGATGACTAAAACAATTGACAAAAATAGAACCAAGGGGATTCTAACGTTTTTCTGTTTGATCAAAAGAAAAGGAAAAGCCCCTGCCAAAACCGAACCGAAAAGAATTGCCGGTCCCAAGAATCGCCAGGGGTACTGAATAAAAGCCATTGGGGAAATCGATTGCCAAACGAAAGTAGAAATTGACAAAGTGAAAAAGAGACTCAAAATGAAACCACCAGAAACTAAACCACCTACAAGCAAAGATTTAGTTTTCCCCAAAACTATTCTTGTCAAAAAAATAAACAAAACCAAGACTATTAATAAAAGATGGATCTTGCCAACCATAAAACTCATCCCGTCCAATCTTCCCAAGGCCGAGCCACCAAAACCCCAAGGAGAAGCCCAGAGTTGATCCAGAAAAACAAAATGGTCTTGGAAATCAGCTCCACCGCCAACTTGACCAAAGATTTTTGTTTCCCCCATTTCCACTAACGCTGGCAACCAATAAAAACAACTTAAGCCTAAAGAAAAAACCGTTCCCAAAGACAGATTTTTCAGAAAAACAAACCGGTTTTTTCCAAAAACCAAAATCATTAAACAAACCAAGGCAATAAAAGGCAGATTAATTAAGGCCGATAAATTATGAGAAAGAATCACTCCCGTTAAACCGAAAATAAAAATAGCGACCGAAATCAAAGAAGCCTTTTTTGCCTTTGCCATTTTAAAAATCCCCCAATAAATCAACGGCGCAAACGCCAAAGCCCAAAGTTCACTTAAAGCTCCTCTGACATAAAGATCAACAGCGTGATAAGGAGCGAAAGTATAAAAAACCGCCGTCAAAAATCCGCCCCATTTTCCCCAAAGTTCTTTGCCTAAAAAGAAAGCCGTTATCGCTCCCACAATTAAACTAAGAGCAAAAGCCAACTTCGTTGCTAGTAAAAAACTGGAAGTAAAAAGAGCCAAAAAGGCTCCAACGTAATAAGCTAGGGGAGCATAAAAATTAAAAATAGGGTAGCCGAGGCCATAGCCCAAATCCCCCACCCAACGAACCGGAAATTGGCCCTGACTCAGAGCAGTAAACATCTGCCCAATTCTGGCCACTTGAGTATCGTCGTGCATGGGAAAAAATCCCTGACTTAAGAACGGCTTTATTGCCCAATAGCAAAAAACAACCACCAGTAAAACCAACCAATTCTTTTTTAAAGTTTTGATCATTTCTTTTTAAATGAAGCCCCCTCCGAAGGCTTCTTCCGTGGCTGTGCTATCCCGCATTCTGCGGAACCGCGGCATTTGCCTTGCAGCCGTTGGAATAAAGACCAACCAATCAGACCGGCAACAAAAACAGCGCTTAATAAAGAAATATAATTAGCAACTAATCGCCAAGAGGTCTCTTTAAACTCGACAACCACCAAATGTTCTCCTTGGTCAACTTCAAAAATAATTAACCCTCGGTCATTCTCAAAAAGAATTTCTTTGATCTCATCATCAACCTTAAGTTGCCAGCCAGGAAAATAAACAGTATTTATTTGCAATCTCGCCGCTTCTTGAACGTCGACATTAAAGGTAGCTTTCTTAGAATTAAAGACCAGATTTTCAACTCCCGCTTTCCCTTCAATCACTTCAACTCGCTGTTCTGGTCGTGCTTCTGGTTTTTGTTTAACCCAAATCGGCAAATATTCATCCTTGACCGTGGTTGTTGCTTCATTGGTGGCATAAAAACCTTCACCCCGGTCAATAAATTCTTTTGGCTTTACATAAGAGAAGCTGGCCAAAACAACCAAAACCGTTAGTGCCACAGTTAATAAAGTTTTGGATAATTCTTTTTTAAAAAGAAACAAGACTGTTCCGGCCAAGACACTAGCAGAAAAAGTCGTCACCGACAACAAGCGCCAAGGAAATTGAGTCTGTTGAATCATGGGCAAATTACGCCAGATAAAAGAAGATACCGGCAACATTAAAAACAAAGAGGCGAAAAAGAAAAAAAGAAAGATTTTTAAATAAATCCTCTTCTGTCTTTCTTTCCAAAAAAGCAGCAGAGCAATCAAAACAGCTCCTAACTGAAAAAGCCCCAATTGATAAGAGGCGGTATCTTGACCACCGACCAAGGAAGGTCCATAACCCCAAGATGGAATCAATAACTGCCCCAAAGTGGGAAAATGATTAGCAAAATCAGCTACAGTCACCTGGTTCAAAATGATAAATCGAGTATCATAAAGAGCCGGAAACCAAAAGAAAAAAGCCAAACCTAAACCCAAGGCAAAGAGGAGGCCATAATCTTTTAAAAGAGATTGCTTCCTTGAAATCAGAAAGCCAGCATAAAAAAGAGCTAAAGGGAAAAACAACATCGCCATAATATTGTGCGACATAATTAATCCAGCCACTCCAATTGCCCCCAAGCTTAGGATCAAAAAGTTTTTCTTTTTACTAAGAAAGTGCAGGCTCCAAAAAATTAGAGGCACAAAAATAAAACTAACCGCCTCCCCGATCGATCCCCTAACATAAACATCTAAAAATCGGTAAGGCGCAAAAGAATAGAAGATCGCGCTTAAAAAAGCGGCTCTTTTGTCCTGCCACAACTCTCTGGTAAACAAATACATAAAAAAGGCGCTCAAGAAAAAAGAAGCGACAAAGACCAATTTGATTGAGTCAACAAAATTGAAACCGATTAAATGGAAAGCTTCACCCCAGTATAAAGATAAGGGATAAAGAAAATTAAAGACCGGATAACCAAACTGATGATTTAATCGGGCTGCCCAACGAATCGGAAACATTCCGGAAACCAAAGACCGGTGAAAGTCAGTCAAACGAACAACCATCCACTCACCGTCATCAGTGATAAAAAAGCCTGATTTCAACAACGGCCAAACAGCCACAATGAGAATAAAAAAAAGAAGAATGAATGGCAAAAGGGCTTTAATCCACCTTCGCCAAAGCTTTAACGGAATTTTAGTGGATCGAAGAACCCGAGAATTCCTGATCCTTGGAGCTTCAATCCTCTTGATCATTTAAAAAATCCAAGGTCTCAAAGCGATAAACCGCCAGATAAGCAATCCCGACTCCTTTTTGCCATTTACCCATTAACGTCAAAGGCCAATCAGGCGCGATCTGGATTTGATTTAACACTAAATAAACTTCTCTCTCCTCTTCTTCTGACAAAAAAGTGAGGTTTTCTTTCTCTAAAGGCCAAACCCCTTGAATTTGAATATTGGGATTGCCACTTAAATAAATCTCCAAACCATAAGGGAGTAAGCCAAAAGTTCCTTCTGTAACTACCAAAATCCGCTTATCTTTTGCTTCTTTCTCGAAAAGAACAATCGCTTCATCTATCCCTCCACCTGCAGGCCAATCATTCAAATATTGACCTAAATCAGCTTTAGGAATGGAAGCTTGGTAAGGATTGGTCAATAATTGAAAATCGGCTCTCAGCCAGAGAAAGAAAAGTCCGAGGGAAAAAATAATTAACCAGATTTCCTTTTTCAAAATTTCCTCTAATCTCAACAAACCTAAGCCAATCAAAGGCAGTACAGGTAAAGTCATAAAAAAGACAAAACGGGGGAAGAGAACCTTGCCAAAAAGAGCCAGAGCAAAAAAGGGACTCATAAGCCAAATCAATAACAAAAGTTTTTCTTTGGCTCGTTTACCGCCCCACAAAGAAAAAAGCAATAAACCAAGAAGGGGCCAACTGAAGTAACCAATAAACCAATCAAACAATCCTCGCAAATTGCCATATAAAAACCGCCAAGGATGAGTCAGCCATTCATCAAAACTATAGATAAAGACGGTGTTTTTGTTGGCTACCATATGGAAAAAGGGTGAAAGCCGTAGAATGGAATAAAGAACCTGAGATTCAACTACGGCAATCAAACTTAATCCCAACCACAATAAAAGTCTTTTTCTCATCTCTTTTTTCTTAAAATCAAAAAGAAGGAGAGAGAAAGGCAGTAAATAAAGAGCGAAAAACCCGGAAGATTTTGTTAAAATTCCGGCTCCCATGATCATCCCCAAAATCAAAGCAATATCTAATCTTAGCTTTCTCACTAAGAGAACTTGGAAGAGCAGTGCCCAAACAATAAGCGTCCCCACTAAACTGTCCATTAAAGCCATTCGATCGTGAACCAAAGCAAAAGGGTAAAGTAAATAAGCCAAAGCTGCCAGTAATCCCACCCAAGTATCTTTAAAAATTTCCCGACCCAAAAAGAAAAGACCAACCAAAGTACCCAACCCTGCTGCCACGGAAACCATTCGTCCAGCAATCAAAGGATCTCGGAAAAAATTTAAAGCCAACATATTTAACCAAGTAAAAAGCGGTTGTTTCCCGTCTGTGAGAGAGATAAACCGCCAAGCAGCATCAGCTTTGCCAATTTGGGCCCAGCGAATATAAATTGCCTCATCGGTAAAAATGGGGAAAAGGTCGAGAGCGATTACTCGCGAAAGCAAGTAAAAAACAATCAGCAAGGAAAGCAAAAAGATTGGTTTCTTGAGGATTTTCATTCTATAATCCTTATCAAGACAATTATAGCCAAATTTTAAAGTAAATTGAAGCCGGTTTTAAATAAGAGCTATCTACCATTATTCTTAATCCTCCTTCTCGCCACTTTTTTGAGGTTTTATCAACTAGAAAATCTGGCTCCTTTTCTCGGTGATCAAGGCCGAGATCTTTTGGAGATTTACCTCTCTCTGAAAAAAAATCAAATTCCTCTCGTTGGCCCTCTCTCCAATCAAGACGTCCACGGCGGGCCAATTTATTACTATCTCCTCATTCCTTCCCTATTAATCAGCAATTTCAACCCTCTCTACCCTACCATGTTTTTGACCCTCTTTGGCTTAGGGTCAATTTTTCTTCTCTATCAGTTAACCAGATCTCTCTGGAACAATTCGATTGCCATTCTGGTTAGTCTTGTTTTTGCCATTTCCTCTCAGGAGATAATCAGAAGCCAAGGAATCTGGAATCCCAGCCCAATTCCCTTTTTCACTCTCCTTTCTTTTTGGAGTGTTTATCAAATCCAGATTCAAAAGAAAAAACTTTGGTTTTTAATCCTGGGAACATCTTTAGGAATTGTCACTCAACTCTACAGCCCAGCAATGTTTCTTCTTTTCCCTTTTGGAATATGGTGGTTGACCACCTTTTTTAAGAAAGAAGACAAACAAGAATTCTTAAAATATTCCCTTTGGGGTTTAATTTTCTTCTTCTTAACCTATATTCCTTTTCTAATCTTCCAATTCCAAAATGATTTCATTGACTTTAAAAACTTAACCACTCCTCAAGAAGTTCAGCGTGCCCCGATTAGAAAGATAACTCTCCTCCAAAACTTTCTCCACGAAGCCAGTTTCAATTTTGCCAACCAATTTACCAACCTAACTGCCCTTACAAAAAAAGCTTCTCCTCTTTTCCTCGTAAATTTCCTGCTAGGAATCATTCTCGTCTTTATTCCGTTGTTTAAGAAAGAGCGAAGACATTTTCAACTGGCTCTAATCTTTTTTCTCTTTTCCGCTTTAGGTTTTTTCACTCTCAATCCCGGACAACTACCATCTCATTACGTCGCTTTTCTCTGGCCAATTCCTTTTCTTTTTTTAGCCAACTTCTTTCATCTCTTGGAAAAAATGAAGTTCAAAAAAATTATTTTCCTATTAACTTTCTTTTTGGCCACTCTCAATCTCTACTCCTATTTCAATAACTTGAGCCCTCAAGATGATCTCCGGGAAACAAAAAAAATCAGTCAGGAAATTATTAATCAAACTGGAGAAAACCCTTTCTCTCTTCTGCTTGATTCCAACCGATCCCCATCCGACGCTCACTTCAGATATTTCCTGGCTCTAGAAAATAAAAGCCCAATTAGCATCGATGAATCCCAGGTCCTTTTTCTCATCTGCGACCAACATTCCTGTCCATCTCTAAAAGACAAAGTTTTCATTGATAGTTATTGCCTCCCTCGATGTCCAGATCTCCAAGACGAAAAACAAATCATCCTCAACGATTGGCAAATAAAAGAGAAAATAAAAATACAGCAAACAGAGATTGTTAAACTAATAAGAATCTGATACGCTGAGAATCACCATGACTCTCAAAGATTTCGCCAAGCTATTAGACGATAAACTAAAACCAATTGGGGCTGATATTTCCGCAATTGAGGCCCGAATAAGAACAATTGAAGACCAGTCTGTTGACAGAGAGGATTTTCTTTATATTCGAACCGAGTTAAAAAAAATTGAGAAACGACTAACAACCGTCGAGGGGCAATTAGCTAAAAAAGCCACTAAAGATGATCTTAAAGAATTGGCAACTACCAAACAATTTGACAAATTAGAAAAGAAGCTAGATTACTTTTTTAAAAATCTAGACAGAGATGTGATGACCGCCCAGAAAAGAACTGATGATCTCGAAGACAGAGTAACTGTAACTGAAAAACAACTCCAAGTTGTTCTCGACTAACTGGTTCTGTTAAAAAACTCATAGCCTAATTTACCACCATAGACATTTTCAAACATCTTAGCAAATTCTCCTTCGTCGGAATCTTTCCAGATTTTTGTCGTCTAAATTTTTGACGGTGAAAATCACGATTTTTTGCCTCTTCCTCCTCCAGCCTTTCCAAAGAAAATAATCCAAATTAAAGAGAAAACTCCCAAGGTAACCAAAAGAGCGATTTTGAAAGTGGGAATGGGTGGATCCCAATTCCCTAAATAAAGAAAGGGCACGTAGTAAAAAAGCAGACCAATAGAAAAGATCACACTTAAACCTTGAAGGATTTGCTTTTTAGCCAGTAAAGCCAATAAAGGTAAACAGTAAAAAATGTACCAAGGTTGGAATTCTAATCTTAGAGAGGCAGCAATAATTCCTCCCAACATCAGAAGAACCGAAAACAACCAAACCCAATCCCAATTAATCTTTTTCTTTCTTATTTGTAGGTAGGCAACAACCAGAAAGACTGGCAAGAGCAGTCCGGTAGCAAATTTAACCGCAATCGAAAGACCGAGAAGTAAAAAAGCCGGTAGTCGTTTCTCTCTCACCAAAAAAAGAAGCCCAAGCATTAAAAAAGCCATCATCACCAAATCGTTGTGAGCCGAAACTAAACCTTCAACAATTATCAACGGATTGAAAGCAAAAAAGACTAATCCCAATAAAGCTTCCTTTTTCCCTTTTGTTCTCGCCAAAATCTGGTAAATGACCCAACAAATGGCCAAATAACTGGCAATCACCAAGCCTTTAAAAAGATAAATAGTAAATAAAAGCTTCTGAAAGCCCAAGAAAGAAAGCGGAACCGTCAATCCCAACCATAACGGTCCGTAAGGATAAGTCCGATGAGTCCAATGCATAAACCCAAGCATTGGATCATCGTGATAATCTAAGGCTTTGTGTTGGTACGGATTATCATTATAAAAAGTGACAATCTTGGCATCAAAAATGTAATTGAAAAGATCGTGGGAAAAAGCATTGTAAGAAAAAAGCAAAACAAAAGCGGTCAAGAAAACTAACCGCCAGACAAGTTTCTTTTTCAAACCGCCTTTTTCTCCTTGACGTAGAAAAAGTAAATAAAAAAGAGTCAAAAGAAACATCATCCCCAAAAAGAGATTGGTCGATAAAGGTCGGTTGAAATAGCCAATATACTGAAAGTTTGTTTGGATTGTCTGCCAAAAAGAAATTTGAGTTAAGGTCAAACCTAAATCAATCTGAGTGAAAGAATAAAGAAAAAGGCCGAAAACGGCCGCCAACCACCCTAAAGTTAAAAACGGATGTTCTTTAAAAAACATTATTAATTATGAATCTCCGCATCCCGCTTCGCGTGACGCGGCAACTTCCTGTCCTTCGATGGAGAACAGTAAAGACCTCTTAGATCATTGAGACGAACTCGCAAGATTTCTTTAAACATTTCTTTTGATTCCTTAACAAATTCTCGCTCTTTGCCCTTGGAAGCATCTTCGTCGCGCCATTTAACCACCGTTTCGGCAATTTTATAACCCCGTTTCCGGGCAATAAAAAGCAACTCAACATCATAGGCACTTACTCTCCAGCCTTTGACTTGTTCCTTCTCTCTAAAAACTTGAAGTTGGTTGAAAAGCTCCAAAGCCACTTTTCTTTCAAAAGCTTTGAAGCCACATTGAGTGTCAGCAATGTTGCTCAAAACCAAACTTTTTCTCACCAACATAAAAACGTTAGAAGCCATTAGCCTAAACAAAGAAGATCCTTCTCGTTTTCGTCCTCTTGAGCCAATTACAACCGGATAACCTTTTTTAAAGAAAGGTAACAGTTTGCCAAACTCACTGATGGAAGTCGATTGATCCATGTCAGCAAAAAGAACTACTTTTCCTTTTGCTCGTTCGAGACCGCTCTTAACCGCAAACGGCTTTCCTCCGTGTTCGTTTTCCACCACTCGAAAATGGGAATGTTTTTTAGCAAACATCTTTGCTAATTCAACACTTCGATCAGTCGAGCCATCGTCCGAGATAATAACCTCGTAAGGATATTTTTGTTTATTCAAATAGGTAGCCATTTGATTTAAGACTCCCTTTTTCAAATTTTCTTCCTCGTTATAACAAGGGACAATCACAGAAAGATATATTTTTGCCATTTACTTTTTTACCTTCCCAAATCTTACCATAAAAACAGCCATGATTAACCAAGTGGACAAAGAAATCAGGGAAATTATTTTACCCCACATAAAAGAGGCCGGGTCAAAGACGAAAACCGCTCTCGATTGACCAGCAGGAATCTCAATTGCTTTCAAAGCATAATTAGCCCGCATAATTGACGCTGGCTCACTGTTTACTGTAGCTTGCCAACCAGGATAAAAAGTATCCGTCAATACCAATAAACCCGGTTCGTCAGCTTCAACTGCAACTTTCACTTCTCCCGGCTGGTAAGAAACAATTTCTACTCCCCCTTGTCCTAATGAAAAAACATCTGTCGATTTTCCTAAAACCACTTGAGATTGAGGATCAAAATCAAGAGCAAAAAACTCTTCTCCGAAATTCTGCCAATTATCCACAAAAGAGACAGATGATGCCAAAAAGGCTCGAGGGGCAGTTTGTTTATAATGATAGATTTGCCAACCGTTCTTTTGCCAAATAGGTTCAAACTTATCGGGAGGAAAAGTGATTTCATCACTACCATTCTCCACTCGATCAAGAATCAAGCTCACGCTCAAGGCTTGTAAAACTTTTTGACGAGAAAGATTGTCCGCCAAGTCGGTTCGACCAAAACCAGGAGCAATATTGGCGTCCGAACGAACTGCTTGTTTTATTCGACCATCTTCAGAACCACGAATAAATTCGCCATACAAAGAAGGATAAAGCGGATCGTATCCTTCAGGAGAATAAAGACCAAATAAGGCATTATGATTACTTTCAATCCGAGCGGTTCCATAACCCCAAAACCGATCAAGTCCCTGCTGGCGCAGAAAAGTCGTGATGCTGGTTTCCGGAAAAACATACTCCGGAGGACTAAAAGGAGTAATCTTGTTAAAAAAACGATAAAGATCAAAAATGACAAAAACCAAGACTACTATTAATAAAGCCTGTTTCAAAGACCCTTTTCTGAGCTTGATTAAAAGCAAATAAAGAAACGCACTGAAGACAAAAAGTAAAACCGAATAGCCCAAATTCCTTTTGACAACCAAAAGATTTTCTAAAAAGACCGGTGACAAAAAAGCAGGTCGAACCAGCCAAACCAAACCAGCAACGAGAAAAAAGAAGCCAACAAAAAAAAGAGGGGTTAGATTTCTCAAACTAAACTTAGCTTGTAAAAGTTTGTCTAAACCAAACCCGGCCAGTAAAGCAAAAGAAAACTGAAACAAAAAAAGGCTTTGAGTCGGAGACAAATTACTTAAAACCGGCAGAGAAAAAAAGAAGGCACTGAAAGGAGAGCTGACAGACAACAGTAAAAAGAACAATCCTAGAACGGCAAAAAAGGTTTCCGGTCTTTTTTTCAAATTAAAAAGAGCCACCAGACTGAGAATGAAGGGCAACAAGCCAATGTAAAGAACTTTGCCAATGTAAGTATCGCTCAAGAAATAATTTCTAGTCGCCGGGTTGCCAAAAAAATCGGGGACAATGGCAAAAATAAGCTGCCAAGGAGCAAGTAAAGCCTCTTTCAATAAAAATTCTTTAGACAATGGGTTCCGAGCTGAATGAAAAATTAATTCTGC
>CAYPPS010000005.1:0-36169 GCA_964412685.1 uncultured Gammaproteobacteria bacterium | reverse complement strand
AAACCATTTTAACGACTTGGTAATTACCAGCCTTGCCAAACTCGTTTTTCCAAAAGTTCTTGAGGTTCTCATCGGTTAAATCTTTAACGACGCTCTTTTGAAAGTCTGGATCGTTTAGAAGATCATAGATTGTGAATACTGTTCTGTCTTTGACAGTGAAGGCTGTATAGATCGTGTTACGCAAGATATATTCAATCCGGTGAGCATCGGTATTCTCATCCTTGTTGAAGACTCTACGGAAAATGGAAATCACACTTTCACACACCAACTCTTTTTCTAACTCCAGTTCGTCATCATCAAGATTAGGGGTGAGTTCTAAAAGATTGATCCCGACCGGATATTTGATATCAAAAGGATTGAAGTAGATGACATCATTTATTCGCTCTTCAGGGACATTAGCAATTAAATCCTCAGCCAAGTCACCATGTGGATCAACCACCGCTATTCCGCGTCCTTTTTTCATATCATCACTGGCCATATGGAACATGACGGTAGACTTGCCCGAGCCTGTTTGACCGATCAGATATACATGTCGGGAACGGTCTTCGTCGGTTAAGCCAATATTAGTCGTAACATTGCCGTATGTATTTTTGCCAAATACTACGTCCAAGTTTTGATTATTTTTGACTGAGCGCGGAGCTGGTAACTCTTTACTATGCACTTTGACCATATCTTCAGTTTTTGTTGTACTGGTATATGGGAAGTGATACAGGTCGGATATTTCTGATGTTGCCAAGATAGACGATCCAAATAGACTTGGTAGTCGATGAGCGAAAAAATATTTCTTTAGATTATCCAGTAACGGCATTCGTATAAATCGTTTGATCCGCAGTGATTGGAAACTGGCGTTAGTAAAGGGAGAAAGTGCCGCAATGAAGCCCTTTTCGATTCTTTTACGGGCAACGACGTTTTCTGACTCTGTATATAGCCGGAGTGTCGTAAAGAATAACTGTTGATCAATTTTTTGTTTAATTTGCCCCTCGACTAATTCCTTGTATCCATTATTCGTTTCGTCGTTTTTATATTCTCCGGGAAGGGGCAACAACGGGCCTTCTCGTCCCTCGGTGAATAGAAAAATAATTAATCCAATCGGAAGTAGTAGTACGCGAAGGAAAAATGAGAAAATCATGAAGGATACACCAACTAGCCCATTATTGGTTTGGCTAACGTGCTTCACAATATCTTGGTGCCCCAAGAAAAGTGATTGGAGTTTACGAACCTCAGGAGCAGATGCGGTATCTATGGGTGATACGACGAGTTGAAATGCCACAAGCTCATGTTCTGCTAATTTTGTCATCGTGGCCGTGACATAGGCAATGGGATCGTATTCTTCCAGTTTTTCTTGTTTCTTTAGAGGATGAGCAAAATGGCGAGAAAGACCAAATTCGAGAATGTGACCATGAGTTGTATTTGGGACGGATAAATAATCGGCACTATCAGTGATTTTAACGCCGGGTAAATAGGCAATGAGATTCTTTTTAATACTGTCACTGTCTTCTGTAGGAACGCGGAAGATATATCTAATACCGCGCTCTTTTGTAGATACCAACTCGAACGTATAGTGTTTGCTAATATCGAATAACCGATCAAACCACGACCGTTGTTTGGCAAGTCCGTGAACGGCAGAAAATAGCTGAGTGGTTGTAAAAGAAGTGAGCTCGGTGAGCGCGAGCGGTGTAACTTCAAGAAATGTTACTACCCTCGTTGATTCTTTCCATGCTAGATACAGCTTGAGAAGCCAGTAGATAACGTAAATGGATATCAAGGTTAGAGCGCCTATAGCGAGTACTGGTTTAATTCCATCAAAAAAATGCAACAGTAAGGCAAAATAAGGATTCAAAAAGAAAAGTAAACGAGAAAGCTCTTTTTGTAATATTATGAGGACTAGATTATTTTTAAGCATAACTACCCTATTCTTGGGCAGTTTTACATCAACAACTAATCATACGTGATGTTGCCTGAATGATACTCTAGAGGATAGATTTCTGCAAAGAGAAACAAATTAAAAAGGTAAGACCTCCGATGATTTAATCTAAAGTGCTTTGCAAATACTTTCAATCACAGAAAAGGTCGGATTTTCCTCACCACGTTCAATACCAGCATAGTGTGTGGTTGAAATCTTACTTAATCTAGCGACTTCTTCCCGAAACAACGATTTTTCTTCGCGAATAGTGCGAAGATTCTCGCCGTATATTTTCTGATCTTTTTCGTCTGGAAGCATATTCATAATCGTAGTATGTCACTAACTGTTTTGACGGTAGTTTAGTATGAGTTAACTGTCCCCCTATTGGACACGTTCCGCAACCAAAAGATTGAGTTTGATTACAGCCTGGATGGCGTTAAATTGCTCCACGCAAACTTAAATCCTCAAGAGCTAGACAGTTTTAACTTCGTATCCCCACAGTGGCTCACCTGATGATTTTTTACTCCGAGGCAAACACAGCAACCCTTGGCATTCAACTAATACTCTCCAATGTAGGACATTCTCCTAACAACAGGCCTTCAAAATTTGAGGATTAGTTGTCTTAATCTCATCAGTTTCCTAATTAAATGAATGTTCAGAATACTCATGTCCCCACTTTTGGGGATATGTGTTGACAATCTCCCCACAATTATCATATAATGGCGACATGTTGACTTTTCGAAATCACCCATTTCCTCCTATTCTTGAGAATATTTATGACGCTGATCTGGCAAATCAGTTAGCTGCCACCCATGGAGCTATCTCGGCATTAAACCCAATATCCAGAATAATTCATAACCCCAATCTCCTTATAAGACCCATCCTTGCTAAAGAAGCTGAATCAAGCTCGCAACTTGAGGGCACTCAAGCTTCAATAGAAGACGCCTTCCAAATCGATGTAACCGAACAAAGCGAAGAGAAAAGGAATGAAGCGTTAGAAATCAGAAACTACGAGGAGGCTATGTTGACGGGATTAGATATACTGCGGAAAACAAAGTCTGGGGTCAACGAACTGCTAATTCGCGAAACACACAAAAGACTTTTGCATGGGGTGAGAGGTCAAAAAAAGAACCCTGGAAAGTATAGAAGTGATGAGGTTTGGATTGGCAAACGTGGGACCAATAGATCAGAAGCAAGATATATCCCACCAGATGCTACTCAAATCCAACCACTAATGGAAGGATTAATTCGCTTTATAAATAACCGACAAGGACTCCATCCCCTAATCGCCTGTGGGGTCATGCATCATAGATTTGAAGCAATTCATCCATTTAAGGATGGAAATGGCAGAGTGGGTAGATTACTAATCTCTCTATACCTTATTGATCAAAAACTGTTAAATCTACCCATTCTTTACCCTAGTGGACATTTTGAAACCCATAGAAATAAATATATAGACACGTTATCGGAGATTGATAAGAATCAAAGCTGGCATCGATGGTTAATGTTTTTCCTCAAGGCTCTTGAAACTCAAGCGGGCACGGCAGGCCAAATAGCATTAAATATAGATAATCTTTTCAAAACATCGAAGGCAACTATTGAAAAAGAAAGAGCCAATCTTAATCTAATTCGTGTTTTAGAATTTACGTTCACGCACCCTTATATCACCAGTACCACACTTAATTCACAATTGGAAATCCCACGCACAACCTGCGATCGTTATCTAAAAAAGCTGTCGGATAAAAAAGTAATCAAGTTTATGGGGATTCATAAAAGAAGCAACGTTTTTGTTAACAGGAAGCTCATTGACCTTTTGATTAAAGTCTAAACTTACTGATCGCCCTGAGATTGACCATCTTTCTGGCTATCAATCAGCCATTTTAAGGTGTCACGCAATGATTTAAGATGTTCAGCTCCCGCCACTGGACTCGAACCTATCAAATTTTCTGATTCTTTTTTACACAACTCAAAGTTGATGTTTGTTTTCTTGCCCCCATTTTTTTAACCTTTCTTGCCGACAAGTTAAGATAAAAATTGATCAACTGCAAACCAATCAGCGCCGACAGCAACCCAATCAAAATCTCCCCCAACGATTTAGCATGAAGCGCCAATGAGGGTTTAGAGATCAATAACAAGCCAGCGATTATTAAACTAACACCAATCCCTACCAGCCTAAAAGGAAGTTCCAATCTTTGTCTCATTTACTTTTCTATTTCATCTCCAAAAAAACAAGAATAATCAAACCATGAGGCTATACTATTTTCTTCTTTTTCCGATCCAGTTTATCTAAACCCAGGCCTTTGATGAAGAAATAAATCACAAAAGCGATCACGATAAAATCAATTAAAACCGAAAGGAAATGGCCATATTTTATTTCAACCGGACCAACCACCAAACTGGCTTTTTCAAAACCACTCGCCAATCCTAGGACAATTCCTAAAATGGGATTAATAATATCTTCAACAAAGGCAGAAATAACTTTAGAAACAGAACCACCCAAAATAAAACCAACCGCTAATCCCACCACTCCTTGTTGACGAATAAATTCTAAAAATCCTTTCATTCTTCTTTTATTTTATCATACCACTCTCAACCTAAGAGTTCTCTCTTGACATTTCGGTTTTCCTTCGGGTAATATCAATCTATGAACCTCTATCAAAAAATTTCTGTCCTGGGTCCCAGCGCTCGATATGACACTTGCGGTCCAAAAGATTTTGACAGTACTACCAACGTCCCTGGTGTTTATCACGCTAAAGTAAACGGCGGCGTCTGCCGTCTTTTCAAAGTCCTGCAAACAAATTCTTGTAAAAACAATTGCCATTATTGTGCTTTCAGAAAAGACCGATCTTGTCAGCGAACCAGCACCACACCGGATGAAATGGCCAAAGCTTTTGATTTGGTCTATCGAAAAAGACTTGTCGATGGTCTTTTTCTTTCTTCCGCCTTGACTAAGAGTGCCGACTTTACCATGGAACAAACACTTAAAACCTCATTGATCCTGAGACAGAAGTTCAACTATCGAGGTTATTTGCATCTCAAATTAATGCCCCAAACTTCCCTTGGTTGCTTAAAAACTGCTCTTTCAATCGCCAATCGAGTTTCTTTAAACATTGAATCCCCCACTCCAGACAGTTTAAATTCCCTCTCACCGGAAAAAGACTTAAACAAAGATTTGCTTTTCATTTTTTCACAAATAAACCAGGAAATAAAAAAATTAAAATACCAAGGTCAAAAAACTCCCAGCTTAACAACTCAATTCGTTGTCGGTGCTGGTCAAGAAAATGATTTTGAGTTCATCAAAAGCGCCCACTTTCTTTATAAAAGCTTTCACTTAAAAAGAATCTTTTATTCTGCTTTCAGACCAGTAGAAGATACTCCTCTTTCTCAAAAAGAACCAACTTCTCCCCTAAGGGAACATCGTCTTTATCAAGCAGATTTCTTGATGCGTTTCTACAAATTCTCGCCCTGGGACATTCCTCTGGATAAAAATGGCTTCTTAGATGACGTCAGTGATCCTAAAACCGCCTGGGCCAAGAAACACCCTCGGTATTATCCAATCAATTTAAACAAGGCTTCCTTTTATCAACTCCTTAAAATCCCCGGCATTGGCCCTACCAGTGCTAAAAAGATCGTCCAATTGAGAAAGATGAACAAAATTAAATCTTTTTCTCAACTAACAAAACAACGCTTTCAAATTAAAAAACTAACCCCTTATGTTTCTTTATAAGACTATTTTTGTTATATTAAGAGCTCATGAACGGAGAACAAGCCCCCATTCTTTTAAGCGAAGTTAACGTCACCGCGATTAGGGAAAAATTAAACTCTTGGGGGATCAACGCTGTCGCTTTTGATCTTGACGACACTCTCATTGATACCGGAAACGTTTTTAAGGCAGCCTTGTTAGATATTAGTGGTTTGTTGATTTTTGGAAATAACTGGACAGGACAAGATTCCCAATTGGAACGAGCAATTGAATTCGAAAAATGGGTTATGCGTGGAAATATTCAGGAGATTAGAGCAGAATTTGGCGTCAATCCGGTTGTTCTTAGAGTAGCAACCATCCTCGCAGCCAAAGAACGAGGTTTGCAAGAACAACACAATCATGTCATTCTTGCCCTACAACGAATTGGTCAAATTTATGATCGAGATGTTCCGGAAGTTTTTGATGGCGCTCATGGAGTGGTTGACCTAATTAATGCCACCAGCAGAAGAACAATTTTGATTACCCATGCTCAAGAAGAATGGACGAGAAGAAAAGTAACAAGAACTGGCTTTGCAGGTAAATTTGAAACAATCAGATGTCTTTCAGTTTATCGATCCAAATCATCTCAGCAAGAACAAACAATAAGGGAATTGGGAATTGATCCCCTTAACTTACTGGTTGTTGGTGATAATTTTTCAGCCGATCTGCAAGATCTAGTAGAACTAGGAGCGACTGGGGTCCTGATTGGTAGTCATCGGTCCTACAGCGGAGAAGCAGCCTTAAGAAGATTGCCTTTGGACAGCTTCATTAGGATCAACGAAATTAACGAACTTCCCCAGGCAATTTTAAACAATTAAGTGTTAAAATATTTACACAAGTGAAAAACATTCTCGTTTCCGTTGGTCAACTTAAATTAAAAGCAGAACTTAATAAGAGTCAAACCGCCAAAGCGATCTGGCAAGCACTTCCCATTGAAAGCAAAGTTAATCTTTGGGGAGAAGAAATTTATTTTTCTATCCCTGTTTCTCTTGACGAAGAAGAAAACGCTAGGGCAGTTGTTGATTTAGGCGATCTCGGCTACTGGCCTCCGGGCAAAGCTTTTTGCATCTTCTTTGGTCAAACACCCGCCAGTACGTCAGAAGGAATTCGCCCCGCCAGTCCCGTTAATATTTTCGGCAAACTAATCAACCGAGATTTTAAAAAATTAAAAAAAATTCTTAATAACAGTCAAATAAAAATAGAAAAAGCTAAGCCCTAAGGGTCTATTTCGGTCTTAAGAAGAAGAGTAAAAATATCACCTCCGCTTTCTGTTACTTCCATAAACTCAGGGAAAATTGGTTGCTTTGATTGTCCACCATTCTCAACTATTCCTTTATCTTTGCATAGCCTTACCTTATTCACCCTTGGACTCTCGTTTCCTTTTTTTGCACAGGCACTAAGCTTTTTTCGAGTCTCGAACAAAGGGTAAGTCAAATTTTTGTAAACCACTCCCCATTCACAAGTGTCAGCTTTACCGTCACCTGTGTATCTCCATTCAAAATGAAAAGGACATTGTTGGCAATCAGATGTCCAATACAGTTCATCTCCCGCCCACCGACTCCATTGATTTCTAGCGTCTATCAGCTGTAGTTTCCAATTAGTAGGAGAAATTGCTTCTGTTTCAATCATTCTTAAAAAGGTGGTCGCTAGTGGATTCGAACCACTGACCTCTCCGATGTGAACGGAGCGCTCTACCACTGAGCCAAGCGACCATGACGTCCATTTTACTAAAACTCCTCTTGTCGGGCAACTTTTTTTAGGAGTATAATCGTTTTTATGAGAATCTTCCGCAAAGTTGGCTCTTTGATTTTAGATGCGATCGAGGTAACCGTGATTGCCTTGGCCATGTTTGTGGTAATGTATTTGTTTTTGTTTCAACCTCATCAAGTTCGAGGCAGTTCCATGTATCCCAGTCTTCATGATAACGATTATTTATTAACCGACAAGATCTCTTATCAGCTTAAAGAACCAAAACGAGGTGAAACCGTTATCTTCAGGGCTCCCAAGAATGAGGAATATGATTATATTAAAAGGATTATTGGCTTGCCAGGTGATACCGTTCGAGTTAGTGACGGCAAAATTTATATTAACGATGAATTATTAATTGAAGACTATCTTTCTTCTGATTCGTTTACTTACGGTGGTCGTTTCTGGAAAGAAAACCAGTCAATTCCCGTTCCTGAAAATCAATATTTTGTATTAGGAGACAATCGCTCTCACAGTTCTGATTCCAGAGAATGGGGTCCGGTACCAAGAAAGAATATTATCGGTAAAGCTTGGCTGCGTTATTGGCCGCCAGAACAAGTCAATCTTTTGCCTCAGGTTGATTACTAGCTTCTTTTACCTTGACTTCCTTATTGCCGGTTAAGCCTTGATAAACTTTCAAAAGTCGTTCTTCGGTTGCCTCCAGACCACCTTTAAAAGTCAGAAGGATTCTAGTTTCTGTTTGGGAGCGATTAACTTTTACTCGAGTATCTCTTCTGCCACCAAAAGAAAGACGGAGGTCCTCGGTTATTTGATCCAACTCGTCGGAAACAAGGTTCTTGACCTCTTTTTTCCGACCGGCTTTCATTTTCATCCTTCGAGACAGATCTTCTGCTCTCCGAACCGAACCAGATTCTTTAAGTAAAATCTTGTAGGCTTCAATCAGTAATTGCTGATCCCTAATAGCGCTCAAAGCACGAGCATGACCTTCCGTGATAAGACCGCTGATAAGACCATCCTTAAGAGTGTCCGGCAATTCAAGCAATCTCAAAGAATTAGAAACATAAGACTTGCTCTTGCCAACCCTCTCGGCTATTTCTTGATTAGTCAAGCCAAATTCTTCCAATAATCTTGAAAAGGCTCTCCCCCGATCAATAGGATTTAAATCCTCTCGTTGGACATTTTCAATGATTGCCATTTCTAACATTCCTCGAGGATTAGTTTCTTTAATAATCACCGGAACCGCTTTCAAACCAACAACCTTGGCTGCTCGCCAACGCCTTTCTCCAGCAATAATTTGATAACCGGCCGGCGTCTTGGCAATCACTAGGGGCTCCAAAATACCGTGCTGACGGATCGATTCGACTAAATCAGAAACTGATTCGGGAGTAATATTTCCCCGCGGCTGAAGCGGATTAGGTTGAAGATTATCAATATCGAACTCGGACATTTGAGTCGGCATTTAAGATTTTACTTTTGATTAACTATACTAACGAACTTTTTTCCAAATTTCTGACTAAATTGAACCAAGCCTTCTTTTAAAGCAAAAAGAGTGTGATCCCGGCCCATCCCTACTCCCAATCCAGGATGAAATTTTGTTCCTCTTTGGCGAACAATGATCTTACCAGGGTCAGCCTTAGCTCCACCGTAAAGTTTAACTCCTAATCTTTTCCCTGGTCGAGGACTTTTTTGTCTAGTTTTACCACCAGCTTTTGTTTTGGACATAAGTTACCTATAATAATAATTAAAAGTTTTCACAAAGTCAACGGAAAGTTTTCACAAAGACTTTCAAGTCGAAATTTTCTCTACTTTCACTTTAGTGTGAATCGATCGAAAACCCTTAGTTTTTCGATAACGAGATTTGGCTTTGTAGATTGCAACCCGAATCTTTTTACCCCGGCTTTCTTCTATAACCTTAAGGGAGACTTTGGCCCCTTTTACCTTTGGTCGACCAACTTTGACCTTTCCTTCTTGGGAGAGCAAAAAAACTTCCTCAATTTCAACTTTATCGCCTTTTTTAACCGGCTTGTTATCTTTTTTTAATCGATCAACCAAAAGCTCCTCGCCTTCTTTGACCGGATATTGAGATTTGCCAACTTTGATAACGGCTAATTTCATAGAGCGTATTTTACCTTATTTCCGCCCCCGAATCCAGCCAGACTATTCAACATCCCCAAGCTAGCCAAAATAGAAATCATTGAACTGCCGCCAAAAGAAATTAACGGTAAGGTGATTCCAGTCACCGGCAACAACGCCAAATTCATGGCAATGTTAATCAAAGCCTGCCAAAAAATTAGACTAAAAACACCAATCGAAACCAGATATTTAAAATTATCTTGGCTTTTTTGAGCCGTTCGGAGAAGCTGAAAACAAAGCCAAAAAATTAAAACCAAGATCAAAACGGAACCTAAAAAGCCTAATTCTTCGGCCAAAGAAGCAAAAACAAAATCAGTGTGAGCTTCCGGCAAAAAACGCAAATGTGATTGGGGACCATGACCTAAGCCAAACCCTCCCAATCCACCAGCGCCAACCGCTGTTACTGATTGAATAACATTATAGCCACTTCCTAACGGATCACGAGTAGGATCGATAAAAGTAGCCACTCTCTGTCTTTGGTAAGGTTGTAAGAATTGGAAGGCAATTGGTGAAACAATCAAAAAGAAAGCTAATCCCAAAGCAAAAAAACGCCAATTTAATCCAGCCGCAAAAATTAGACCGAGCCAAAGTAAGAAAATAATCAAAGCACTGCTTAAATCAGGCTGAAGAAAAATCAGAAATAAGGCAGGAAGAAGAAAAAGAAAACTAACTAGAGCTTGCGAAAGTTTAATTTTGTCGAAACGACTAAAATAAGCACTAAGAAAAATGATTAAACCCGGTTTTATCAATTCCGAAGGTTGAAAGACGGTAAATCCTAAATCCAACCAACGAGAAGCTCCCCGACTGGTAATCCCCAAAAAGAGAGTTAAAAGAAGCAAGAAGATCGCCGAAAGATAGAAAAGGAAAGCGAAACGCTTCAATATCTGCCAATCAATTAAGCTGGCAATCAGAAAAGCCACCAACCCTAAACCAATGGAAGTAAAATGACTGGTAAAAACCTCTGGATTCAGACTGCGAACAACCAATAAAGAGAGAGCCAGTAAAGCCAAAGTCGGTAAAAAAATGAGCCAATTAAAAGAAGCCAGTCTAAACATTGTTAAAACCTAAAAAATTAACTCGCCTTTCTGACGGTCAGTTTTTTACCTTGGACTATCTTAATTGTCAAAGTCTGTCTTTTAAGCCAATCAATCAGGTTTTTATCCTTGCTCATCAAAGGAGCAACAACTTCAATTTTTTCATCCAAGCGACAGTCTTTCTCTTTCCTTAAAATCTGGATTTGACGAGCTAATTCCCGAATCTCGCCTTCTTCAATCAATTTCTGATTTAATTTTGTCTCCAATTCAATTTCGAATTCCTCTTCTCCTTGGCCAAACCGAAACTTTATCTCCTTAATGTTCAATTCTTGTTTGATTAAATCGATCAACTCTTGAGACAAATTTAAATTCTCCCTTTTTGTCCTAACGGTTAAGCCAGATAAAGGCTGACGAACTTTAATGGCGGCTTTCTTTCTCAAAGAATGACCTTGTTCGCAAATGATTCTCACCCACTCCATTTGTCTGAGCAAATCCCGCTTTTTCTGTCCCAATCCCTCAACTTGAGGCCAGTCAGCCAAATGAACCGAAGTTTCTCCGGTTAAATTAATGAAAATCTCCTCAGTCAAGAAAGGATTAAAGGGAGCCAATATTCGGCTCAAAACAATTAAAACCTGATGTAAAGTTGCCAAAGCGGCTTCTTGATCTTTTTTGTTAGAAGCACTCAAAGCCATCCGAGAACGAGAAAGGCGCAAATACCAAGTAGAAAGATCATTAACAAAAATTTCTATCTCCTGAGCGGCCAAATGAGCAGCGTGTAGATCCATTTTTTCTGTCACTGAGGCAACCAAACGGTTTAATCGAGCCAGAATCCAGTTATCCAAAGCCGATTTTTCGATTTTCTCTCCCGTTTTTGGCTGCCAAGAATTCAGATTGGCATAAGTAACCAAATAGTTGTAAACATTCCACAAAGTCAAATGAAATCGGCGCCGAGTCTTGTCGGCCAAATTGAAACCAAAATTTAAGTTCAATGCCGGGCTATGAGAAAGGTAAATCCAACGCATAACATCAACTCCCATTTCTCGAGCGGCTTGATTAAATTCAATTGAATTGCCTTTAGACTTGTGCATCGCTTCTCCTTTTTCATCTCTTACCAATCCATGTCCTAACAAAGTCTTAAAGGGATGGCTGTTTTCTAAAACTGTGCTCATGGCAATCAAAGAATAAAACCAGTTTTTGAATTGACCGGCTAAATCCTCGGTAATAAAATCAGCCGGAAACCAGGTTCGCCAATATTTCTTGTCGCCAGTATAATTGAGACCTTCCTTCTTCTTTTCTGTCAAGGTGGAAAAAGGGACAACTCCCGCATCCAACCAAGGACTGCCAACATCCAAAATCCTGGAAGCCAAACCACCACACTTAGAACACTCGATCCTCACTTTATCTACCCAGGGACGGTGAGGAGTCTGGCCTTCAAATTCTTTCCAACCTTCAACAGCCTTCTCTTTTAATTCTTCTCTCGAGCCAATCACCTCAAAATGGCCACACTGACACTCCCAAATTGGTAAAGCTAATCCCCAATAACGCTTTTTACTGATCAACCAATCATCCATGTTTTTGAGCCAATCAAGTTCTCTCTTTTCGCCAAACTCAGGGATCCACTTAATTTTTTTAGTCACTTTGGCCATTCTTTCTCGCAAAGAATCGGCTTTCCAACCCGGTTCATCCTTTTTCGCTCCCATGGAAATATACCACTCGTCAACCACTCGCCAAACCAGCTCTTCTTTACAACGCCAACAAACCGGATAACGATGAGTAAAAGGTTTTACTTCAAAAATGTAATCTTCAGCTGGCTGGCCCACTTTCTCTTTTAAAAGAGAATGCTCTAGAACCAATTTAGGCTCTGTCTTGGCATTTTTACCTGACAGATCACCAAAACCCGGTAAATAATTGGCCGCCTCATCAATTATCTCTATTACTGGCAAACCTGTTTCCTTTCCTAATTTAAAATCTTCCGCCCCAGCTCCAGGAGCCAAATGAACTATTCCTGTCCCTTCTTTGTCATTAACCAAATCAGCGGCTGACAGAACTAGATGGAAAGTATCCGGCTTAGTTTCTTTAGCTTTCTTAACGGCCGGTAAAGAATCGAAAGGAGCGGAATATTTCAACCCCACCAATTTTTTTCCTTTAACTTTTTTCAAAACCTCAACCTCTCCACCAAACACTTTCTTTGCCAAAGAACTCAAAATCCAGAATCCGATTCCGGTATTGCCTTTAACTAACCAATATTCCAAATCAGGATGAACCGCCAAGGCGACATTGCCCGGCAACGTCCAAGGAGTGGTCGTCCAAACCAAAAATCGCTCTGCTTTTTTACCTTCAATCGGCAATCCAAAATAAATCGACTGATGAGTGATCTTTTGATATTCTTCCGTCAAAATCTCGTGCTGAGAAATAGCGGTTCCACAACGAGGACACCAGGGAACCGAATCTCTCCCTTTGTAAAGCCAGCCATGTTTATGGCAGGTTTTTAAAAAGTGCCAAATCATGTAATTGTTATTCTCTGACATGGTGAAATAAGAATTATCCCAATCCATGAAGTAGCCCAAACGCTGAGATTGTTCCGTTTGAACCTGAGAAAACTTTAAAGTCCGTTTTTTGCACTTCTCAACAAACTTACCAATACCATATTCTTCAATGTCCTGTTTGTTTTTGAAACCCAATTCTTTTTCCACTTCCACTTCCACCCAAAGACCTTGGTTATCAAAACCATTTTGAAACCGCTGAGAAAAACCCCGCATATTTTTATAGCGCTGGTAAAAATCCTTTAACGTTCTCCCCCAAGCGTGATGAACTCCCATAGGATTGTTGGCGGTAATCGGGCCGTCAAGAAAAGAGAATCTCTTCTTAGAATTCTTATTTCGTTCCAAATATTTCTCCACCAAGCCAGAAGTAGACCAGGACTTTAAAAGTTTTTCTTCCAAAGCAACAAAATCAACCTTGGGATCAATCGATTTAAATTTCTTCTTCACCATTACAGCCTATTCTATCGTAAATGACTCTTTTTTTTAAGGAGAAACAAAAAAAAGAACGACAAAAGCAAAAAAATAGCCTCGTAAAGAATGTTGTTCTCTACGAGGCTAAGTGACTATCAATCCTAATATCGGTACGATTCCCCGAATAAGTCTTCAGAAGAACAGACCAAGACAATTCCCGTGAGCCCTCCACTTGCGCTCCCAAACAAATAAGCAAAAATACCTGGTATCCACCACAAATACCAAGGCCAATCCGCCATTCCAAAAAATAAGCGGCCAAAAAGGTATACTCCAGCGAACGCCAAAACGATCACAACGACAGACCTTAAACAATGCAAAGAGTCTTTCTTCCCCCAACCTTTCACTTCCCTTCTCCTTTCTTGCCAAAACTGGTTTTACATCTCAAAGAGCAACAACCTAACTATTTTATTATAAAATCTGTTACATTGAAAGATATAGGGTATCTATTTTTCTTGCCTTAAAAAGGCGGGGATGTCGAATTCATCTTCAACTTCAAAATCTTCCGGAAGTTGATCCTGATAATCTTTTAATTTCTCCTTTGCCTTCCTTTTCTCTTCTTCTCTTTCTTCACTTGTTTCTTCTTCCACTTGTTTAACTGGCAGCGTAGGCGAATCAGGTTTTGGTTTAGTAAAATCGGAAACAATCCCTTGAGGTTTGAAATAGCTAGCATTGGCCGTCGGAATACCATCTAAGCGATGACGATCAAATCCGGTGGCAATGACAGTAATCTTGATTTGGTCTTTTAAGTTTTGATCAATCGTTGCTCCGAAAATAATATTAGCGTCAGCGTCCACTTCTTTAGCAATGATTCTGGCCGCTTCATCAACCTCGCTCATGGTCAAATCACTACTGCCGACAATGTTAAAAAGAATCCCTCTTGCTCCGGAAATGGAAACGTCAATCAAAGGAGATTCGATCGCCGATTTAGCAGCCATTACCGCCCGGTTTTCCCCTTGGCCAGAGCCAATCCCTAACAAGGCCGAGCCGGCTTCCTGCATGATTGTCTTCACATCGGCAAAATCTCGGTTGATCAATCCGGGAACAGTAATAATATCGGATATTCCTTGAACCCCTTGAGCTAAAACGCCGTCAACAATTTTGAAAGCCTCAATCAAAGTCATCTTTTGATCAACCACTTCCATGATTTTCTGATTGGGAACAACAATCAAAGTGTCAACTCTTTCTCTTAATTTTTCCAGCCCGTCTTCAGCCGCGACCATCCGCCGGCTACCTTCAAAAGCAAAAGGCTTGGTTACCACCGCAATAGTGAGAATTCCTAACTCTTTGGCTAAGTCAGCCAAAATCGGCAAGGCTCCGGTTCCGGTTCCTCCACCGAGACCAGCGGCCAAAAAAATCATGTCGCTATCACTGAAATATTCTTTTATTTTTTCTCTCGATTCTTCGGCTGCTTCCCGGCCAATTTCTGGATCACCACCAACCCCTAACCCTCGAGTTAACTTTTCTCCTATCTGAACTTTAGTAGTTGCCTTGTTGGCATGAAGAGCTTGAGCATCGGTATTAATGGCGACAAATTCCACTCCTTTGATTTGATAATCATTGATCATGGCATTAACCACATTTCCACCTCCGCCACCGACTCCAATGACTTTTATTCGGGCAAAACTGGCTTGGTCAGGTTTAACTAATGCCATAAATTAATTCCGGAGGGCAGCCCCGCATTCGTGCGGGGAACTTAAGGTAAGAATGATTTTACTAAATTAGCAACTCTGTCGGCAACTCCAATAACCGGCAAGCCAGAAAATTTCTTTCCCAATCGACCTAAATTCAAACTGGAACTATCTTGCCGGCCTTCTTTTAAGCCGTAAAAAGCCAAGCCAACACCAGTGGCAAATTCGGGCGAATCGACTTCTTCAACTAATCCTGTTGTTCTTTCGGGACGACCAATTCGAACCGGCAAGTTTAAAATTCGTTTAGCACTTTCAACCACTCCGGCCGTTAAAGCCCCTCCACCCGTCAAAACCACTCCAGCAGGAACTAACCCTTGTGATCGGCTTTGTTTAATCTCTCCTCCTACCAAAGTAAAAATCTCATTCAATCGCGGTCGAATGATCCCTTCAATTAAAGTTTTTTTAGAAACCGTTTTCGGTCCTTCAAGAATGCCAATTTTTCTCAAATCCAATTCGTCTTTCTTTTTCTTTCCTCTCCCTCTCTCGTCCTCAGTCGGAAGAGTCATTTTTTTCTCTTTCTTAGAAAGAGCAATCTTGAGTTTTTCTGCTGAGTCCAGCGAGAGTCGAGTTCCAATTGCCAAATCATCCGTTACTTTATTGGCTCCAACAGGAATAACGCTCAGATAATAAGGAGAGCCTTCAACAAAAATAGCCACATCAGTCGTCCCTCCACCAATATCCACCAAAACGACTCCTAATTCTTTTTCTGTTTCCGTTAAAACCGCCTGGGCTGAAGCCAGGCTGCTAACCACCAAATCTTGAATATCAGCTCCAACCTCCGTAACACAACGAGTTAAGTTTTTAATTGCTGTTGAGGCACCGCTAACAAGATGAGTTTCCACTTCCAGCCTAACACCAGACATCCCCACTGGATCTTTAATTCCTTCTTGGCCGTCAACTGTAAAACCTCGGGGAATGACATGAATTATCTCTCTCGTTGAGGGCAAAGAAACCGCCCTAGCCGCCTCGACAACCCGATCAACATCTAAAGAAGTAATCTCTTCATTGGGTTGGGCCACAGCGACGATGCCTTTGGAATTCTGAGAAGACAGTAAAGGACCACTCAAGGAAATCAAAGCCTTACTTAAACTATAACCGGCCATTCTCTCAGCCGCCTCAACCGATTTTACAATTGAATTCATCGCTTCCTCGATGTTGACCACTTGACCCTTTTTAATCCCCCGAGAAGGATTAACCGCCACCCCAATAATCTTGGGGCGCCTGTCCTCTGGAGTAACACTAACGATCAAAGTAGTTACGTTAGAAGACCCAACATCAATACCGGCAATCAATTGCTGCCTACTCATAAAGTGATAACAGGTTTCCCAAAACGTAAGTCTATCTTTTCGAAAACCTTGCCTTCTATTTTAGCTCGCTTCAAAATTACTTGTAAAGAGTTAACTTGAAAAATTAAGTCTTTTTCTAAAGAAAAAAAGGTTTTGGTCGGAACACCAGACAAAACAACTTCCAAGTCTTGATCTTGCCAAATCGCTTCTTTAACTTTTAATTCCAAAAGTCCTAGCTCCCTAATGAGAACCAAGGCCTTTTTAATTTCTTCTTGAGGGAAAGAATCGCCTTTCTTCAACCCTAAAGACGACCAGTCAGAATGGAGCACCGGTAAACCACCATTGTCTTCTGCCACTCCCAAAACATAAGCTTCCTCATCCAGAAGATAAAAATGGTCTGCTTTCAACACAGCCATTACTTTTCTTTCTTTTGTTTTCTCTTGGGGTAAAAATAAATCTTTGTTCAAAAAAGCAAAAAGGGCTCCTCCGGAAATTAAAATAAAAACAGGGGCTAGTAAAAATAATTTAAACCAGCTTTTGGGCTTCTTCAAAGATCTTTTTGGCAGCATTCTTTTTGATTTTCTTTTTTAATAACTCTCCGTCTTTTCGGTAATCCTTAATTCCTTCTATCATTTTATCAATTTCTTCTACCAATTTCCGTGGGGTTAATTCTTCTTGATTGAGAACCTCAGCAACACCAAACTTCTTGAACATCTTGGCATTCTCTAGTTGCTCCCTATTTTTTAACCAAGGGATAGGAATCAAAAGCATTGGTTTTCCTAAAAGAGCTAATTCGGTCAAGATGTTCGCCCCTGCCCGGGAAATAATCAAATCGGCCCGACGCAGAACTACTCCCCACTCTTGACCAAAAAAATATTTCTTGACTTGATAACGTTTCCTCAATCTTGGCGCTAAACGTTTCCTTCTCTGCTCTAATTCTTGAAAATCATTGGTGTTTTCCGGATGACCAGTCTGATGAAAAAGATTATACTTCTCAAGCAGTTTGGGTAGAGCTTGTTTGATCGCTTGATTAATAATATGAGAGCCTTGGTTACCGCCAGTAACTACCAAAAGGGGTTTTTTAGAATCGAGTTTCAACTTCATCTTAGCTCGACCATCTTGTTTAACCAAGTCTTTCAAAATCGGATTACCGGTTAAAACTGTTTTTTCTTTGGGGAATTGCCAGGAAAGATTAGGCCAGGAAATAGCAATCTTTTTAGCAAAACGAGCATTGACTCCCGTCCCCAAACCAACCACCGAAGTTTGCTCATGAGTAATTGCCGGAATCCCCAACAACCACCCGGCAATCACTACTGGAACGCTCAAATATCCACCAAAAGAAATAATCACCCTTGGCCTAAATTTTAACAAGTAATAAAAAGCTTGCAGGAACCCCCAAGGTAACAAGAGAATTCTCAAAAAAGAAGATAAACTGAAAATTGTTTCTACTCTCCCAGCGTCTAAAGGCAGAAAAATCCCTCCGGCTTCGGGAACCAACTTGGCCTCCAAGGAAGGAGTTTTATCGCTCTCAGAAGCAAAACGCCGACCAAAAAAAACAACCCGCCAATTCTTATGTTTGGCAAACTCTTTTAAAACTGCTAAAGCTGGTGTCAAATGACCACCAGTAAGAACGACCTTTTTCACTTCTGCTTTTCTGCCTCGGGACATAGTTTTGGGCATAATGTCTTTTGACTATTATACTACTTCTTGACCAGTTGATGAGAAGAAATATTCAAAAGTACTCCCATACTGGCCAAACTTAAAACCAAAGAAGACCCGCCGTAAGAGATGAAAGGCAGGGGAATCCCGGTTAAAGGCAACAAAGCCACCATTGCCCCAAAATTAACCAAGGCCTGTAAAACAATCGAAACCGTTAAGCCAATCGCCAACAAACGACCAAACTCATCTTCGGCATTTAAAGCAATTCTCAAGCCCCGCCAAAACAAAACCAGAAAAGCTAAAATTAAAAAGCTGGCGCCGATAAAACCAATTTCTTCTCCGATGATGGCAAAAATAGAATCAGTGCTAACCATGGGCAGATATTCATATTTTTGCCTACTCTTGCCCAAACCTAAACCCAAAAAACCACCCGAGCCCAAAGCCAAGAGAATCTGTCTCAAGTGATAGGAAGCCCCCAAAGGATCATGAGCAGGATTTAAAAAAGTAAACAGTCTCTCTCTTCGATAAGGAGAAAAAAGAATAAAGAAAGCCGCTCCCAAAGAACCTAATAAAGAAAGACCGAAAAGGATCAGAGTCGGCGCTCCGGAAATAAAATAAACTGAAAATCCAACTACCACAATAATTAAAGTTGTTCCCAAATCTGGTTCCAACATTACCAATAAAACCAACAATCCCATAAGAACCAGAAAAACTGATAAGCTCTTTTTCTTGGCAAAGAAAGAAGCTAAATAGAGGACGAGAGCAAATTTAGCCAATTCGGTCGGCTGAAATCTCAACGGACCTAAATAAAGCCAGCGCCGAGCACCTAAAACTTCACTTCCCAATCCGGGAATTAAAACTAAAACCAGAGAGGCTAGGGTAGCAATCAATAAGGGCACCGCCAACTTTTTTAAATGGCGATAATCGACCAGAGTGAAAACCCCAAGAGAAATTAATCCTAAAGCAGCCCAAGTCGCCTGGTGGCGAAAATAATAAAACTTATCCCCAAAATCACGATAAGATTCGATTACCGATGCATTCCCCACCATTACCACCCCAAAAATAGTCAAGGAAACTACCAAGCCAAGCAAGAGCCAGTCTGCTTGTCTTACTGCCTTCTTAAGTCTCATTTAAAAACAATGAAATTCTAAATCACGGCCAACCAAAGGCCAAAAAGAGCAAGCATGATTCCCACCAACCAAGCCCGCATAACGATTTTCGGTTCTTCCCATCCTCGATATTGCAAAAGCAAATGCAAAGGAGCAGCAACGATTAAATTCTTTTTAAATCGTTTCTTCCAGAAAATCTGCAACATACTGCTAGTAACTTCGGCGATAAAGAAACCTCCAATGACCACCACGACCATAATTTTGCCCATGATTAGCCCGATTACCGCCAAGGTGGCTCCAAAAGAAAGCGCCCCCACGTCCCCCAGCCAGATCCGAGCTGGATAAGTATTAAAATACAAAAAGGCCATTAAAGCCCCCAACCATAAGGAAATAAAAATAGAAATCGAAGTATCTAAAATCTGATTGGAAATAATCCAGAAAGCAAAAAGACAGATCATCAACAATCCGCAAGCTAACCCATCCAAGCCATCAGTAATATTGAAGGCATTGGAGAAGGCAACCACCACAAAAGCGGCGAAAGGAATATACCAAAAACCTAAATTAATTGTGCCCACAAAAGGAACATGGACGAAATTAATCCCTAAATTAAAATACAAAAGTAAAGCAATAATGAGACCCAAAACCCACTGTAAAATAAATTTGTGACGCATCGTCAAACCAAAAAAACCCCTTTTCTTGAAACCAAAAAATTTCAAAAGATCGTCATAAAGACCGAGTAGGCCAAAAGAAATGAAACTGAAAAAGATAATATTCAACTCTTCATAAACAGGAAAAACAGAAGTGATGTAAACCCCCAAGTAAGAAATGAGAGGAAAAAGCAAAGCATAAAGCAACGAAACCACTCCAATAATGAGTAAACCCCCACCAATGGGGGTTCCCGCTTTGTGTTTGTGAAGCTCATCGAAAAGATTAGCGTGCTCCCCTAGACAGTCTTTAGTAATTTGCTTCCGACGATAAAACCTGAATTTGTATAGCAAATTAATGAAAGGAACAGTGACAATGCTGGAAACAACGAAGGAAAAAATCAGTAACCCTAAATATAAAACCATCTTCTAAAATATAACTTAATATTAACCCTATCTCAAGCGTAACATTGATCGATTAGTCAATTTTCTTTATCTGGGCCCCAATTTCTTTCAGCCTTTTTTCAACTTGAGCATGCCCCCGTTCGATAACTCGAATATTGTTAATTTCGCTTTTCCCCTGAGCACAAAGGGCGGCTACAACTAAGGCCATTCCCGCCCTAATATCCGGGCTTTCTAAAACTTCACCATAAAGCGAAACTGGGCCAGAAACCAAAACTCGATGCGGATCACAAGCAATAATTTTTGCCCCCATTCGAATCAACTTGTCAGTAAAGTACATCCTAGATTCAAACATCCAATCGTGACACAGACTCGTCCCTTGGGCTTGAGTGGCTAAAACAATTAGAAGACTCATCAAATCACTTGGGAAGCCAGGCCAAGGTCTGGTTTGAACTTTCCCTGGTGATTTTAAATTAGCGGGGCCAACCAGCAAATTGTTCTTTTCCAATTTAAAATTAACCCCAAACCGCTCAAAATAAAGAAGAATCATTTGCAAATCCCGAACCCGAACCGGACCAATTCTTAACTTACTCTGGGTTACCGCCGCCAAAACAGCAAAAGCTCCCGCATCAATATAATCGGGTCCGATTTCAAACCGAACTCCCTTAAGTTTCTTTTTTCCTTCAATAATTAACCGATTGGTTCCTTCGCCGCTAATTTTAACTCCCATCTTTTTTAAAAACAGAGCCAAATCAACCACGTGGGGCTCACAAGCAGCATCGTCGATAACTGTTTCTCCTTCTGTTAAGGCCGCCATCATCATTGCGTTTTCCGTCGCCGTTACCGAAGCTTCGTCAAGAAAAATATAACCAGCCCGTTTTTGTTTAACTCGAGCATTGAACTTTTTCCCCTTCACTTCAATTTGTGCTCCTAGAGTTTTCAAGGCAGCAAAATGAGTTTCAACTCCCCGACTACCAATAATACAACCACCCGGGCTAGGTAAACTAGCTTGACCAAAACGCGAAAGCAAGGGGGCTAAAACTAAAATTGACGCTCTTAATTCTCTCACCAAACCTGGCTTCAACGAACTTTTGTTGACTCCAGCCGCATTAATTAAAAGTACGTTCTTCTTGGAAAACTCAACTTTTGCTCCTAATTCTTTCAAAATCTCCGCCATAATAAAAACATCTTTTATGGGAGGAACATTTTCTAAAACACAATCCTCTTTGGTTAACAAACAGGCCGCCATCATAGGCAAAATGGCATTTTTGTTACCGAAAATAGGTACCGAACCTTGAAGTTTCTTCTTACCGGTAATAATAAATTTACTCATCTGTGTTCAAGCATTATATAACAATTATTGGCCAAGGCTAATCTGCCAAAGTTTTATCAACTCTTTTGAAATATCGAACCATAAAGGAGCAGCTGTTTCTGACCCCCAAGGAGAACTTGTGGGCTCTCTTAAAATGACAAGCATAACGAATTCTGGTTCATCAGCCGGAGCAAAACCAATAAAAGAAGTGATTGTTTTCTCTTCATCGTAATGGCCGGCAAGGGGAATCTGAGCAGTCCCTGTCTTTCCCGCCACTCTCAACCCTTTCGGCTTAGCCCATTTGGCTTCCCCTTCTTCCACCGCCCCGATCATCATTTCGGTAATCACTCTGGCCGTTACCGGAGAAACCACTTGTTTTTCCAATTTCGGCTTGATCTCAATCTCTTTTTCCGAGCTGATAACCTGCTTCACTACAAAAGGACGAATCATCTTGCCTCGATTGGCTAAGGCACCAACGGCTTTAACCATCTGTAGGGGAGTAACAGCAATCCCTTGACCGAACGATGCCGTTGCCAAATCGATAAAACGCCAATCTTCTTTGGGTCGTAAAGCAGGATTCATTTCTCCTTCCAGATCTATTCCGGTAATCGAATCAAACCCAAACGAAACTAAATAATCATAGAGCTTGTCCAATCCCAATTTCTCGGCAACGAAGACCATTCCCACATTGTCGGAATGCTTAATAATGTCCGCAACGGTCGAATCGGGATAATATTTTTTATCCCAGGTTTCGATTTTGTATTCAGCAATCGTTCTCGGGCCATCACAACTATCACATTGGGTTTCTGCCTCCACTGCCTGGGTATCCAAAGCCGCCGCCGTCACCAACACTTTAAAAATGGAGCCCGGTTCAAAAGATTGGCTCGTAGCCGGGTTGGGGAAAAGATTCTGTTCATAAAGCCAGTACTCACTCTGATCGAATTTGGGCCAAGAGGCCATTGCTAAGATAGCGCCCGTTTGCGGTTTCATTATGATCACTGTCCCACTAACCGCTCCATACTTTTCAATCCCCTTCTCCAGTTTCTTTTCCACCAAATATTGAGCCGCTCGATCAATAGTGGTTACCAATCCTCGGCCAGGTTTAGCTGGGCTCAAGGTCGCTTCACCCACTAAAATCGGTCTCCCCCAAGGATCTTTTTCTCTTCTGATCCAGCCACTTTTCCCTCTAAGTTCAAGATCATAATAACCTTCCAGGCCGAAATAGCCTTTGGATTGGCCGTCAATGTCCCTGCCGACAAAACCAAGTAACTGAGCGGCCATTGACGCTTCCGGATAAGCCCTCACTCCTTCTGATTCAAAACCCAGTCCTTCAATCCCCAAAGCTTCTATTTTCTCTTTCTGAAGGACATTTAAACGATGCTTAAGAGGTACCCAAACCAAGTCTTCTCGTTCCAAACGCTCTCTAACCATCGCCGAAACCGAAGCCATTTCCTCTTCTTGAGCAAAAAAAGGAACAATTGATTCAACTATTTTATAGGGTTCTTCTTTTAATTCGGGCAGAGAGGCGTAAAGCAAAAACGCTTCTGAATTAGCGGCTAGAGGAAAACCATCAAGACTATAAATTTCCCCCCTTTGAGCCGGCAGTTCCATCGAAACAAAATGTTGATCATCAGCCTGAGCGGACAATCGGGGTGCGGCTATGACTTGCCAATAAAAAAGTCGGCTTAAAACAAGGATAAAAAAAAGAAGAAAAAAAGTTCCCAAAATACGGCATCTTGTTTCTAGGCTCATCTTTAGTTTTGGACTAAAGCCGGCTTAAGAGTTAAGTCAAAAACCAAATCGGCCTCTTCTAAGCCCAATTTTCTGGCTTTCTCCTCAATTTGAGCCAAAGAAGCTTGATGAGCGAGATTTGCCCGCAACAATCGATTTTCTTTTCCTAGCTCAATCACTCGTTGTTCAACTTCCCTTAAGCGTTGACCGGAAGTACCTAATCGATGAGAAACAAATAATTGAAAACCGGCTAAACCGATTACTAACAAAGCGATTATCTTTAAAATGTTTTTTCTAATCATTTTTTCTCTGCTCCCCTTAGACAACCACTTCTCGATCGAGGATTTTCCTCCACTTCCTCTCTACTGGAACGAAGCGGTTTTTTTGTCAAAACTGTCAATTTGCCCTCTCCTGCCTGTTCTTTAAAAAACTGTTTCACAATTCGATCTTCGCCTTCGTGGAAACTGATCACCACCAGCCTCCCTCCTTCTGTTAACAATTCCAAGGCTTGAAGTAATCCCAAGCGCAAATTATTAAGCTCATCATTAACCGCAATCCTTAAGGCTTGAAAAACCTTAGTGGCTGGATCTAATCGTCCTTTCCTTAGTTTTGATCGTCGAATGATCTCCGCCAACTGGACAGTTGTTTTAATTGGTTCTAATCGACGGGCGCGGCAAATAGCTTGAGCAAGGCGCCCAGCCAACCGTTCCCCGCCCAACTTGCTAAAAAGTTCATTTAATTCTCTTTCAGTTAATCCATTAATTAAATCGGCTGCGGTTACTTTTAAGTCCGGATCCATGCGCATGTCCAAAGGCCCGGATCGATCAAAAGAAAAACCGCGATTGGCAGTGTCAATTTGATAACTAGACACTCCCAGATCAAATAAAATTCCTCCTACTTTGTCAAAACCCTCTTTAAAAGCAATTTCTTTCAATTGACTGAAATTGCCCCGGGCAAGACGGTAGCGAACATCTAATTCCCGCAATCGCGGGACAGGGCAGGCAGAAGCAAGATGTTCACCGGCCGCCTCAATCGCCTCAGGGTCTTGATCAATACCTAAAATAATTCCTTTCTTCTTCAAAATGGCTTCGGCGTGACCGCCGCCGCCAACCGTTGCATCAATATATTTTTCTCCTGGTTTAATTGCCAGAAGTTCAATTGATTCTTTTAAAAGAACGCTTCTATGTTTAAATCTCATTCGCTTGTTTGACTGTTCCCTTGATTCAATTTCTCGGCAATCTCTCCGGCGTGTTCTTTCAAATACTTTTGACGCTCTTGCCAGCCTTTCTTCCCCCAAATCTCCAAACGGTCAAACAAGCCAACGAAAACTAACTCCTCCTCCAAATCGGCATAATCGACTAGAGAAGCCGGTAAAATAAATCGCCCCTGAGAATCAAGTTCAACCGGATAGGCGTTCCCTAGTAAAAATCGATCGGTATCTCTTAAAGAGCTGGAAAGAAAGGTTTTGTTCTTAATCTGACTAACAATCTTTTCCCACTGTTCATAAGAAACAATTACCAAACAACTCTCATACCACTGAGCA
The DNA here is from genome assembly GCA_964412685.1 of uncultured Gammaproteobacteria bacterium. Taxonomy (GTDB): domain Bacteria; phylum Patescibacteriota; class Microgenomatia; order PFEM01; family CAYPPS01; genus CAYPPS01. The sequence continues at coordinate 11,262 of CAYPPS010000005.1, read as the reverse complement.
ACAACAACCTTCTTACCTAATTCTCGGCGAAATCGACTGGGAAGCGCCGTTCTTTTTTTGGCCCCCAATCTGCCGAAATAATGTCCAACTAACATACACCACTTTTCACCACTTCTCTCCATTCTCAACCAAAGACAAACCCATGTCAAGAGGGAATTTTTCTTCTTTATATAAAACTAAAAGGGAAATTTATTCTTCAGCCGGAGCTTGATTATCGATGAGAAGATAAACGCCGAGAGTGTTAGTTCGGGCAATAATTGCTCCACCCTCCGGCCCAGTATCCAGTTCCTCCCATTGCTTGCCGTCCCAAACCAAAATAACGGGATTGGTCAGTTCTTTCTGGGGAACAAAACTCACTCCCAAATTCTTTGGATTATTCAAATCACCGAAGACACCGTACGGCCCAGCGACAACCTCGCCCGTCTCAACCGGTCCAGGCAAACCCAAAGTAGAAGCAACAATGAAGGTTCCTTTTTCGAAAGAAGGATTAGAGATCTGAAAAAATTCATCAGCAGAAACGAGAACTTCTTCGTTTTGGTGAAGCTGCCAGCCGGAAACCAATTTTTTAGTCCCCTCATCATCTTTGATTCTCAGGGTTAAACTGCCACCTTCGACATCTTTATCATATTTGCAAGTCCCACTGGAACAACTTCCCAGAAGTAGTTCCTTTTCAATCACTCTCTCAGAATCGACCTTAACCGAACCAATTGCCCCGCGAGAAAAACCTTCGCTGAGATAAGTCAACTCGTACTCGACGCCTTCTACTTGACCGAAATTACTAATTTCCATTCCGATTTTTTGACCACCACTAATGGGGTACAAAACCAGGAAAGGCTGTTCTTCTAAAGGAACATCAGTGATCTCCAATCTCGTCTTCTCAGCTGGCTCAACTTCTTGATCCACCTCCCCTTTCGGTCGGAGGAAGAAAAAAGCAGCCACAACAACCAACAAGACAAAGCCAACCACTAAAGCAATCGATAAGTTTTTGTTTTTCATCACTTAACCTTTAAACTATTCTGAATTTTTTCTTTGATCGAGTCAAGGGAAATTCTTTCTTGCTTCATTGTATCCCGATTCCTCAAGGTCACCGTTTTGTCGTCCAAGCTCTGAAAATCAACCGTCAGACACATTGGGGTTCCAATTTCATCTTGCCTTCGATACCTTTTCCCAATGTTGCCAATATCATCAAAAGCAACCTCAAAATCAATTCTCAAATCTTGATAAATTTTCTTTGCTAGTTCAACCAATTCTTTCTTGTTGGCTAATAAAGGAAAAACAGCGGCCTTAATCGGCGCCACTTGAGGATGGAGTTTTAAAATTGTTCGTTTTTCTTTGCCTTTTCCTTCTTCTTGATAAGCATCAAGGAGGAGAAAAAGAAAAGTTCGATCAACCCCTCCGGAAGTTTCAACAATGTAAGGAATATATTTTTCACCGGTTCCCGAATCACGATACCTCAAATCTTTCCCCGAATACTTACTGTGACGAGAAAGATCCCAATCGCCCCGCCAATGAATCCCTTCCCATTCCTGCCAACCCCAAGGAGTTTTAAACTCGATATCAAAAGCAATCTTGGCGTAATGAGCTAACTCATCTTTGCCGTGTTGACGTAATCTAATGTTTTTCTTATTATTAACCAACCTTTGATACCACTTCTCCCGTTCTTCTTTCCAAAACTGATACCATTTGTCCGCCTCTTCGGGATGAACAAACCACTGTAGGTCCCATTGCTCAAACTCCCGTTGGCGATACAAAAATTGCTTGGGAGTAATCTCATTTCTAAAAGCCTTGCCGATTTGAATAACTCCAAAAGGGATTTTAAAATGCATCGAGTCAAGAACATTTTTGTAATTGAGATAAATGTTTTGGCAAGCTTCTCCTCGAAGATAAACCAACCGTTTCTCTCCTTCAATTACCCCCAAAGAAGCTTCAACTAAAAGGTTAAATTTCCTCGGCTTGGTCAACTGACCACCACACTCAGAACATCTTTTTCCTTTAATCTCATCCTCCCGGAACCGTTTTTGGCACTTTTTACAATCAATTAAAAGATCAGTAAATCCATCCAGGTGCCCAGAGGCTTCCCAAACTTTAGGATGGGTAATGATCGCCCCGTCAATACCGACAATATTATCGTAATTCTTCCTAAAATTTTCCCACCACAATTTCTTAATGTTGTTCTTCATCTCTACCCCCAAAGGGCCGTAATCGTAAAATCCTTGCAGGCCACCATAGATTTCTGAATTGGGAAAAACAAAGCCCCGTCTTTTACAGAGAGCGGTTACTTTCTCAAGGAGATCATTTGCCATAGTCAAATTTTAAAAGAAGTAATCTTATAAGTAAAGTAGCCTTAGAACAATTGCTTAACAATCCGGGGAGTATTGATCGGTCTTTCGATCACTTCTTCAATATAATCACGCAAGCTCCCGGGGCGATGCCGGTTCTCGGGAACCCCAAACCCCAAGACAATTAAAAGTTCTTTTTCAAACTCTTGAACTAATGAAGCAAGCTTTTCGTCTTTTAATCTCGAGAAGCTTTCTTCGAGTAAATCGAAAACCTGTCGATTGGGTTGCTCTTCTGCATTTAATTTATCCACTAGTTCGACAAAATAAAAGGCCACTCCAACTCGAGCCAAATTTCGCCGCCAAGAAGAAAAATTATTAACCAGAACCGCTTCAGTAATTAAATCTAAGTTCTTCCCCTTAGCAAAAAAGAGATTGCTTAAATTAAAAAGCTCTAAGGCACCTGCTTTCCGACTCTTGAGTCTCCGAACCCCCTTAGCTAGACAATGAATTTTACCGTAATGCTTGGAATAAACAGTCAATAAACGATCAGTTTCACCAAAAGGACGCTGTCTAAGGATGAAACTCTCGGTTTTGTAGGTTCTGAACATTAAAAAGAAAGTTCTTGGTCAGAATCGAGCGGGAAGACAATCTCTTTGCCTTGATAAAGAATAATACTTTCGTGAGCTTTGGTTCCGGGTTGCTTCTGCATTAACAATCGATAGGGTTCTGAAGGATCGACTTTGAATGGCAATTTATATTTAAAGACAACTTGAGCTTTGCCTTCCGGTCTTAAAGGTGACTTGTCGCCATAAAAGGCTTCGAAAACCGTCTTCCCCAATTCTTCATCATCATAGGTCGTCGGTTCTATTTCTGAACCTTCAACGGAAATCAGTTCACTCCCTTGAGGAACATAAATTCTAAGCCAATCACGATAAAGACCATTCAAACAAAGTTCACCAGCTTCCAAATTGCAATTGGAAGGTGGCGCCGGATTCCGGTAATCAATCGTTAAGGTTTTGGTCACCGTTCCATCCCCGGCAACCTCAATTTCCTGAGTAAAGATTTCTTCGATAAACATATTCGATTTCGCTCCTCCAAAATTACTATCGTTAATATGAAGATAATCTCCATCATATTCTTTAATCCTACCGGCAGCATTGATCGCCTCAATTGAAGCTTGAAGGTCCTCGTCAAAGAAATAGAAAAGAAGATGTTTCTCTTTGGTTAAGCGCAAAAAAAGATTGAAAAATTCCGGCCATTTCTTCCGGGGCGAATTCATCATGTTAAGCAAAATTGAGTGCATCAGTGGCCCCAAAACCGCTTTCCGAGCTTCCCTGACTTCTCCAACCGGTTTATCGGCAAAAAGTTCTAATTCGTAAAAAACTTGAGGGCAATCACAACGAGGATCGTTTTCAGCTGAAAAATTACCCCAACCGGCTACCCCAATTGGTCCTAAAATCTTTAGAATTTCTACTAAAACGTTGGTGTCAACAGCAATGATCCCGTCAACATTACTATCGCCTACTTTCTGGTAATTCTCCCAAAAAGTGGCCATCGAAACGGTAAAATCGGGTGATAAATTCATGTCTCTCAAATGCCAATAAAAAACATTCTTGTGATATTTCTTAATTGGCTCAGGGGCCGGAATTCGATTACCAAAACGATTGTCTAAACTGTAAATATCGAAAGAACCCAGAGGTTTAAAATTTCCTTGATTGGCTTCCAGAATGGCATAAGCGGTCAAAAACCCACCCGTGGGCCGGAGCTCAGCGTCATTTTGGAAAATAAGCAAATATTTCTTCAAGTCTGGCATCCCCATCAACGGTCGAAGAAAACCAGCTAAAGGTCCAGCTTCTTTAATTAATTGTGCCGTGCTGTCAACTGAAGTAGTAATTAAATCAATATTCTTTTTGATTTGGTATCCAAAAAGCTCTTCCGGATAACGATCGGCATTAATCTGACCAATTTCCTCTTGAGCTAAATCAAGTTTTTGACCAATGGATTCCAAGCTAGGTTGAATTTTCTCTAAAGTATTCAGGGCTAATTCTAGGCGGTCTTGAGCTGTTTTAACTTCTTCTTCCTCTTCATCTTCTTTTGGCTCAAAGCCTAGAATATCAGCGTAAGGTTGGATGGCTTCCACTCCTTCTTTGACAGCCACCAATAAATGATCGCCTCCGTCAATTAAATAAGTCCCGTCCCGATAATAACCTCCCACCAAAGGAATAATTCCAATCCACTTAAGAGTTTGGTAATCTTTTTTAAGTTGAGCAAAAACAGTTTGAGTCTGGCTAACCGCCTCCAAAGTCCCCGGCAAATTCTGGGTCTCAAAATTAGTCGAAATTTGCCCAGCCGCTGCTTTCAACAACATGGCGTCTTTTTTGAGTTTCAAAGTCGGACGAACCAAAAATATCCCCAAAAAGCCAGCCAAAAGAAGTAAAAATCCCAAAACTGGCAAAGCAACTTTTAACCCCAAAGGTAACCGTTGCCAAAGATTGCCCGTCCTCTCGGCCTGTTCTTTTTTCCCAGAAACAACCGGAGAGACCTCTCGGCTTTCTTCCAAACTTATTTTAGTCTCTAATTTATTAGCCATCTTTCTTTTTAATAAGCCCCCTTGCAAGAGATCATTGCCCAGGGCGTCTTTAGTATAATGATTACATCTTCTAAAATCGAGTGCTTGCCAACGTAACTCGCGTCCATCGCCACCCTCTTATCAAAATTAACCTCACTCCGTCCCGCTACTTGCCAAAAACCAGTGATTCCCGGCTTAACCGTTAAAATCTTACTAACGTGCTTTTTGGCACTCGGATAAACCTGTTGTTGATGAACCAGCTCGTCCGGATAATAAGCCCTCGGACCCACTAAACTCATCTCTCCTTTGATAATATTAAACACTTGCGGCAATTCGTCAAGTGAATAACTCCTCAAAAACTTACCTATTTTAGTCACTCGAGGATCTTCTTTGAGTTTGTAACTGCTTTTGCGGTACTCTCTTAAGAGTTTTTTAAATTTGGGATCTTTTCTCAACATTTCATGAGCATTAGCAATCATTGAGCGAAATTTATACATCTTGAAAGGTTTTTCTTTTTTACCCACTCTTCGGGGTGTATCGGCAAAGACTGGTCCACCTGAATCCAATTTGATCAAGATGGGAATAATAATAAACAATGGTGAAAAGACCACCAAAAGCAAAATTGCCCCTGCAAGATCAATCGTTCGTTTGGCAATATCGTAAAACATAAAATTATAAATAGTCGGTTTTCTTTTTTTCTTTTAAGAAATTAACCACTTGCTTAACGTCTTGAGCTTTCTGCTTATCAACCACCAGTAAAGCATCATTGGTTTCCACCACTACTAGATCTTTCACTCCCACCAAAGCCACTAATTTATCCTTCGTGCTAATCAGACAATTTTTACTTTCTATGTTAATCAGCTCTCCCTTCCCGTGTCTAAAAACGGCATTCTCGTCTTTATCCTTTTTAGACGCCTCCCAAACTTCTCGCCAATTGCCTAAATCTATCCAAGCAAAAGCAGAAGGAACCAAATACAAATTATCAGTTTTCTCGGAAACGGCATAATCAATCGAAATAGACTCTGCCTGAGAATAAACTTTCTTTAAAACCGCCTGCTCTGACTTTGTCCCCCAAGCTGCTTGAATTTTCCTAGCAGAAACATAAACTTTAGGCGCATATTTCTGGCAAGCAGACAGTAAGGCTTTTGCTTTCCAAGTGTAAAAACTAGCATTCCAATAAAAACTGTCATCTTTAAGATATTTCTCAGCAACTTCTAAACTCGGTTTCTCTTTAAATTTACTAATTTTAAAAATCTTTTTTCCCATAAAAGAAACCGGTTCCCGAGTAGCTTGAACATATCCAAATCCAGTGTGGGGAAAGGTAGGTTTGGTTCCAATTAAAGCCAAGCAAGAATTTTCTTGAACAAACATAGCAATAGCCATCATGTCTTTTTTAAAAAAATCATCCTTACTAATAAAGTAATCTGACGGTAGGTTGATGATCACTGCATGAGGATCTTGTTTTTCAATTACCGCTGCTGCGCTGGCCATCGCCAAAGCAGTATTTCTTTTTTCCGGTTCCGGAAAGATATTCTTCAAAGGCAAATCACTCATCGAAATTATCTCATCGACATAATCGGCATTAGTAATTACAAAAATCTTGTCCAAAGAGGTTAATTTTCTTGCCTTTTTGACTGCTTCTAAAAACGCCGGTTTCCTGCCAGCTAGTTCAATAAATTGCTTGGGAGTTTTTTTTCTTGAGCGAGGCCAAAGACGAGTCCCGCCACCACCACAAAGAATTGAAACATAGAGGTGATCTTTCAAATCAGTTTTTGTTTCCATATTTTCCTAACTGCTTTCTTGAATTCTTCTCTGAAAACTTCCGAACGATATCTTAAAGCATTTTCTCGACAAGTTTCGGCGAGATACTTTTTTGACTCAAATTTTTTAACCGCTTCTATTAATGATTCTTTTGTTTGCTTTTCAAAAAAAGCCCCGGTTTTACTCTCTATAATCGTTTCTTTCGCCCCACCTTTCCTAAAAGCAATTACCGGCGTCCCGCTTGCTTGAGCCTCCAAAGAAACCAAACCAAAATCTTCTTTCTGGGGCATAATCAAACCCAAGCTCCTTTGATAATAGGAAAAAAGTTGTTCGTCTGTCAAATTTCCCAAAAATTGAATATTTTTCCCAGCCTTACTTCTCAAGAATCTTTCTTGGCTACCACAACCAACAATCTTCAAAGGTAATTTTAGTTCATTAAAGGCATCGATGGCCAAATCAACTCGCTTGTAAGGCACCAACCGGGAAACAACTAAGAAAAAATCTTTCTTAGTTTTCTTTAAAGATTGTTTTAAAAAAAAATCATTCACCGGAGGATATATCACCGAAGAATCTCGTCGATAATATTGTTTAATTCTTTTTTGAACTTCTTTAGAAATACTCAAATAAACATCCGGTCGTTGAGCCGCTGTTTGATCCCAGCTCTTAAGATAAAGAATAAAAGGATTCGCCAAAGCTTTCGTCCAAGAATTGGAAAAATAATCATCTTCACCACTCCAAAGCCAACGAGTCGGGGTAAGACAATAACAAAGATGAAGGGTTTTAGAGTTAGTAATAATTCCTTTTGCATCAGCAGAAGTGATAGAAATGACCAAATCAAAATTCTCGAACTTCAAAGATTCGAAAGCCAAAGGAGTTAACAAAGGGTAGTGCTCGTGTCTCGTTTTTGCTCCCGGAAACTTGTTTAAAAAAGAAGTTCTAATCTTAAAAATTTTAGCCCAAGAAGCTCTCTTCGAATCATAAACAGCAGTGAACAAGGGTGCCTTCGGAAAGATTCGGTGAAGTTCCAACAAAACTCTCTCTGCTCCACCCCATTTGTTGACCCGATCATAAACGAGAGCGACTTTCATCGTTATTCGCTCCTGGGGTGGATGACTGCCCTCTCGTAACCCAAAAGGGTTTTTCGAGCGGTTTTAGCCCAATTATATTTTTTAAGCTGTTTTTCTCCCTCTTCGGTCAATTCTTTTCTTTTCTTTTTATCTCTCAGAAGTTCTTTGATCTTCAGAGTAATATTCTCAACCTCCAGAGGGTCAAAATAAATCGCCGCCCGGCCATAAATTTCCGGCAAACAAGAATTATCAGAAGCAATTACCGAAGTTCCTACGGCCATCGCTTCTAAACCCGGTAAACCAAAACCTTCTAACAAAGAAGGGAAAACCAAGGCTTCGGCTTGACGGTAAAGATAAAAAAGCTCTTCATTCTCTTGAAAGCCAATTAAATTAACAAAGTCGCTATACTTCGCTATCTTTTTCTTGAATCGATCAAAAAAGATATTTCTCGAACTGACAATCACCAATTGAAGATTAAATTCTGTATTCAATTTACCAACGGCCTCAACTAATCGTTCAACATTTTTATGCGGATACAAATTCCCAACGTAAATCAAATAAGGTGATTTCACTTTTAATTCTTTCAATAAAACTGCCGCTTTGTTTTTATCAAAAGAAAGGTCTTTAAATTCATTTGCCCCTTCGTAAGTAACGATTATTTTTTTTCTCTTAACTCCATATTTTTCCGTCAATCTCTCTTTCCACCAACGACTAGGAGTCAAAATAATTTCAGCTCTTTTTAAAACCAAGGCCACTAGCAATCGATAAAAGAAATATTTTGGCCAATATAAAATTTGAATTCTGGTAGTAGTCCTCTTTCCTCTAAATTCATGTTTGATCAAATCATGAATGGTAACCACGAATTTACCCCAATAAAGAAAGGGTAAATTAAAATGAGGAAAATGAACTAAATCCGGTCGAAGAGAAAGAAGTTTAAACGGTAAGATAATTTGCTCAACCAAAGAATAGTGAGGATAATTTGCTCTTACTTTCTTGAACCGAGGATTGGTAAATTCTAGTTTGCTAAAGTATTTATCTTTTAGCAAAATAAAATAATCGTTTTTCTCGTCTATCTTTTCCAAATGATGCACCAAATTGAGCACATAGCGGCCAATACCGGCGTGTTCCAGGCCATACATCCGCCCATCGATAACAATCCTCATTTCACTCTTCTAACTCTGATAAACTCCAACAATCCAATCATGTTCAAAACTAACTGGGTAACAATTTTGGAGTATTTTTCAACGTAGTGTTTTTGATAAAAAAGACGCATCGCTTCTGTTGAGGCTCTGACTGATCTCAATTTGGTTTCTCTGTCGGCTTGGCTTATCTTAGCACTGTGTTTCTTTATTCCCGAAGCCATTCCTTTGTGGTGAATAATTTTCACTTGAGGCAGGAAAAAAATTTGCCAATTTTTCTTCTTCAAACGATAACAAAAATCCAAATCCTCGCCATACCAAAAAAAGTCTTCATCCAGCCAGTTAAGTTCTCTTCCCGCTTTAGCCCTAATTATCAAAAAAGCTCCACTAGCCGAATCAATTTGGTGAATGGTTGTCTTATTCAAGTGACCCAAAAGATAGCCAGCAAAGATTTTCTCTCGAGGGAAAATCTTAATTAGACCAGAAAAATAACAGAAAGCATTCCAGGGAGTAGGAAAGCCTCGATGACAAGCTTCATCTAACTCTCCATTAGCCAAATCCACTCGACAAGTCAAAGCTCCCACTTCTGGGTTTTTTTTAATAAAAGCCAAACAAGTGACCAATGTCTTTGTTTGAACAACCGTATCTGGATTGAGAAGTAAAACAAAATCACTAGTGGCTTTCTTAAGCGCCTGATTATTTCCTTTAGCAAAACCTAAATTATTTTCGTTGGCTACAATTTTAACTTTGGGAAAATCATTTTTAACCATTTCCAGGGAATCATCCCGGGAACCATTATCGGCCACCAAAATTTCCAAATTCAAATCGTCTCTGTTTTTTTCAATTGAATCCAAACAACTTCGCAAAAGATCGCGGGTATTGTAGTTTAAAATAACAATCGATAAATCTCTCTTCTTCATTTCACTATTTCTTGATAAATTTGGTCTAATTTCCGAGTAATTTTTACCCAATCATACTTTTCTTTAACAATCTTTTTCCCCAAAGCAATTAATTCTGCCTGTTCATTGTTGTCTCGAGCTAATCTGATCGCCTGTTGGGCGAAATCTTCTTTTCTTTCTCCTAACAAAACTGCCTTCCGAGCTTTAATTCCTTCCAGGCCAATCGGAGTAGTAACTATCGGCAATTCGGCCGCCAAAGCCTCCAAAATTTTTATATTCGTTCCACTGGCAAAACGCATCGGTGCCAAAAAAACCGTTGCTTTTTTATAAGCCAAGCGAATATCCTCCACCTTCTCATCAACTAAAACATCTTCATCTTTCAATTTCAATATTTCTTTGGGGGCATTCTTCCCTACTAGCCGAAGCTTTGCTTGAGGAAGTTCTTTTTTAATCAAAGGCCAGACTTGCCTCACCAAATAAAAAACGGCGTCCTGATTAGTAAAGTAGCGGAAATCACCAACAAAGAGAAAAACCGGCTCTTTTGGTTTGAGTTTCTTTATCTTCTCAAAGAAACCTAAGCTGACTCCGTTAGGAATAACGGCTATTTTCTTACCGACTATTCTTTCAACCACTCGAGCATCTTTCTCGGAAACAGCCAGATTAAAGTCAGCTTGACGCCATTTCTTTTTTTCAAACCGTTCCATCTTCCAAACATCAAACAACAAGGCTAATTTTAAAAATAGATTTTTCTTTGCCTGAGCAAAGCGACGATAAATTAAAAATTCAACATTCTCGTTTCCTAAAACCCGAGGCAAATTTTTAACACTTTTCAGATAGGGTGAGGTATAAAAAGACTCAAAATGGACTAAGTCATATTTACCATGAGCAAGTTCGTCTTCAATCGCCTTAATTAAACTTTTGTCTCCGTAAAAATGAGTAATTGGAAAAGGGAGCAATGAAAAAGCAGCCAAACTGACATTCCGCAACGACCAAGTTTTCCGTCCGGGGAAAACTTTCACTATCCGACAATATTTTTCCATCTCTTTTACTGGCCCTTGTTTTCGATTCGGCCGCCAGAAAGAAAAAAGAGTAATTCGATGTTTCTTCGCCAGACCTTTAATTAAATTGAAAGAGCGAGTCTGGCCGCCAGAAAAAGGCGGACAAGGAAACATGGGTGAAATCCATAAAAGATTCATCTCTTTAAAGACAACTCCTCGTCAAATCAACAATTACATATTGATCAGTTTCTTCCAATAAACAATATTTTAACTTGACAAAATCAACCTCTGCGTCAGTCACATTAGTATTGACGTAAAATTGAGCCCCCTTTTCAACCATTTTTTCAATATCGATTCCCACCGGCCAACCTTGACGATTTGTTTGATACAGAAAGGCTGTATCGCCTCCATAGGGAGCAATTACTTTAGCATCCAAAGGTAAAATTTCATCCGCTCTTTTCCCTGCAAGAACCATCGCTTCGTTATTAATATTAAAATAGTCTTTAATCTGGAACCAAGAAAAACCCAGACTGAAAATTATCACCATTAA
>CAYPPS010000004.1:0-38650 GCA_964412685.1 uncultured Gammaproteobacteria bacterium | reverse complement strand
GGGTCACAAGTTTTTTTCGATCTCTTTTTTGGTGAAGCCCAGTTTCTTAATTTGTGTAATATACCTATTTTGAGCATTGCGGTCGTAAGTCTTTCGACCCGATTGAACAGTGAGAAAGGGATATTTCCCGGTACACTTGCGACCTTTGGGTGGGTAAAGTATAGAATGACGAGCTTCGGGGTTTTGACAAGTAAAACCTAACCTTTTTAGGCACTTTCGAAGTTCTCTTTCACCAAAAGACTTCATTTAAATCACGCTATGTTTTTCTAAAATCTTGGGTTGATAAAAAGAACTAAATCTGATTGGCCTTTGGGACTGGGAAGGCGTTGGTTGTAGTTGTGGTGGGAGGAGGCATACGGTCTTCCGCAAATTCATGGGGATGTTATAAATGGTAAAAACCAGATCATTCACATTATCCACCAACTCTAAGAAATTGTCGGCTTCAGTAAACAAACAATCGTGGTCGGGAAGTTCTGCTATCCAATTGCCAGATTTTCCTCGAAGAATCCTGACTTTGATATTCCTCGGTAAAAGAGGGGAAGGTTTTTTTTGCCTCATTGTTGTAATGATACCATACTGTGTCGTGGTGTAACTTAATGTGATCAGTCTCTGCCTAAAGGCCCCGTCAACTTTCACCAGTGGGCTTTGAGGTAAAAGTAAGAGAATTGTTCAAAACGAAGGTAGATTAGTAATTAAATTGATAATTTTGAATAGCTGGATAAGTACTTTGGTCAAAACTTTCGTTTAGCTGTCTAAAGACAAAATAAGGGAGTTCGAATAGGTCTCGCCGGGGTCACTTTCTTCTTTCACACACAGTCTTATTTGATTGCGGAATTTCTGAGTGTAAACTTCCCGGAAGAGTTAAACCAATTAACCCTTCCGGGAGCTAGATTTCGGATCACCCCCTTTCACAATGGAGAGCATTCCAGCAACGAACATTCCTGTCTTTCGACATCTCTACTCCTTTCGTTGCAAATTTGTCTATGATCTCTAGACTTTTTTAGTATAGCAAATCAATCCTTCAATTAAATTACTTTTTATTTTTAAAACAATAAACTCTGCTTTGATTAATTCTTCAATTACTAAATAGTATCAAACAAAATCGAATTTGGGAGATTGTTTTGTGAGGGAGCATCCAGAAGGACTTGTTTACCATTACTCTTGCTCCTATAATCTTTTTCGTATGACCAAAGAGATTGAAGTAATTGTCGGTCCAATGAATTCAGGTAAAACAACTGAACTAATTCGAATCCTCAATCGAGAAAAAATTGCTTGAAGACCGGTGGTCTGTTTCAAGCCAGCGATCGATAATCGAGAAAATGAGCAAGTGATTGTTTTCAAAGACGGTACTCAAATCGATGCCTTTGTCGTTGAAGGATCGCAAGGTTTAAAAACTCAAGTTGAAGCCTTAAAAAAAGAAATTGGAGAAGGATTAGTTATTGGAATTGATGAAGCTTAGTTTTTCGACAAGGAATTACCTGGAGTGATAAAACATCTCGCTTGTGATTTGGATATCCGAGTGATCGTTGCTGGCTTGCAACGGGATTTTCGAGGTGAACCTTTTGGCTCGATGCCAATCATCTTGTTGATGGCTCAAAACCTTCACCCTTTTACGGCGGTTTGCACTTTCGAAAAGAACGGTCAAATTTGCGGTCAACCGGCGACAGAAACATATCGTCAGATAGGAGGACAACCAGCTGATTATAACGATCCGGTCATTCTTGTTGGAGATAAAGAAGAAGGTTATGAAGCTCGTTGTGTTGAACATCATTTTGTTCCTGGTGCTCCACCAAATACTCTATACCCAGCCAACCAGTAGACATGGAGTGAGTCTAAGATTTTTGACCCTTGTCTAATCGATCTTTTGGGTTTTATACTGGTGACAAAGATGAATAAAATACAACTTTTGACGGGTAGTTCTCACCCTCTATTGGCTAAGAAAATTGCCTCACGATTAAAAATAAATCTTACCCCCATCATTCTAAAAAAATTTGCCGATGGGGAGATTTATTTGAAAATCGAGAAAAATGTTAGAGGTGATGATGTTTTTATCATTCAAACATTATCGAACCCGGTTAATGAGAATTTAATGGAGCTTCTTATCATGATCGACGCTCTGAAAAGATCCTCAGTTGGTCGAATCAATTTAATTTGTCCTTATCTTTGCTATTCGCGTCAAGATAGGAAAGTCACTTCTCGAGAACCAATCAGCGCGAAATTGATCGCGAATTTAATTGTCAAAGCCGGAGCCGATCGATTAATAACGGTCGATCTTCACGCTGAACAAATCCAAGGTTTTTACGACATTCCGGTTGACCATTTTGTTGGTTATCCGTTATTCGCCAAATACTTAAAACCAAAAAACGCATCAGACTGGGTGATCGTTTCTCCAGACGTAGGTGGAGCTAGGAGAGTCAATAAGATGGCTGACTTACTAGGAACTTCCATTGCCATTGTTGACAAAGTGAGAACTGGCCATCACAAAGCAGAAATACTGCAATTAGTGGGTGATGTTAAGGGCAAAACAGCCGTTATTCTTGATGACATGATTGATACAGGAGGGTCAACTGTCGCCGCTACTCAAAAAGTTAAACAAAGAGGGGCAAAGAAAATCATTGTTTGTGCAACTCATGCTTTGTTTTCCAATAACGCCCAGGAGAAACTGGCTAAAGCCCCGATTGATCAGATATTACTATTAGACACGATTCCTCTAAAAAACAAAACAATAAATAAAAAACTTAAAGTTATTTCTCTGGCTCCCCTGTTGTCCAAAATAATCAAGAGAGTGCATTCGGAAAAATCTTTAGGAGAATTGTTCACTTGGGAAAAAAAACAGAAAATCCTCTAAAATCGTGTCTTGCCAGAAAGGCCAACTCTTAAGTTCGCTTGGTCTTCCAGGCTTATCTCCAAAGGATAAACTCCTTTTCTTAATGGAATCATACCAATACGAACAATCTTTCCTTTAAAAACCTTTTCTTTGAAAGCTTTTAAGATTATTTCTACTTCCCGGTCGACAGAAACAGTGGTTAATTTTTCCTCTTCAATTTCAGCCTGAAAAAAGAAACTTTGCGGATCAATCAAGGTAATCACAAATTTGGCGGGGGAAATGTTCTCTCCAGCAAGCCCTAAATCAATCTTTGCCACTATTCCATTAAGAGTGGCGTGGAGCTCAGCTTCATCGAGATTAACTTTGGCAATTTCAACGTTTTTAACACTTATCTCCAATTCATTCTGGATTTTCTTTTTCTCAAATTCAGTCAGGGATTCTTTTTGTTTGGCGTCAAAATCAGCTCGTTCTTTTTCGTATTGTTTTAAAGCCCGATCAAGATAAGCTTGGAGTTGAGTTTTATCGAGGAAGGCTAAAAGTTGGCCTTTTTTGATTTGATTGCCCTCTTTTACTTTGACACCGGCTAGTTTGCCGCTGATAGGAAATTTTAAACGGGAAACTCGAGCCGCTGAACAAAACCCTTAAGTTCCATGAAATCAATCTATTCGTTTTCTCAACAACAGTAAAGCTTTTTCGGGAGATGACCTTTTTCTACTTTCCCAAACGGATTGCCATATTTCTCTAAATTTTTCAACATCTCTTGGTTTTCTTTCGTTTGAACCCCTTCTTTTTTTAAAAAATGTCGCAATTCCTTCATCAATCCGGGTAAGTCAATTCCTACTGGGCAATTTCTTTGGCAAGCTTGACAGAGAGTACAAGCAAAACAATTAGCTTCTCGAGCCGTTACTGGATCATTAGCGAAAGCCGTTTGAATTACTCCCCGACTACCCAAATAAGTTCCACCATAACGACCACCAATGGCATTAAAAACCGGACAAAAGTTCAAACAAGCACCACAATTCAGACAATGAAGCAATTCACAAAAACCATGGTTAATTAATTTACTCCTACCATTATCTAATAAAATTAAATGGACTTCTTTTGGTCCCTGAGCACCAACGACTAATTTATTTTCTATATCTGCGGTTTTAGAAGGGCCGGTAATAATTGAAGTGTAAACAGGTTTGTCTTGACCAGTTCCCCAAAGACACATTGCTTCGATCAATTGATTGGCTTCTTTTAGTGAAGGAACTAATTTTTCCATGCCAACGATAACAATGTGAGTTTCCGGTAATCGGGAAACAAGAGAAATATTGCCTTCATTCTCAATCAAAACAATTTCTCCTTGAGCAGTAACAGCATTGGCACCGGTGATCCCTACCTGGATCTCTAGTAGCCTCTGTCTAATTTCTCCCTTAACAAACCGGCTAATGGCTTCCGGAGTTGATTCAACCCTCTTTTTGAATTTCTGATAAAGAAGTTCGGTGATTCTCTCGCTAGAGAACTCAATTATTGGTAAAACTGGATGGGCTCCTTGATTATTATCAATTAAATTGGCCAGGAAGTCACCCAAATCGGTTTTAAGTAAATTTTTGCCTTTCAAGAAATCTTTGTTTGTTATCTCTGCCAGAGCGCTCGTTTTGGCTTGAGCTAGTCTTGTTTTTTTGCCAACAATCCGATTAAAGATCTTTCTTGCTTCACTCGCATCTTGGGCGAGATGAACCTGAATACCATTCTTTTCCAAAGCTTTCACTGTTTGATTTTGAATAGCCTTGAGATCCTTAAAGATTTTCTCTCGTAAGACTTTGAGTTCTGTTTGTTTTTTTTCGTAACCTTCATTTTTTTGTTTTAGAGTCCCAGCTCTCTTTTTACCGTACTCAAGAGCAAAACGTAAAAGCGCTTTCTTCACTTCTGGTTTTAAAAATTTATTAATCATTATTAATGATAACCTCGCTAATTTCTTTCACGGCTAAGCCTAAACTATTTTCTTTTAAATTGAAGTAACACAAAGGACAACTGGTGATAAGTATTTTTGCTCTAGTTTTTTTAGCTTGATCAATTCTTGCTTGAGCAATTTGATTAGCCAAATTGGTTTCATTACTTTTGACTCCGCCTCCGCCGCCACAACAATAAGAATCTTTTTTGGTCAAATCCATTTCGATCAATTCGTAACCAACCGCTTTGATGATCTCTCTTGGTTTATCAAAAAGACCCATTTTGCGACCCAGATGACAAGGATCATGATAAGTAACTTTGATGTTTTTTTTCTTACTAATTGAAGGGGTTTTTATTAATTCTAAAGCGTGCCTGACCTCAATATCCCATTTTTCTTTTAAAACTTTCGAATATTCCTTTTTAAAGATAAAAAAACAAGCGGGACAATTGGTCACGATTCGATTTATCCCGTGCTGCTTGAAAATTTTGAAGTTTTTGAGAGCCAATTTTTTAAAAATTTCTTTCCCCCCTGCACTTAGTGCCGGCGAACCACAACAAACTTCTAATTTATCCAATTTAATGAAATCAATCCCGTTAATTTTTAGAATCTCTTCCCAATCTTTTTGCAAATCTCGTCCAACTGTTTTAGTTAAGCAGCCAGGGTAATAGAGTGTGTTACCACCAAGGATTTTTTTTAAAATGTCCATTGTTAAAATGTTAAAACCAGCCTAAGAATAATCCGGCACTTAAAAAGAGCAAGAGCAAACCGGAAACAAGCCGCATTACTTTTCTGAATCTTTTTCGCCATTTCTCTAATTGGTCAATCTTTTGATAGGCCAAGCCAACAGAAACAACAATAAAAACCAAAGGTAAAATAAAAAAGAGGTTGTACCAAAGAATATAAGGCCAGGCCACTAAACCTCGTTCGGCGAGAATAGTAACATACACTAAAGGCAAGCCAGAAGTGCAAGGCAATTCAACGAGGGAAGAAAATAGAGCTAAGACGAGAGCAGAAACGATCGTTCCTCGTTTGATTAAATTCTCTAATTGAGGTTTTGTCTTTTTTGGTATCTCTAAAGAGAACCAGCGACCATAGAAAAAGAAATCTTTGACCATCACCAATCCAAAGAAAAGAGCGACAAGAGCGACTAAAAGTCTTATCTTACTCAACCAGCCCAATAAAGAAATTAGGTTGAGCAATCCGAGCATTAAAAAAACGTAAACTACAAAAACACCAGCAATAAAAGTAAAGCCGACTTTGAACATCCTCTTTCGAGAACCAATCGCCAACAAATAAGTAATTAAAAAGAGCAAAACCGAAAACATGCACGGATTAATCCCGTCGGCCAATCCCAAAACCACTCCTAGAACGGGCAAGGAAACAGAATGAGAAATTTTTCCCTCAACTCCTAAAAAAGAAAACCAACTCTCTTTTGTTTCTTCAGGGGTGCAATCAACTGCCTCCTCTCCTTCTTCCAAAAATCGACCCGGAGAAGGACAAGCAATCGCTTGATACTTTTTAATCAGAGTTTCAATCTTTTTCCCCGTTGTATCAGGGCTCGAAAAGCCAATCAAATGATCATCACCGATAAAAAAGGCCGGAACAGAACCAGAATCAACTCCATAACCTTGAGCTACTTTTTCAAAAATGGATCGATTTTCTTTATCGTTGTAAACTTCAAAGCTTTTTATCCTTAAAGAGGGATACTTGTCTTTTAATTCTTCCAAAAAAACCTCTTCGTCGACACAATGAGGACAACTTCGCCCCCAAAAGAAAAAAGCCTCGCTTTCTTCTTGGGCAAATAAAGGAGAAGCAAAAAAACTAAAAAGACTAAGAAAAATAAACAAAACGGCAAAAATAGTAGAAATAGTAAAAAGTTTTCCCAGCATAAACGGTATTATTTTAACCTCATTTTTTCATTTTTAATACTAGTAATCGAACCATGGCCTGGATAGACAATGGTTGCCGCTGGTAACTTGAGCAATTTTTGCAGAGATTTTTTCATTTGATCTTTGTCGGAATAAGAATAATCTGTCCGTCCAATTCCCGATAGAAAGAGAGTGTCACCGGAAAAAAGAATCTTTTGACCAAGCAAACAAATTCCTCCCGGAGTGTGTCCCGGAGTTTCAATCACTTTCAAACTCTTTTTTCCAAGCTTTAAAATTTGACCTTCTTCCAGGTTCTGATTCACTTCAGCAACCGGATAACGACTTTTTATTCCCAACCAATAAGAAGCTGAATCATTCATCTTGTTTAAAAGCTTTTGGTCTTTTTTGTTCATTAAAAAAGATGTCTTGAAAATCGCCTTCAAGACTCCCACGGCAAGAACGTGATCGAAATGCCCATGAGTAGCAATCAAATACTTTAATTTCAATTTTTCTTCGATGATCTTTTGAGCTAAAAATTCAGGAGCTTCGCCTGGATCAATCAATAAAGCTTCTTTTGTTTCAGGATCAAAAACAAGATAACAATTAGCTTTTAATTGTCCGACTGAAAATGTTTCTATCTGAAGTCTAGTAATTGACAAAGTAGCGAATCTTGGCTTGGGCTCTTAATTCTTCAAGCCAAGTTTGGTATTCTTGGGCTAGTTTCTGTTGAATCATATTTGCTTCCACTTCCCCTTTGACCTCTTCGAAAGTGGCTTCTTCTGGGTAAAAATCACGATTTTGCTCGAAGCTTTCTTCGATTTCGACTGAAGTAACTGTTACTCGGTCAGAAAGGAGCTTTTCGATCGTTAACTGAGTTCTAATTTGTTTAACCAATTCTTCTTGATTAATCCCCTGAAGTTTTAATATATCGGTCAAATTTTGCCCTTGTTGACTTAAACTTTCCTCAATTTCTTTAATTTTAGCCTCAACTTCTGCATCACCGATAACCACTTGTTGTTTTTTGCCCTCTTGGAGAATAAGAACCTCATCAATTTTTTGTTGTAAAAGTTGATCTCCGCCAGTCTTTTCCATTTCTTTAATCAGACTCAAACGGCTAATGGGTTGATTGTTAACCAAAGCAACCACAAAAAGACTTTTGCCCAAATAAAGCAAACTAACGACAATAATAACGACCAAAAAGTAATAAACCTTTTTATTTAATTTACCGAGAACAAATTTCTTTTTATTCTTGAGTTTTAACGTTTTGTCTAATTTGTTTAATGTCGCATTCATTTTTTCTTGGCTTTCTTTTCCAATGTTTTAAATTTTAACTGATTTATTCCCTGACGTAAATAGCCAAGTTTGGCCCGTCTAACCTTTCCCTTCTTAATTACTTCGATTTTTTCCAACCAAGGAGAGACCAATGGCCAAATTTTTTCCACGCCAATTTTGTTGGCTCCAATTTTGCGAACAGTGATCGTTTTGTTTTCCTCTCGGCCTTTAATCCCCAAAACGACCCCCTCAAAAATTTGGATTCTAAATTTATTTGCTTCTTTGACTTTTTGGTGAACTCGAATCAAGTCGCCAACATTAAAACTGGTTTCTTTGTGCTTTGCCTGATTAGCCATGAACGGATTTTAACACAAGTAAACAGGGAAAAAAAGATAGGTGTAACTGGAGGAGAAGCTTAGAGTGAATGAGTCTCTCTTCATTCTTATTCGATAATCTCTTTTATTTTTTGCTCTAAAACTCTGTCATAGTTAATCTTGTAAGGCAAAGGCATCTTTTTATTGCTTTCACCGTTAATGAAAACCAAAACTATTTTTTGTTTTCCCAAACTCTCTCGTAATAATTTGTTGATCGCCATTAGTTTGACTGAGGGCGTATTGGCGGGAATCTTAATTTCTATTTCTTGACCTTCTTTGATTTTCTGAACCATTTCTTGATCTTCAGGATCAAAGACTTCTTCGGCAACCAAACTAACTTCCTCTTCTCGATAACTAACCTTTCCTTTAATCATCACTGGTTTATCTTTAACCCACAAGTCTTTACTGCTAGCAAATATTTGAGGAAAAACAACCACTTCCAATGAACCACTGGTGTCCTCAATTCGAACAAAAGCCATTTCTTGATTGTTCTTTTTGGTAAAAACATTGCGCATATCCATAATGATTCCCCCAACTTTCATTATCTCTCCTTGTCTTTCTTTGGTTATTTCAACTGTTTGATCAACCTGAAAGGCTGATAAAAGATTTTTAATCGAATTCAAAGGATGATCACTAAGGAAAAACCCCAAAAGCTCTTTTTCTAAACTTAATCGTTCTTTTTTATCAAGTTCTTCTACTGACGGCAAATCATCCTCCATCTTGTAACCATCACCAACATTTCCCAGATCAAAAAGTTGTTCTTGCCCTGACACCATTCGTTTCAATTGCTCTAGACACTTACTTCGAATCGCATCCAAACCTTGGAGTAGAGCTGATCTTTTGCCAAAATGGTCCATCGCTCCAACTTTAATTAAACTCTCTAAAACTTTTTTGTTGACCTTCTGCCCATCAACTCGAGTGCAAAAATCGGTCAAAGATTCAAAAGAACCACTTTCGTCCCTAACGGCCAGAATCGAACTAATGGCGGCACTGCCAACATTTTTAATCGCGTCTAATCCAAACCGAATACCTTTGTTCTGAAGAGAGTCGGCTTCTTTTTCAACTCGAAAGCCTAACTTGGAAACATTAATATCCGGAGGGAGAATCTTGATCCCCATCCGCTTACATTCGGCAATCGCTTCGGTGATCTTGTCTGTATTGCCCGATTCGGCAGTTAACAAAGCCGTCATGTACTCAACTGGCCAATGAGCTTTAAGATAAGCCGTTTGGTAAGAAACCATTCCATAAGCTGCCGCGTGAGCCTTGTTAAAACCATAACTTTGAAAAGGAACAAACAATTCCCAAATTTTTTCGGCTTCCTTTTCAGAGAGATTAGAATATTTTTGACAACCCTTGACAAAGATTTTATGTTGTCTGGCCATTTCTTCAGGAATTTTCTTCCCGATTGCGGTTCGTAGTTTGTCTACTGTTTTCCAGTCATAGCCTGCCAATTCTATTGCAGTGAACATAACATCTTCCTGATAAACCAAAATGCCGTAAGATTTTTCTAAATATGCCTCCATTTTCGGATGAATGTATCTAACTTTTCTTTTTCCCGATTTTCGGGCAATAAACTCAGGAATGTTGGCCATTGGTCCCGGTCGGAAAAGAGCAATCATTTGCATGATGTCGTCGATTCGGTTTGGTTTTAATTCCTTAAGCCATTTAGTCATTCCTGAACCACTCAATTGAAAAACCCCCATTGTTTCACCTCGAGTCAGCATCTTGAAGGTTTTTTTGTCATCCAAAGGAATCTTTTTGAGATCAATCTCCACTCCATGAGCACCTTTAATAATTTTTAAAGCCGCTCCCAAAATAGATAAATTTCGCAATCCTAAAAAATCAAATTTAACCAGACCAATATCTTCACAAGCGTGCATTTCGTATTGGGTAATTATTTTTTCTCCCTTAGGCTCTAATTGAAGCGGAGTAAAATTAGTCATCTCTGTCGGAGAAATGACGATTCCCGCGGCATGAACAGAGGCGTGTCGAGCATTTCCTTCTATTTCTTGAGCGACATCCAAAACTTGCTTCGCTTTCTCGTCGCTGTCATACAAGGACTTCAATTCTGGAGCTACCTCTAAAGCTTTCTCTATCGTCATCGGGAAACCCTGAGCGCCCAAAGGAATCAATTTGGCAATTTGGTCAGGAAAAGCATAAGGATGGCCCAGGGCTCGACCAACATCTCTGGCCGCCCCTCGAGCCAACATTCGACCGAAAGTACAAATTTGAGCCACCTTGTCTTTGCCATACTTTTTGGTTGTGTAAACAATCAGTTCTTCTCTTCGATTGTCTGCAATATCCAAGTCAATATCAGGCGGTTTGGGCCGAAAAGGATTGAGAAATCTTTCAAAAGGCAAACTGTAATGAATCGGATCAATCGAAGTAATTCCTAAAATATAAGAAACAACTGAACCGGCCGCTGATCCTCTGGTAGTGGTAATAATTCCTTGATTGGTGCACCAGTTAACCATGTCAGCCATCATTAAAAAGTAAGCGGGGTAACCCTTTTTAATAATCACATCTAATTCAAAGTTAATTCTTTCCTTAAGCGTTTTATCAATCTTTTGATACACTTCTCCCACTCTCTCCCAAGTAAGTTTTTCTAACTGCTCTCCAGCAGTTTCTCCTTCAGGCAAGTCTATCTTCGGAAAACGCCAACTGCCCAAACTTATTTTCAAATCAATTTGTTTAGCTACTTTAGCCGTGTTGTCAACCGCGTCCGGAACGTCAGCAAATATTTCTCTCATTTCTTTTTCTGATCGAAGATGAAAAGTGGGGTTGTCGACATAACGTAAACGATTAAGATCTTCGACTTGTTTGCCAGTAGAAATACAAACTAAAACATCCTGAGCAAAAGCGTCTTTTTGGTTAACATAATGAACATCGTTAGTAGCCACCAAAGGGATTCCCAGCTCTCGACTTAACTCGATTGTCTTATCTACCCAAATTTTTTCCCAACCGGCACTCTTTTTGAGTTCATCGATAATCTGTCGATCTTTAGCCTGTTTAATGAAATCCTTATATTGATGACGTTGTATTTCCAAATAAAAGTTGCCTTCTCCGAAAACTTCTGAATACCAATTAACCGCTTTTTTTGCTTTTTGATAATGGCCTTCAATCAACAATTGGCCAATTTCTCCTTTGGGACAAGCAGTAAGAGCAATTAGCCCTTTTGAATACTTTTTTAAAATTTCTTTATCGATTCGAGGTCGATAATAATAACCTTCAAGCGCCGCTATGGTCGCCAAACGCATCAAGTTTTTATAACCTTCATTATTCTTGGCTAATAAAACCAAATGTAAATTCTCTTTGTTGCTGGCATCTTTTATTTGGTGATCTTGGTTGACGATGTAAGTCTCAATGCCCACAATCGGTTTTACTTCTTGTTTCAAGCATTCCTTGTAGAACTCAATTGCTCCATACATGACCCCATGGTCAGTTAAAGCCAAGGCTTTCATTCCCATTTCTTTGGCAGTACCCACTAAGTTTTTAATTTTGGGCAAACCATCGAGAAGAGAATATTCACTATGAACATGGAGGTGAACAAAATTCGCCATTGATTTAATAGACTTCTTCGGACTGAAAGTCCGAAACTTTTTTAAGCTAACTGTCGAGAAATTTCCTGCCGCACTTGATTGGGGTTTGCCTGCCCTTTGGTTTCTTTCATTACTAAACCGACCAAAAACTCAATCGCTCCCTGTTGTCCTTTTTTGAAATCAGCCACTGGTTTAGAGTTATTTTTAATCACTCGGCCAACAACCTCTTTCAACGCAGAAGCAGTCAAGATTTTCTTTTGACCTGCTTTTGAAAGCTGCTCCACCAAGTCCTCCGGACTTATTTCCTGCCAATTAATCTTCTTGTTTATCATAGCATTGGCAACCGCTTTTATTTCAAGCCCCTTTTTCTTGGCTACTTTGGCGACTCGGTCAAAAAAATCGGCCGTTTGAGGATTTTGACTTAAAATCTTAGCCTGATCTGGCCTTAAACCATAATCCTCTTGAAAACGAGCCTCTTTTCTCTGAGACAATTCCGGGAGTTGTTTCTTGATTTGTTCTAAATCAAGCGGTTGTTCACTCTGAGAAGAAGTCTTCAGATTAATTGGAGGAATATCGGGTTCTGGAAAGTAACGATAATCTTTGGCCTCTTCTTTTTGTCGTTGAGAATAGGTCGATTGAGTCTTGCTGTCCCAACCTCGAGTCTCTTGAAGAGGAGTCTCACCTTGAGCCAGAATCTCTTTTTGGCGTTCTACTTCAAAACGGATTGATCGTTCAACAAAACGAAAAGAGTTTAGATTTTTAACCTCAACCTTGTAGCCCGGCAGTTGATCATTTTGACTTAAACTAATGTTAGCTTCCAATCGCATTGAGCCTTTCTCCATGTCACAATCAGAAATTTTCAGATGGCGCAATTTCGTTTGGAGTTCTTTTAGGAAAATCTTGGCTAATTCAGGCGAGTCAATCTCTGGTTCGGTGACAATTTCCATCAAAGGAACACCGGAGCGATTAAAATCAATTAGGCTCACTCCGTTTCGATGAATTAATTTAGCAGTATCTTCTTCCAAATGAACTCGAGTAATGCCAATCTCTTTCTTTTCAGTTTCAACTTTTCCAGAATAAGAAAAGGGTAAATCGTACTGGCTGATCTGATATCCCTTGGGAAGATCGGGATAAAAATAACTTTTTCGATCAAATTTAGAAAGAGAATTTGTTTGACAGCCCAAAGACAAGCCAGCCATCAAGCTCCATTCAATTGCTTTTCGATTGGGAACTGGCAAAGCTCCCGGCAAACCCAAGCAAACTGGACAAGTGTGAGTGTTTGGTTTTTTACCAAAATGGTCAGTGGAACAACCACAAAACATTTTTGACTTAGTTTTTAATTCAACGTGGATTTCTAAACCAATGATTGTTCTCAACTTTTTAGTTTCCATTACTGTTGCTGAATCCTAAAATTAACCTTTGATGGCGATAAGCTAATCGACCAACGACAAAAATCACCAAACCTCCTAATAACAAAATTCAACGTAAAAGCGCTGATCATCGATGCCATTTGGACGATCCACACACGAGTAAAATTTTTATTTTTAATTATTCGTCGATAAGTTTTTTTCATAACTCTTCTATCACTCTTCCAACTTGGAATAATTTTTCTTCTGACAATTGCGGCCCAATCAACTGAGCACCAACAGGTAAATTATCTACTTGGCCGACAGGAATCGACAGGGCTGGTAAGCCCGCTAAATTGACCGGTACGTTCAAAACATCAGAGAGATACATTTTTATCGGATCATTCATTTTTTCACCCAATTTAAATGGTAAAGAAGGGGAAACTGGTCCCAAAAGTAAATCCACTTGATCAAAAACTTTTTCAAACTCTTGACAAATCAAAGTTCTCACTTTCATCGCTTTTAAATAATAAGCTTCGTAATAGCCGGCTGATAGAGTGTAAGTTCCTAACATGATTCGCCTTTTTGCTTCTGCTCCAAAAGCATCCCGACCATTGCCAAAACGAATTCCGTCAAAGCGAGCCAAGTTAGAAGAAACTTCTGCCGACTGAATAATATAATAAGCTGGCAGAGCGTAAGGAGTAAGAGAAAGAGAGACTTCTTTCAAAGTAAAACCTTGTTTCTCTAATCGTTTTGCTTTTTCAGAAATTAAGCTTTTCACTTTGGGATCAATTTCTTGACTAAAAAACTCCTTTGGCAAACCAATCTTTAGTCCAGCCTTCTTCTGCTCTAAAACTTTAAGATAATCACCCACTGGTTCTTTCAAAGTGGTAGCATCTCGAGGATCTTTACCAGCTGTGACCCCTAAGATCAAAGCCGAATCAGCGACTGTTTTGGTCAAATGACCAATTGAATCGAACGAAGAAGCCATGGCAATGATACCGTAACGAGAAACCCGACCGTAAGTTGGTTTTAAACCAACTACTCCACAGAAAGAAGCTGGAAGTCTAATTGATCCACCGGTATCCGTTCCCGTCGCTCCTAAGACTAAATTAGCTCCCACTGCCGCTCCTGAACCACTACTCGAACCACCGGAAACTCGAGTCAAATCGTGAGGATTTTTAGTCGGTCCGAAGGCAGAATTTTCCCCTGAAGAACCATGAGCCCAAGCATCCAAATTAGTTTTTCCCAGAATAATTGCTCCCGCTGTTTTCAATTTGGAAACGACAGTAGCATCAAAAGAAGGAATGTAATTTTCCAATACTTTTGAAGCAGCCGTTGTTTTAACCCCTTTGGTTGAAAAGATATCTTTCAAAGCAATAGGCAATCCTAGAAGCGGTTTGCCGATAAATGCCTCTGAGCCGTTCTTGGCAATTTCTTCATCAATCTCTTTAGCTTGTCCCAAAGCCTCATCTCGACAAACAGTCAAAAAAGCATTTATCTTTGGGTTTTCCGTTTCGATCTTTTCCAAAAAAAATTCAACCAATTCTCGACAACTGATCGATTTGGTTTTTAATCTTTCTAAAGCCGAAATGGCGGTCAAATTATCTAATTCCATTATTTATTCAAAATTGCCTTAACTTTAAAACGACCGTCTTGGGTTGCTTTGGTGTTTTTCAAAGCTTCAACTGACTTCAAACTGGGCTCAACTTTATCCCGACGCCAAACATTCTCTAATCCTGTTACTTGGCTGGTGGGTTCCACTGAAACCGTATCTACTTCGTTTAATTTTTCAACAAAAGCGACAATCTCTTTCAATTGATTCGTCAATTCATCCAGTTCTTTTTTTGCCAAAGTTAAATTCGCCAGTCGAGCTGTTTTTTTAACCGTTTCTTTATCGATCTTTATTTTTGCTTGCTTCATTCCATTGCCTCCAGAGCTTTAATCCTATCCGCAATCGGTGGATGGGTATTAAAGATTTTTACCAACCAAGAAGTTGCTTGTCTGCCTTTAAATGGATTACTGATAAAAAGATGAGCGGTAGCATTATTGGCTTGTTTAAACGGAGTTCGATCTCGGCTTATCTTTTCAAGAGCCGAAGCTAGAGCTCCTGGATTACGAGTTAATTTAACACTTAAAGCGTCGGCGCTGTATTCCCGTCTTCTGGAAATGGCTAATTGAATTAATTGGGCAATCAAAGGAGAAAGAATGATTAGGATTAGACCGACAAAAAATAAGACTCCCCCACTCTTTCTATCTTCCCTGTTGGAACCAAAAGAACTTCTCAAGAAAAAATTACTTAAGATGGCGAGCGTTCCGATTAAAACCGAAACCACCACCATTAGCCTGGTGTCGTAAGATTTGATGTGAGCAATTTCGTGACCAACAACTCCTTCTAATTCACTTCGATTTAATTTATTCAGAAGCCCTTGGGTTACCACCAAAGCGGCATGATCAATATCTCTCCCCGTAGCGAAAGCGTTAGGAGAAGGACTGTCAATAACATAAAGTTCAGGTTTTGGGATTTGGGCTACCAAACTCAAATTCTCAGCCACGGTGTAAAAATTAAAGTTAGTTTTTCTTTCGGCTTTCTTGGCTCCGGTCAAAGAAAGGACAATTTTGTCTGACCACCAATAACCGGAAAAACTTGTCCCGATGGCAATGAAAAAAGCCACGATAACCAAACCGGGGCTCAAATCGGTCAGCCAAACAAAAGCCCATCCCGCCGAAGCGATAAAAAGGGCGAAAAAACCAACCACCAAAAAACTTTTTCTCTTGTTGGCATCAACTGCCTCATAGACATTTATCATTTTTTCCTTTTCTTAAAGGTCTACTTTAGGAGTTTTCACTTCTCCCTTGCTGACCTCAGTCATTTCTTTCTCTGCTTCCGCTGATTGGGAAGATAGGCCTGGTTGAGCCTTAAAACTAAACAAATTGGCCACCAAGTTAGAAGGAAATGTTTGACGCATAATGTTGTAATCGGCCGTCAAATCAATCAAAGTTCTTCTCGAGTACATCACTTTATCGGCCGTATCTCTCAATTCGTCCATTAGTTTACTGGTTGGACCCGCGGCTTTAAGCTCTGGGGTCGATTCCAAAACCACTCTGATCGGCTGCAAAGCTGATTGTAATTGACTTGAAGCCTCGATTAATGTTTTCGGACTGCTGGCTGCATTAAGCTTGGTTACCATTTTTCTGGCCTCAGTTAGGGCTTTAAAAATCTTGGATTCATGCTTCATGTAACCTTTGACCGAAGCAGTTAAATTAGGAATAAGATTTGCCTGTCGCTTGAGCTGATTAGCAATCTCTTGAATCGAAGCCTTGATTCTTGCTTTAGTACTGATAAAACGATTGTAAACAGTCCAAAGATAACCGCCAACGACAACCGCAAAAATTAAAAGAATTAGTAATGAATTCACTTATTGTTCACCTCCTTTCGTTTTGTCCCGCTTTTGGAACGGGATTAAAATTATTTGATCATTCTTCACTTCCAGATTAACCTTCTGTCCTTCTTGAACTTGATCATCAAGTAGGGCCAAAGCCAATTTATCTAAAATTGTCGTTTGAATCAAGCGTTTTAGAGGCCGAGCTCCGAAAGAAGGATCGTAACCTTTCTCAACCAACCATTCTTTGGTTTTCTGATTGGCAACCAATTTAATCCGTTTTTCCTTCAAACGTTGATTCAGTCTTTCTAATTGGATTTCCACAATCTCTTCCAGTTCCTTTTTGTCCAGAGGAGAAAAAATGATAATTTGATCAAGTCGGTTGAGAAATTCAGGTCGGAAATGAGAATTTACTAGTTCCATCACTTCTTTTTCGGTTTTGACTCGATTCTCTGAAAAACCTTGACGAATTATTTGAGCCCCCAAGTTGGAAGTCATGATAATGATTGTGTTCTTGAAATCGACTGTCCGTCCCTGGCCATCAGTTAATCGACCTTCGTCAAAGAGTTGCAAAAAGAGGTTAAAGACATCGGGATGGGCTTTTTCGATTTCGTCGAGCAAAATGACACTGTAAGGCTTTCTCCTTACCGCCTCAGTCAATTGTCCACCTTCTTCATAGCCAACATATCCGGGCGGTGCTCCTATCAATCGAGCAACCGCGTGGCGTTCCTGATATTCACTCATGTCAATCCTAACCAACACCGCTTCGTCATTGAAAAGATTAAAAGCCAAAGCTCGAGCTAATTCTGTTTTTCCAACCCCAGTTGGTCCCAAGAAAAGGAAAGCACCGATCGGTCGATTAGGCTCACCAATGCCGACCCGCGAACGACGAATCGCATTGGCAACTTCTTTAACCGCCTGATCTTGTCCAACAACCCTTTGTTCAATTTCTTTCTCTAAATTCTTTAGTCTTTTTACTTCTGTTAAAAGCAATCTGGTAACCGGAATTCCCGTCCAACGAGAAACAATCGAAGCGATGTCTTGAGAAGAAACCTCTTCTTTTATTAATCGCTCTTCTTCCGGTATCTTGTCCCATTCTTTCTCTAAATTAACCAGATCTTTTTTGAGTTGAGGAATTTGGCCATATTTAATCTCTGCCGCTTTCTCTAAATCAACTCCTCGTTCAGCTTCATCTAAACGCTGTTGAGAGCTTTCCAGTTTTTTATTTATCCCTTTTGCTTTCTGCCTCAGATCTTTTTGTTTTTGCCAAACTGATTGACGAGCTCCCAAAACCTCTTTCTTGTTGGCCACGCTCTTTTTAAGCATCTTCAAGCGCTCTTTGGATTGAGTTCCATTTTCTTTCTTCAAGGCTGCCAGTTCTATTTCTTCTTGAGTTAACTCTCTCTTGAGCTGATCCAATTCTGCTGGCAAACTCTCTGCCTCAATTTTGATACTTGCCGCCGCCTCATCGATTAAATCGATCGCTTTGTCTGGTAAAAATCGATCGGTAATGTAACGCCGAGAAAGATTAACCGCCGCCGCTAAAGCCTCATCTCTGATTCTTACTCCATGATGAAGTTCATAACGTTCCTTGATCCCCCTAAGAATTGCCAAAGTATCAGCCGGGCTGGGCTCATCAATCAAAATCGGCTGAAATCTCCTTGCTAAAGCAGCATCTTTTTCAATATATTTTCGATACTCGCTTAAAGTTGTCGCCCCAATGGCTCGCAAGCTTCCTCTCGCCAAAGCCGGCTTCAACATATTGGAAGCATCAATTGACCCTTCTGCTCCTCCTGCCCCAACTAAAACATGGACTTCGTCAATAAAGAGAATATATTTACCTTCAGCTTTCTCTATTTCTTTCAAGACCGCTTTCAAACGCTCTTCAAACTCTCCTCTGAATTTGGCTCCAGCTAAAATAGAGGCTAAATCCAAAGAAATTAATTCTTTCTCAGTTAAAATTTCAGGAACGTCTTTATCAACAATCCTAATCGCCAAGCCTTCAGCAATGGCCGTTTTTCCAACTCCAGGAGCACCAAGTAAGATGGGATTGTTTTTTGTCCGTCTAGACAGAACCTGCATTAAGCGTCTAATTTCTTGATCCCGGCCGATGACTGGATCAATTTTGCCGTTTTTAGCCAGTTCGGTCAAATTAACGGTATATTTGTCTAAAGCCTGATATTTCCCTTCGGGATGAGGGGAATCGGCTTTTTGCTCTCCTTTTATCTTGACCAAAACTTCTTTGAGCTTCTTTTGATCTAAACCCAATCGGTTTAATATCTTACTGGTTCCATTAACAGAAAAAAGAGACAAAAACAGATGCTCGGTGGAAACAAATTCGTCTCCTTGAGTCTGAGCTTCTTTTTGTGCCTCATTGATTAAGCTTTGAAATTGAGAGTCGAAGCGTTGACCGGGATCTTGTTCTATTTGAGGCAAGGATCTTATTTCTTTTTCCACTTCTTGAGATAATTGATCAACCGCCACGCCTAATTGTTTTAAAAGGGAAACCGGAATTCCTAGAGGATCCTCAAGAAGAGAGAAAAGCAAATGAAGTGGTTCTACTTGAGCATTTTTTTCTTCTTTTGCCTTATTCTGAGCGTTAATTAAGGCTTCCTGAGCTTTTTGAGTAAATTTATCTAGTTCCATCTTGTTTTAAAAACTTTTTCTTAAATCCCGACCACTCCAGAGTGTTAAGTATATCACTTTTTTGCGCCCATCCTCTACGAGCAACCGAAACCCCATAGGACATCAATTCTAGATGCGACAAAGCATGAGAATCACTATTAATCACCATTTTCACACCACTTTTCACAGCCTGCTTAACAAGAAAATCTGGCAAATCTAATCGTTGAGGCCAAGAAGAAATCTCCAAAAACTTGTCATTCTGTTTGCAAAAGTCAAAAAGTTGTTCCCAATCAAGCTCTATCCCCTCTCGTTCTCCTAATTTACGGGTAGTCGGATGGGCTAAAAATCTTACTTTAGGATGAGAAAGACCTTTTAAAACCCGATCGGTCATTTCCTTCTTGGTTAAACTAAAATTAGTATGAATAGACGCAATCGCATAGTCTAAATGTTTCATTCCTTCGTCAGGAAAAGCCAATTCTCCATTCTTTTTTATGTCTATCTCAAGGCCATTTAGCACTTTAATGGATAACTTTTTTCCTAATGAATAATTTATTTCATCAATCATTTCTCGTTTCTTTTTAACCAAATCAATCGCCTGAGCGCTAGAATGCCGACTCAGGCTCGGATTATGCTCAGAAAAACCTAGATATTGGTAATTCAATTCTTTCGCTTTCTTTAAAATCTCTTCGAAAGAAGCCTGGCCTAAATCATGCCCCGGTTCAATGGCAAAATCGGAATGAAGATGTAAATCTCCTTTAATATCGTTTTCATCGACTAAATTAGGTAGTTTTCCGGACATGGCTGCTTTTACTTCACCTTTGTCCTCTCTCAATTCTGGTGGAATCCAATCCATTTCCAAAGCCCGGTAAAACTCTTCTTCTTTTCGATACCGTTTAAGCTTTCCTCGAAATTTAATTCCGTATTCTGACAGGCTCATTCCTCTACTTTGGGCAATTTTTCTTAAATGAATATTGTGCTCTTTTGAGCCAGTATAATGTTGGAGTAAGGCTCCGTAGCTCTCCGGTGATACTATTTTTAAATCAACTTGCTTGCCTGAGCGCAAGACAAAACGAGCCGTATCTTTACCAGCCACCACAATTTTTTCAATTTCCGGATATTTTTTTAGTCTTTCTATTACTTTAGTTGATTTTTTGGAAGCAATAGCTAAATCAATATCTCCTACGGTAGCCACTTTTCTTCTCAGGCTTCCCAAAGCCTCTATTTGCAAAACCGTCTTTTCTGGTTTCAAATAATCAATCACTTTTTGAGCCAAAAACCAAGCGTAAGGCAACAACATCCTCTTTTTCAAATCTGTTTTTTTGTTCCTTTTCAAATTTCCCAAGATTTCTTGCTCACTTTTTTCTCCAAATCCCTCGATCTTTCTTATCTTTTTTAATTTAATGGCCTTTTTAAGCCTACCAATTGCTCCCTCTGTTCGTTTGATCCCTAGTTCTTGGCTTAATTTAAAGGCAGTTTTGGGCCCAATTCCCGGAATTTCCAGGAATTTAAACATTGCCGGAGGAAGGTTTTTTTTTAGCTCCTTAAAATGGCTCACTTGGCCCTTTTCGAAAAGTTGGCTTAAATGTTGAGCGATATTGGAGCCAATCCCGGAAAGAGTGGTTAATTTATCCTCATCCCACAAATCTTTAACTTCCACCGTTGCGTGTTCAACTGCCGTAGCGGCTCTTTCGTAAGCTCTAATCCGGAATCGATTTTCACCCTTAACTTCAAGTGCCGCCGCCGTCTCTTTTAAAATTTGAGTAACTTGTTGATTGTTGAAGTAATAATTCTTAACCGCCATTTCCTTTTGTCCATTATAACCTCCCTTACCGAAGGTGCAATGTTTCTCCTATAGTCTGATTGACTCAAATACCGCTATTTGATATATTTAAGCGTAAGTTAAAAGGTCGCGTAGTGTAGTTGGTTTAACACGCCACCCTGTCAAGGTGGAGATCGCCGGTTCGAGTCCGGTCGCGACCGCCACGAAGTTTTGCTAAAAGGAAAAACGTGACAAGCTTCTGCCCAGGAAGGAGGTAATGTTAATTGCCTAAAAAAAGAAAAGAAGAAGGAATTTTTGATAAATTAAAAGCGAACGAAAATAAAATCAGCACTTTCTTGGGAATAGTAGTTGTGGTAGTTATCGGCGCTTTGATCTTCAATTATTTTCGATCCTTAAACCAAGAGGGTCAAATTGAATCAGGAACAGAAACTGAAACCAATCAAGAAGAACAAGAAGTGGTTTTAATTGAAGAGGAAGGTAAATTAGTCCCTCAAGGACTACCGACTGTTTACACTGTTAAAGAGAATGATCATCTTTGGTTGATTGCGGAAAAATTCTACAATTCGGGCTACAATTGGGTTGATATCGCTGAGGCGAACAACTTGAATAGTGCCGACAAGATTGCCATTGGTCAAGAATTGACTATTCCTAAAGTTGAAGTGATTACTCTCGCTGGCGAAGAGATCGAGAAAGGTGGAATTCAAGAAACAGTTAATGATATCAGTGATGAAAACTATCAGATCGTTGAAGGCGATAGTCTCTGGCGAATTGCCGTTAGAGCCTATGATGACGGTTTTCGTTGGTCAGATATTGCAGAAGCGAATGATCTTGAAAACCCAGGCCTAATTCATCCGGGAAATACTCTAGTTATTCCCCGATAAGGTCTTTCTCTCTATCGCAAGAGTGTTAGAATAATAAAAGGACAATAAGCCGTCTAAAGCGGGGTTAGTTGAGCGGCTCAACGTCACCTTCCCAAGGTGGAAAGGCGGGTTCGACTCCCGCACTCCGCTCATAACCGGACTGAAATCAAAAAAAGAGCGAATTTCCCCAATAAATCAAGCTAAAAAAAGGAAGTGAATCGATTCCTACAATATTGATTGCCCTCTTATCGAATTTACTCCATACTGTAGACAGATGAAAAACTTGCCCAAACTTATTATTTCCATCGTTGGTTGTGAATTGGTGGGGTTCCTAGGAACACCTTTTACTATCTCTGCCATCCCTACTTGGTACGCTACTCTCAACAAGCCTTTCTTCTCTCCTCCCAACTGGCTCTTTGGACCAGTTTGGACACTTTTGTATTTCCTAATGGGCGTTGCGTTTTATCTGATTTGGAAACAAGGCTGGAAAAAGAAGAAAGTGAAGACTGCCGGAATGTATTTTCTCGCTCAACTGGGGCTGAATTTCATCTGGTCACCAATTTTCTTTGGATTAAAGGCACCATTGCTAGGGCTTATCATAATTGTGGCAATGTGGGCACTAATTGCAATGACTATAAAGAAGTTTTACCCACTGTCAAAATGGGCCGCTTACCTTCTCGTGCCAGATCTTCTCTGGGTAAGTTTTGCCACGATTTTGAATGCAGCGATTGTGGTGTTGAATTGAAAAAGTTGGGGCTATGTCAACAAACTTAGTTAATCCTTTTTATCTTCCTCTATAGAATCTGGCAGTTCTAGATAGTCAATAGAAGGTAACGCATTACCAACCAATCCTTCCAGATCAGACCTCATACCAATGGTGTTATCAACCACACGCCTAATTTGCTTCTCCTGTTTTGCCCATTTTGAAGTAAACCAACGTTTTTCAGTCTCAATCGTGCTTTGCATATCTGTAAATGTTTCAGCTATTGCTTCAATCCGGTGCTTAAATTCAGTACTGGTGATGTACTGATATAAAATCTCCGCTTTTTCAGATTTATTGACGTTAGCCATCTTTTCAAAGGTAACTCGAACCAAGTCGAACCTTAACGCCAATGCCAAAGGCAAAGCCATTTTTCTGTTTGCTATCCAAACACCTTCCTTATAAACAAAGGTTTCGATTTCTGGCGGAGTATTGTTAGACACAAGAACGGCTATCTGTGCTTTTGCTTGTCTTTGATTCTCCTTGAGAGTAGCTACCCATGTGTTTTGCCACTTAGCATTTTTTGATTCCCACAAAATCACACCACAATTTCTCCCTTTTTTGTCAATCACCTCTTGCACCACATCTGCACCACGTTGTCCTTTTTTGACTTCGACAATTTTATCCATGGGAAACTCTCGTTTAAGCAGATCTTCTAATTCAAGCTCCATTACCTCACCCTGAGCTTGTTGTGAGCCTTGCTGGGCTTTTCTCTGGGCATCTGCCAATGATTTCTTGAGATTCTCAATAAGCATCTCCTTTTCTTTATCTTTAAGTTCATGCGTTTCTTGTGCCTCCTTGAGAGCTTTGTTGCGAATTTTGTCTCGTTCCTCATCAAGCTGACGTTGTTTTTCTAACTCAAACTTACGCTTAGATTCTTCTAGCTCGAGCTTTTCTTTCCTAATTTGAAGCTCTTGTTCTTCGGCTTGCTCCGCTCGTTTTTTATACTCTGAGACCTGCTCTTCTTTGTCCTTGAGCTGCTTAGCCACACTCTTTTGAGCCTCCGACTTGGCCTTCTCAGATATTTGTTTCCTAGTTTCTTCTAATTCTTTTTCGTGTGTCTCACGCAGTTTGCTTTTTTCTGCCTTTAGTTCGGCGGAGAGCTTAATTTGCTCATCAAGATCTTCCTGGAGCTTGAGAGCTTGCCTGGCATTGATTTCAGCTTCTTTTTTTGTAGCTTCTACAGCAGATTCGAGTTCAACTTTTGCTTTCTTCTCAACCTCAGACTTAGTAGTCTCTGCTATCTGTTTTTTTGCTTCTTCTAACTCCTGCTGGTGTTTAACCTGTGACTCTTTGCGTACAGTCTCTTCTACCTCATGCTTGTATGCATCTCCAGGCTCAAATAATTCACCACATTTTGGACATTTAGTTTTGTTGTTCATAATTTTTAAGTATTATTCTTGCCATTTTTTTATAATCGGATCAAAATCTACATTCTTCCATTGTTTTTTCCATTCCTCCAAATACCTTATATCGTTAGATGATGGACTAGGATCACAATGATCAATAGAAACTAATGATGGCATTACTACAGAATCTCCGATTAGCAACGCTTCTCCCGCCTGAAGCATGGAAAGCGTCTCAGTTAATGGGCCAAGAGTATCGGGCAATAAGCGCTTAACATAATTTTGATCTTCTGGATTAGTCAGTCTCATGGAGATAAAATTACTGCACTGTGAGAATATGGTTTCAGAAATTTCTGAAGGGCGCTGACTAACAATAACTGCAGTGACGCCATACTTTCGCCCCTCTTTTGCAATTCGCTCTATTGCATACTTAGAAGCATTAAATCGTGTCAGACCAGTCTTTGGTACATATTTGTGTGCTTCCTCGTAAACAATAAGCAAAGGTGTCTCATTCACAACCTGAGGATTTGATTTCTTGTAGATATAAGCATAATCAAATAAAATTCTAGAAATCAGTGACACTGTTATACTCAAAACCTCAAAAGGTACTCCACTTAGGTCAATGATAGTAATATTGGCTTCATTATCTTTTTTATAAGAAATAAATTGCCTTAATACATTTTCAGGGGATATTTTTCTTACTTGTTCGCCTAACAAAAACTTAAGGCGCTTATCATTTATTTTATTTTCTAATCTAGTAATAAAATTATCTAGCTTGCCAAACAAGGAGCCTTGTTTTTCTGTACCAACCCTTGCACCTGGCACCATCTCCTCATTTTTTCCTTTTACACTCTGGAGCACTTCGACTATATCAAAGAACACTGGTGAGTCATAATGAACTCTCTCCTTTTCTTCTTTGCTACCAACAAAATGTTTTTGTTTACTTTCAATAACAGCTTTTTTAAAGTTGCAATCTGATTATGTGATTGTTCCTCATTGCTTTCTATTAGTAGGTCTTCAATTTCTTCTGAATTAAGTAACCAATATGGTAATAGTAAGTTGCTAACATCGAGAACATTTGACTGCTTACCTGGAAACGCCGACTTATACTCGGAATGAATATCAAATATGACGATGTGAGAGTTGTTTAACCCAGAGTATCCATCATCCTTAGAAGTGGTGGCCTCCTGCAAAATTTTTGCAAGAGAATGTGATTTACCAGATCCGGTAGAACCAACTATAGCTATATGCTTATTGAAAAACCTATTGCCATCAACAGGCACTTTTATCGATGTGTCTAGCGCTAACTTAGAAAAGCAAAATCTACTCTGTTCTCCTATGTCATCGTAAATTTTTTGTATATCCTCTTTTTTTGCAGGCTCAACTGTCTTTGGAGGAATAGCAATATTATTTCCACCCCTAATAAACACATCTTCTGCATCAAGAAAACCAAGAGGCACCGCTTCAATGATATAAACTTTTTTTCTTTTTCCATCCTCATCGGGTTCTTGAATCTCAATTGAGAAATTTTCTATTATTGCGATAATTGAACAATCCTTGTGGTCAAAAACCTTAAGATAAGAGCCAACTGTCAATACTTCGTCATCAAGTTTGAATGCTTCGATATCATTCACAGCAACCTTAACCTTATTTGGGGAGACTGCAATTACCTCTGCTTTTACTATTGTGTCTGACATAAATATCTTATTCAATTATTTTAGTAATATTTTTAGTGCGATTAACATAAAATTTATTTAATTTATTTGCGCTTGTTTTCAAGCTATAATCACCGTTTATTGTAAAAACATAAACTTCATTAATCTGTTTTGTTAGTAAAGGGTAAATGTTTTCTATAGAAACAAGTTTATATTTTATATTTGAATTGTTGTCATGCGTACTTGCAATCAGATCACCGATTCTAAATCGGTCACCATCAAAATGAGTTCCATCGACAAAGAACATACTTTTATCCCAAAGCTTTTGTTTAATGGCTATTGTTCTTTCCTTAGTAAGGTTCCCTGATAAACAAATGTAGGGGGCGGGAGATGAGTGCTATTTAAAATACTTATTTTGAATATTTGTAATGATCTGTAAAATATCACCGTCACCCACAAAATTATCTACCTCAATAACAAAAAGGCGTTCTTTGTTGGCAATATTTAGTTTTTTAAATGTGAAATACTCTTTTTTCAGGTATGAAAAATACTTTCTTTCTGTCAATAACTTACAATAAGCAAAGTCGAATATGATTTTTTCGTTTTGATTAACGACTGTTTTTAATTTATTAAAGTTGATTAACCTCTTCTTTTTGTTTTTCTGAGTTACTATTTCCAATAAATAAGCTCTGAAACGGGCATGATATTCTATTGCCTGTTCTTCATTTTTCAAGTCAAAATCACTCTTAATCCTGTTGATTAGTGATTTGAACTGCTTTTCAAAGTTCTCTGAAAAAATCAGTGTAAAATTGTTAATAAAATCTCGCTTATCACTTTGTGTATATTTATTTTTTTCGGTAGAAAGTACATTATCCAATTCAGCTAAAGTAAACGACTTGCTTTCAGGAACCTTATTATTAAAATAGCAGTACAATTCAAATGAACTCTGTTTGTCCGCAATGAAGTTTTCAAGAAGCTGGGCCATCGCTTTATGAATCTTCGATGGCGAATACGTTTGGCCCTCTCTGTACTTTACTTGAATATAGTATTTGGACAAACCAATATCTTGCGTTTGTTCAACTTCAATGTCTTTGTCCGAGTTGGTGAGAACTTCAATTAAGGATTTGTCGAATTGATACGTAAAACCCTTCAAGGCATAATATCCGCCATCAGTAGAATCCCTGGTAGCTTGTTTCATATTTTTTGTCATAACTTTATTGTCTTATCTATTTCTTTCATAATCCTCTCTGTCTCAACCAGGGCAATAATCATTTTCTGATAGTGCTCAATATCTGAATTTGCAAGCGTAGCACCTCTACGATCCTTGAGCCATTTTTGAGCTGGCTGATAACCTCCGATGTGGAAATTCCAAGCCACCTTAGGAACATCGCCAAAATACTGCACGTCGTTGATATAAACTCTGTCACCCTTATAGATTGGATTATCCACCATATCTGAACCAGCCTCAGGATAGGTGGTTACAAAATCATTCATTTTTGGAGATTCAAATAAATGCAGTTGACGCAGCTCACTGCCTAATTTTGCCAACGTTGTAAATGACTTTTTGTCTTTAGGGTAAGGTACTCTTGGGAAGCTGATTTTTAAGAATTCTTGGTATCTATCACGATATGCTGACGAATATAAAAATGCATAAATATAATCAAGTAGTTGATCTGCAGATATATTTCCTACAATCTTTTCAACTCGTTCGAAAATTTCTACATTAAAATTGTTATCTTTATTTCCGTTTTCCCTATGTAAATACAAAGGAAACACGGCTGATTGAGTACTAGACTCTCCCAATTTGGCTTCGGTCAAAGATCCCGATATAAAGAAGTGATCCACCTCTGGGTTTTTGTTTGATCTGGCAGTTACTAATCCAACATTTTCTCCAACTAAAAAATTCTTCATTACTTCTTTTCTTGATCTTTCAATAAAGTCATCGTGATAGTAGATAAATCTGGTATCAAACGGGCGATAGCTTATAGGAACAATATTTTTCTCATCAAACTCGTGTTTTAGAGCATTGGCCACCTTCCATTTTTTGTTTTCTCTTAAATTAAATTTTGCCTTAGCTTCTTGTGAAGTTTGGCAACGCAAGAACTCCTGAATTCTCTCGGCGAGAACCTTTTTACTTGTGTCAATCACAAAGGCATCTCTAGAAGTAACCACCCCCACGCTTGAAACTGGGAATAGATCGTTAACGGAAAAGCCTTTGTTGTACTCTGACAACTTCTTTTCATCTCGCTTTACCCATACATAATTTGGTCCTGATGGTTTTAGAGAAGCCCACTTGACTGAATTAATTAGATTGTCATTCAGATATTTAAATTTAGCCTGTCTCTTGCCATGCAGATCTGCCACATAAACTTGAGCCAAGTCTGTTTTGCTGTCCTTCTTTTTAACCCCAAAGAAAATAGCCACTCCAGTTTTGATATTGAACACATTTTTGTCCTCACCACCATCAAGAGCCTTTTCTTTTTTATTAGCATTGCCGTGCAAATCCAAAACATAAATCTCATCAAAAGTTTTCATCAGATGCCAACGCATTCCTCTGAAAGTAGGATTATCTATGTAACCATGGGCAGTAATCATGGCTACAATGCCCTCCTCGGTTTTTTCCACCATACCTTCTGCAAAGCGAATGAACTTTACATAATCATCGTTGAGCCACTTGGAATTTCTTTCCTGTAACTTACCCCCACCAGGCTCAATCTTGTAAACATTGTTGCCACTATACTGTGCATTACTTGATTCACCAGAATATGGAGGATTACCAATCACCACCATAATTGGGGTTTTGTTTTTGATAACAGCCGCTTCTTTTGATTCTTCAGCAATGCTTTCTGCCAAGCCAAAAGCTGAAAACAATTCTTCTTGCTTGGCGGTTTCTTCTAGAGAGTTGGTAAGATAAATTCCCAAACGTCGATTGAAATACTTGAAGCCTGTTTCTTTAAAAGCCATCACCAGCTTTAAGTGAGCAATAGTATAGGGGGCCATCATTAGCTCAAAACCATGGATTCTGGGTAGTAAATCATTGTGGACATATTTATGCCAACGACCTTTTTGGCCAGACTTAAGCAACTGGGCATAAATAATTCTGATTACAGCACTAATAAAAGTACCCGTGCCGACCGCCGGATCAAGAATTTGCACACGATGTAAATCGTTTTCTGTCTTAGTGGTATCAGTCAACCCGCCGCTTAATTTAAATTCATTTTTAAGTAAACTATCCACGCTGCGAGCAATAAACATTACCACCGACAGTGGAGTGTAATATGCCCCCATTTTTTTCCTCAAATCAGGGTCATACTCTTTCAAAAAGTCTTCATAAAAATGAATAACTGGATCTGGTCCTCTTTGCTCGTTCCCAAATAAATCTTCTTGGAAATACTCCTTCATCAACTTCTCAACATCGGCATGAGAAAAGACCTCACATAACTCGTTCACAATATATTCAAGTCTTTTATCAAAATTAGGCCCCACGATATGATCAAAAAAATGTCTCAGTAGTGGGTTTGATTTGGGAATAAGATCGCGAGCTTCTTGTCTGGAGAAATCTGCAGGACTTTCATCGTAAAAACGGGCTACAAACAAACCATAAACAAGAGTTTGGGCATACATATCGGCGAATGTCTCTTTATTAAGATCGTGCACTAAAAGCTTTTTTATGGTTTCATATACACGAAAAAGCTCTGATTCTTTTTCCGATTCGACGGTTAGGAACTGACGAACATTATCGCGGATACGTTGAGCCTTTCCTCCCATGATCTTTGATAGATGCTTGCCTGATTTAATCGGCTCTTTATGGGACTGAGTGAAGTCCACAAGTGTTTTTGCAAGGTATTCGAAGTTATTGGGGAAAGCTGAAATTGTCCGACTATTCTTGTTGTACTCTGCTATCTTGATCGGTTCTCCATAAGGCAAACCGTTACGATAGAAACGAAACTCGACATAATCAGTGAGCACCAAGTTGGCATAGCCAAAATACCGAGACATTTGCTCAGACTTTTCGATTTTATCTAAGGAAATTCCAATGTCCTTTGTTTCGATGTAAAGAATAGGAATATCATTTTTTAAAACTACAAAATCAGGCTTATTGCCTTGTTTTGTTCGAGCATCATGATCAAAGCGGGAAACATTAATTGCCTCAAAAATACCTTTAAGCAACAGCTCAAAGTCAGTCCGATATCCCATCTCGCTGGTTTCTTCGTGGGCAAATTTTGAAGAGATCCCTTGGATATAGTTTTGTAAAATATCGTTTGTCATTGTCATTTATATTATTTCCATCAAAATCGGTGGAATTACTTTTTTCTTTTTTTCTCGCCTTTTATTAACTTTTTCACCATCCGGTCAAAGTCAGACTCAATCGGCTGAGTCTTATTAAACTCCTTGTATTCAGCCAACGCCTTTTTATCAGCACTCTTTTTGGAAATCTTTCCCTTACCGTCCAAGATCCTATATTCATTGAAGGTTAAAAATTTGTTGACACTTTCGGCAAACTCTTCCATGGTAAAGGCCTGCCTGTTCTCAATCAGGTTTTCGATGTAATCAAAAAATCCCGTCACAGTTCTCTCAAGCTTTTTAATTTGTTTTTCAGGTAAATAGTTCTTGGCGACAGTTACATCAGTAGATAAAATCCTGCCGGCCGGTGCTTGTTTCCAAGTGGCAAGCCCCATGTTTGGTTGTTCGCGATCGACTCGTTCATCAATGATCTCAGCAGCTGTATGCCCAGTGATAGCATGGTGGAATTTATTCTGAACGGTAGCAAAGAAGTCTTTGGTGGTTTGGGATTGGGAGTCGTAGTCAATACTACACTCGGCAAAAATATCTGTAATCTGCTGGTAAATTCTGCGCTCACTGGCACGAATCGAGCGAATTCTCTCCAGTAATTCTCTGAAGTAGTCTTTGCCAAAAATACGCTGTGGGTCCTTAAGTCGCTCATCATCCATCGTGAAACCTTTGATGATGTACTCTTTCAACCGCTCCGTTGCCCAAATACGAAAGTGGGTAGCTTGTGCTGAATTAACTCGATAACCGACAGAAATGATGGCGTCCAGGTTATAAAACTTAGTTTGATAAGTTTTGCCATCACTGGCAGTATGTTCCAAAATGGAACTAACTGAATTTTCCTGTAACTCCCCACCTTCAAATATATTTTGTAGATGCTTCGTGACCGCTGGCCTTTGCACTCCAAAAAGCTGAGCTATCTTTTCTTGGGTTAACCAAATGTTTTCATCTTTAATAAAGATCTCTACTCTCACTTTGCCATCGGGAGTGGTGTAAAGTAGAAAGTCTGACTCACGCCTAAAGGTATCGATTTCGAGACCTTTAACTGTAGTTACTGGTTGTTTTTTTGTCATAGTAGCTTAATTCTTATTTTTTCAGTTTTTTATAGTAATCCTCTGTAAATTCTATATATTTCTTTTGTAGTTCACTTAGATCACGCTGCCATTGCTTCATTTTGTCAAACGCTTTTTTCATATCTGGTAGATTGTGCCCTTTGGGGGGATTATGAGGATCAAGCGGTCTTGTTGATACAAAGCGCTGGCATTCATCCTTGATTGGTTTAAGTTTTCTTAAATGATTTAAGTGTTTCTTTCGCAACTCGAACCATTTAGCTAATTTTTCAACCCCTTCTTTGTCGTAAACACGCACGTTACTAACAGGCTCTCGCTGGGCTGGGAATAAACCTGGCTCATCCCAACGCATGAGAGTTTTTTTACTTACTCCTAGTATTTTGGCCGCTTGACTGATCGCTATTTTAGACATAGTTAATTATCCTGTCATGAGTATAGACATCAGAAATATCACTGTCAACTAAAAACCAATCCAAATCCGCTTCTTTTTCATATAACCCTGAAAGGCGGTCCCTGTGGCTAACCTGCCTGCGCAGACAGGGATGGATCACTAATGTGCCATCAGTTCTCTAAAAGTAAGACTTGTTTCGCCAAAGCTTTAGCGTAGGAGGATACCTTCACTCCGCAATTAACTGAACTTCTACTCTTTTTTAGTTGCGGTTTCTGGAGGTTTTTTAATATAAGATTTAACAAAACTTTGGATTCCTAAATGGCTTTTTAGTGCCTCAAGTTGTAAAATTAGCTTATCGGGAATAAGCCGTCTTAGGTTCGAGCCAAGTACGGTGACCAGCTCTGATTTGCCGAGGTAGCTCAGTGGTAGAGCAATGGTATCGTAAACCATCGGTCGTGGGTTCGACTCCCACCTTCGGCTCATAAAGGGAATGATTTCCAAAAATCTTCAAAGTTAGCCTAAAAATCAACAATTAACCTAGTACGAGCCAGGTTAATTGTTTTTTAGACGTTAGGCTGGAAGTGAAACATACCGGTAACGGGGTTCGAACCTTTCGACTAGAAAGATGAGACCTGTTATAATACAGTATACTTATGAATTTCCAAATAACAAACATTCAGGTTGCATTGTTTTCACCTGGGATTGATTTATCCGATAAGCTGGCTCTTGCGCAAAAAATGAAAGAAGGAACGGGGGATCTTTTTGATGGGGAATCAATAGTTCTACCAATTCCAAATGATGCGCCTGCAGAAATACCAAGAATCATACTTCGAAACAAAACCAACCAAGCAAGCTTGAATATTTCATTAAACAAGATTGATTTCTTTATCAATCCTAAGGCGAATGATAAGTTTACAAATTCTTCTAATGAAGTAATTAAGATTTATAAATCTCTTCTAGATACCCTTTATAAGGTCAGTCCTTTAGTGGCTCATAGGATAGGATATGTTTTTAACCTAAAATCCACAGTTAATGACTCAGTAGAATTTATATCAACAAAATACTTTGGAGATTTTAAAAAAGGAAAAAGTTGGAAGGATATTAATTTTGGGCTCTTGAGAAAAGACGTAATTAATGAAAAAACTTCTAATATTTGGTTTCGCATAAACCCTGACAAAAAGCAGGATGGTGATGTAGATCCCAAAAAAATAGCCCTTATGTTTGATATAAATACTTTGCCAAAAGAAATACACAAGCTTGATAGCAAAAATATCGTTAAATACCTGGAAGAAAGCACTAAATATTTGGAGAGTTATTCAAAAGAATTATTCAAATAATATGCAAAATCTCGTTTCATACAGCACAAGCAATTCGGAATTATTTCCAGAGATGATGGGCCAATTTATGCTGGAGAATAGCGGGACCATAGATAGTCGGGTAATGGTCACCTTGCCTCTAGCAAACTTATACAAATCTAATGAACCCAATATGATTACTACAAATAATCTTCTAAAGACATTTCTCTATCAAAGACAACCTGTTCTCTCAGATCAAGTGTTTGGAGAAACTTATTATTACCACGATAACAATCTTGTTAGTAAAATTCTCAGCTTGTTTGAAAACATTGGAATAATTCTTTTTAGGAAATTAGATGATAAGCAAAAAATGCTTATGGCGCGAACCGCTGGTAGTTTAGAATTTGCAAACAAGATCGATATCAACTCTGTGTATAGCTACATAGAATCTCATGAATCATGAACAAAGTCCCAAAATCTTCAGAAGTATATTTGGATGCTAATTTTTTAACAGCCTACTTACTTGGGCCTCACACAGATGCCAAAAAAGCGCAAAAGCTATTTGCTAAAATCTTAGTTGCTAAAACTACTATGGTTTTCTCACCTTTGTCTGTGGACGAAATGTTACATGCTATTTACAAAACTTTAAGAGATCAAGAAAGAATAAACGGTCTATTGCCTAATAAATCTCACAAGGATTACATAAATGAGTTAAAAACAGCAATATCAGTTCTACTGAACAATCATTCATTCAGAGTCACACAATTTACTAATGGTGGTGCCGCTTCATGTTCAAAAGCTGTTGACAATATTGAATCTTATGATCTAAAGCCTCGAGATGCCTTTCATCTAGCATATCTACAAGATCAGCAGATAAAACACATTGTAACTAATGACTCCAACTTTAATTCAATAGCAGGCGTCAGTTGTATTAGTTTTTAATTACACCTCTTAAGACATCCCTGTAGCTAAGATAGGTCACTTGCGTGCCACCAGTTCTTTAAAAGTAAGACACCTTCACCACAAGGGCCATTCGGTAGGCCAATTCTAGCACAATTTAGCCTGGATTATTGGTATAATGCGAGTATATG
This sequence comes from uncultured Gammaproteobacteria bacterium, assembly GCA_964412685.1. GTDB lineage: Bacteria > Patescibacteriota > Microgenomatia > PFEM01 > CAYPPS01 > CAYPPS01. The sequence continues at coordinate 4,942 of CAYPPS010000004.1, read as the reverse complement.
AATTTGTATTTTTCAACGTTTATCACGGGTTTTGATCAGGTTATCAAAAAAGCTCTGATAGACTCAATCAATGATGTTCAAATTGAACTATTAACTGATGGGTTAGTTATTTATAAAACTAACTCCAATCTAAATAACATTAGAGGCCTTAAATTTCTAAACAATAGCTTTATATTACTAAGAAGGTTCGATCATTTGCCCACTAACCCAATTAGGGATATTGTTAAGGCTTTGATTAAAGACCCCAACTTAGAAAAGGTAATCAGGAAGCATTATTCAGCTAAAAAGCTGAAATTCAGGATTCGAGCCACAGTAAAAAATCAATTTGTATCTATCGACAAAAACTTACTGAGGAACCTCGAAGAGAAAATTGTCTCTTTTGTACCTAATTTGAGAGTAGATCGTAGCTTGCCCGATATTGAAGTTTTAATTTCCATCAGAAGTGAGGGGTTTGGCCTTGTAGGGATTCAATTTAGCAAAAGACCAAACTACGAAAAAACACTGGCTAAAGGCGAGCTTTATCCGGAACTAGCATATATTTTCTGTTTGATTTCAGAGCCAAATAAAGTAGATGTGTTCTTTGATCCTTTCGCAGGACATGGAGCTATTCCGGCTCAACGATTAAATTTTCCTCATAAGCAAATTAGAGCTGGTGAGATAGAGAGAAAATTACAAAAAGAACTTGAAAGAAAGTTTGGTAAAAAAGTTATTGTAGATCCCATAGACGCTCTTACTTTAAGCACCGTTCCAAACAGCTCAGTTGACAAGATTGTGACTGACCCACCGTGGGGACTATACGACACAGATAAAGATATTCCAAAGTTTTATGGTCTGATGCTTAAGCAGTTCACTCGTGTTCTGAGATCAGGAGGAGTGATGGTGATTCTCACAGCACAAAAAGAGCTCTTTAAGGAACTGGTTGGGAACTATAAAAGCCAGTTAAAACTAGAAGAAGAATATGGAACTTTAGTCTCTGGGAAGAAGGCGGGAGTTTATAAGGTTAGAAAAGTTGATTAATTTGGCAGTCTTTTAATTAATGGTTTACTAAAACTGATAATACCTATATGGTTCATAAACTCTTTAAGTTGTACAATAATGTCGCAGGTGAGAAGCTCTCGTAAAATAATTTTTAGCTGGGTGCCAATTGGCAACTCTGGATGAGTTTCAAGATACTCTTTGATATAGTTGTCCAGGCCAAATAGGTTCGAGCAGTCTATCGTTACCCGCTCTGATTTGCCGAGGTAGCTCAGTGGTAGAGCAATGGTATCGTAAACCATCGGTCGTGGGTTCGACTCCCACCTTCGGCTCTGACTCAACAAGCTCACTACCAAGTGAAGCTTGTTTTTAAAGCTTCATCCTAATAAAATAGGAAAGACCAGTTTATGAAACGAAAGTTTTCCAGGTTAGACCGCAAACAAGAATCACATAATCTTAAGTTAGCCTTTTTTTATGGTTTGCTTACGTTTGTTCTTGCTTTGGGAGTAGTTCTTTTCGGTATTCCTTTATTAATTAGATTGGCTGTCTTCCTCGGAGACGTTCGTTCCAGTTCTTTGCCGGTTGAATCTCGAGACACCGTTCCCCCACCGCCACCTATTTTCACCACCAGCTTGGAAGCTACTAGTAGTAGCCAAATTATCCTAGTCGGCTATGCTGAACCAAGTTCTTCTGTTTTTATTGATCTAAACGGAACCCTAGAAAAAGAAATTGTCGCTGATAACGAAGGCCTATTCAAAACCGAAATTAATCTTACCGAAGGCAACAATCAAATCGAAGCGATTGCCAAAGATCAGGCTGGAAACGAAAGCTCTCAATCCGATTCTTTGAAAATTGTTCTTGATGATGAACCTCCTGAATTAGAATTAACTTTTCCGGAGGAAGAAAGAATTACCATTCATGAAGAGAAAGTTAATCTCACTGGAAAAACAGAAACGGAAGCTACTTTAATCATCAACGAAAGACTAGTTATCATTGATCGAGAAGGTAATTTTGAATACCCCATCAATCTTAAGGAAGGTGATAATGAAATCATGTTCGTGGTTGAAGATAAAGCAGGCAATAAAATCGAAAAAATAATCACCATCAACTATTCTTCCTAGTACTGAACAAGATTGCCAACCAAAACATCACCCAAGGATAAAAAAGCGAATTCACAAAAAGACAATGAATTCCAAGAGCAACCAGAGATAGAAAAATTATTTTTTCCTTCTCTCTAAAACTTAAAAAAAGTGCTTTCTCTCCCAAAAAAATGAATCCTAAAAATCCAACTATTCCTGTTGTTGCCAAGACAAACAGAAAACTATTATCTGTTCCTCCACCAGCTCGACTGGAAGCTTCTTTTAAATAATCCGTTTGACGTCGGTAACGATAGGTATTAAAACCAATTCCCAGAAAGGGTTTCTTTTTGAAAATTTCTATCGCTTCTTTGGTTGTTTCAATTCGAGCATTAATACTATGAGTCCGCCCTAATTTCACTCCTTCTCCTCCGGGGGAACGAGGTAAAAAAGAAATGCTTAAAAGCAAGAAGCCAGTGATTAGCAATAAGAGCTTAATTTTTTTAAAAGCAATCGCTCCAACCAAGCCGACAGCAAACAAACTCAAAAAAGTACTCCGCGAGTAAGTCAAACTGATAGACAAAAGTAAAATTGCCAAAACAATGTTTTTGTTCATCAACCATTTATCCTTATCGAAATGAAAAAGAATAAAAGTGAAAATTAAAATGATGCCGGTAAAATTAGGGTCTAAAAATAAACTAATCAATCGAAAATAGTGATCATCCCAATTCAAATATTTTAAAGCAATTAGATCGGGCCAAAAAAAATATTGAACTAAACCAAAAAGAGCCACACTCAAACCAATTGTTTTCAGAAAACAAGTTAAAGCTTGTTTTCTGAAAAGCTTCTGATTAACCAAGCTTAAGTAAAAGAAAAAGTAGGTTCCTAATCTCAACAAATAAAAGAAGGCAATTAAGCTCGAATTAAATTCCAAGCCAGACAAATTAACCGATAAAGACAAAGTGGCAATAGTTAAAAACCCTAGGCCAGGCCAAAATAAAGATGATCTAATTAACCTCTGTTTACTTAGAAAAGAAAAGAAAAGAAAGACAAAGGTAAAACTAAAAACAAATAAATCCAACCATAAAAGCCGCGCCCCATCAAAAGGTAGGGGCAAAACGGCCAACTGACCAAAAGGAAAAGCAACTAAACCTAAAAAAAGAAAAGCAGGTAAAATTTTCTCTCTCATTTTTTTCTAGTCAATAAAAATGACGTCAGCCGAAGCTTCCGTCTTACGTGGCTGTGCTGTCCCGAAAACTTCGGGCCTGCGACTTCGCCTTGCAGCCGATGTAATAGTTTGCCTTGAGCCAGGAAAGAATGCAGGCTCATAATCATGTTAATTATCAATCCCCTCGTCCCATCAAGAAACCCTAATTTTAAAAAATAATTATTAACAAATTTCAATGACGGATAGAAAAGGATTTTCAAACAATTTCCTGACTTGCCTTCTTTTAAAAGGCAATTGGCGTGCAAAGTGGAATAAAAATTAACCTTAGTCAATAAATCGGCCAAGCTGAAATGAGAGTAATGAAGAAGAGGATTCTTCAACCTGCCTATTTTACCTTCCACCAGCCAACTTTCATGCACTTGTCTTTGCCAAGTACCTTTATCTTTTTTGCCCAAACGAAGCAGCCAAATATTCTTCAACTCCCCCCATTTTACTTCTTTCCTCCAAAGAAAATCATTTCTTTTGATCAAAAAGCCATGGAAAGCATCTTTTTTTATCTCTCTTAAAATCTCTTCTTTTAACTCAACGGTAACTTGTTCATCGGCGTCAACAAACAAAACCCACTTATTTCGAGCTTTTTCAAGACCAAAATTTCTCTGCCGAGAAAAATTATTCTCTAGAGAATGAGAAAAAACTCTGGCCCTCAATTTCTCGGCAAGACTAACGGTTTTATCACTAGAATTATCGTCAACAACCACCAAATCATCAACCCAAGATAAAGATTTCAAACAACGACCAATAATTTCTTCTTCGTTTTTAGCAAGAACAACAGCACTGACCAAATTTTCTTTCATGCTCTTATTTTACCATGAAGAAAATCTTTGGGAATCTAAAATACCAACAATTACTTTAGTGCCATTACTAATATGGCGGATATACGGCTTAATATTACGAATACGCTTTTTGTGTATAATCATAGTTATAATTATTGTTTCCCAATCATAGGGAAGACTATACCAATTCTTAGAACAGATTGGAGAACAAGTCAAGTAGTTCTTGACTTAGTTAACTTAAATTTCTATAATAAATATACTGCCATGCAAACAATGCACCCAACACAGCAAAAACTAATAGAAATTCTGAAATCAAACATTGATGACCCCCTAACAATAAGGAAGTTGCAGGATCGTATAGGGGCCTCTTCTCCAAGTGTAGTCCATCACCATCTCACGAAATTGATCGATAAAGGTCTTTTGAGAAAAAATCCCTCTAACTCTCACGACTATCAAGTCTTAGCAGACAATCCTGACAGTAATGTTGTTTATCTAAATGTCTACGGTATGGCACAATGTGGTCCAAAAGGTTCAATCCTTGACGGTAATCCAATAGACAAAATTAGAATCTCCTCCAAAGTATTAGGGTTCTCAGCGGTTGATGCGTTTGTGGTTAAAGCTAAGGGAACTTCTATGATCCCTAAAATTAACCCTGGCGATTTAGTGATAGCTAAAAAAGCAGTAGACATAGATGGTGGAAAGATTGTGATTTGTGTCAATAATGGAGAAGTGCTTATAAAGAAAGTCCAAAAAATTCCTACAGAAGGAGATAATATTACTTATAATCTAATTTCCCTGAATCCAGAGTTTGCACCATTTACAGCAAAGGAAGACTGTAGAATAGAAGGCGTAGTTAGAGGAGTTCTTTCCTATTTAAGATAAAAATATGA
>CAYPPS010000003.1:38035-48289 GCA_964412685.1 uncultured Gammaproteobacteria bacterium | reverse complement strand
ATTAATTTTGATATCCTACTGCTTGAAGCTTGTATGCGGAATGATATACTCCGTCAGCTTTAATTAGATCGTCATGGGAACCTTCTTCAACAATCTTTCCCTTTTTAATTACAATTATTCTGTCTGCGTTTCGCACCGTGCTAAATCTGTGTGAAATTATAATAACGGTTTTATTGGTAAAGAATCTGTATATTTTGTTAAATATTTTATATTCGGACACGGCATCGACAGCGGCCGTTGGCTCGTCGAAAATAGCTAAAGGCGCATCTCTATAAAAGAAGCGAGCGATGGCTATTTTTTGTTGTTGGCCAGCACTTGGTCTTATACCACCTTCAAATTTCTCGCTCATTACTTGGTCAAATTTGTTTTTATATTCATTGATAAAATCATAAGCGTCGGCATTCTTGGCTGCTTCTATTATTTTTTTATCATCCACTTTCTTCGCCGATCTTCCAATATAAATATTTTCTTTCACTGTCAAATGAGAATAGAAGTTATAATCCTGGAAAAGAACTCCAAGATTTTTATGCCAATCATTAATCGACAGGGTATTAATATTTATACCGTTTATTAAAATCTCTCCTTTAGTTACTTGATAGATGCGAGCAATCAGTTTAACGATTGTCGTTTTACCCGCTCCGTTATGTCCAACCAAGGCGACCTTTTCGCCACTGTTAATTTTAAAATTTAAATTGTTAAATATATATCGTTCTGAGTTTGGATACTTAAAAGATACATTTTTAAATTCTATTTCCGGAGGCGTGTCCAATCTGGGAAGTCTTTCATTCCCATCTCCTACGGCCGGTTCCATTTCAAAAAGCATAACCAGATCATTCATTTTGATCGCTAATTCATTTAGGAAAGTTATTGAGGTAAGCATTCTTTGCATGGAGCTTGAAAACGTATCAAGCGCTCTCATTTGAAAAGTTAAAGTACCTAAGGTTATTTTTCCACGAAGCAAATTGGCAAAAATAATTCCGTATCCAATTACACCTACGAACGCGTCAAGAACATTTAAAAGAAAATTGGAGATTTCTCTCTTTTGAAAAATCTTAAGAATGCCAGCGTTATACCAAGAATAAAATTCAGAGTATTTCCGATTTAAAAATCCGTAGGCACCAACGATACTAATCTCTTGTAACGTGTTTGGATTGGCAAGCATATTGGCTGTATGGCGCGCATTTCGCCTATTTTCTGAATTATCAACTTGCCAGCGAAAATCCTGCTTCATAAAATGTTTATCTGGAAAAAACTTAATTACGGTTAAAATTATTAAAACCGGAATCATCAACGGGAAAAACGAGACAATGACTGCACCCGCCACCACCGTTCTGATAATGTTGGCGATAAAAACTACCGTTTCCCGAAGTAAATCATAAGTGTTGTAAATCCATTGCTGACTTCTTTGGATTCTATTTACTGTTTCTGGGTCTTCGAGATTTTGAATTCCCAAACGATTAAGCTGCTGGTATAGAAACATCTCCAATTCACTTCGACTCGTATGGCGTAATCCTCTTGAAGAATACTGATATAGACTCTCAATAAGTCCTTCCACGATAACGTAATAAACTAAAATCGCCACAAGATACGGAATTAAAAGAGAAAAATCTTTATTGGTTTGCGAAACAGAAATCAGTTGGTCAATTGCTTTCGCAAAGATAAAAGCATAAACCAATCCTTTTAAATCAGCCAGGGAGCGCGTCAAGACCATCAAGATGGTCTTGAGAGGCCCCGTTTTAAAATAGATTTTGAATACCCAAAAAATTACTTTGGCAAATTGTTTACCGCTTAATTTGGGGGTTTTATTTTTCACTAATCTCAACGGTTAATTAATTCTATGATTATAGCACCAGATCTTTGACTCGTGTTCATTAACGAAATTTACATAATACTCGATCGGGCTTGAAATTGACCGCCAATCAGGTTTCGTGATAACGTTAATCGAAATCAGTCAAGGCTCCAATGAAAAAATTTAATTTTCACCTCTTTTTTATCTTTTTTTTGTTGAGCTTTTTAATTGTTACTCTGATTCTCCTAAAACTCAATCAAAAAAAGGAAAACTTATCCACCAACAAACAAGAACAAAGTTATCTTCAGATTAACGGACAAAAAATCCCCGTGGAGATTGCCAAAACCAACGCTGAACAAGAAAAGGGTTTATCGGGAAGAGAAAGTTTGCCCTCGGGAACAGGAATGCTTTTTATTTACAATCAGCCCAATCACCGTTCTTTTTGGATGAAAGAAATGAACTTTTCTTTAGATTTCGTTTGGATCAGAGAAGAGAAAATTGTCGCCATCACAGAAAACGTTGCTCCTCAAGATTACCAACCACCTCAAATCTTAAAATCACCTGAACCAATAGATCAAGCTTTAGAACTCAATGCCGGAGAAGCCGAGCGATTAAATTTAAAGATTGGCGATTCAGTTGAGTTAATTTTTTAAATTCTTTCTGATAAAATAGATTAGTGAATAAAACTGCCCTCACTTTCGGCGGCTGGTATCAGCGAACCACTCTCCATCTAAGCGAGATATATAGTCTACTGGCACTAGGACACTCCAAATTGCCGTTAGACAAAAATAAACTGGCTGAATTTCATCAAAAACTAAACCTCAAAAAAGTTACCCGAGAAGCTGACTACCTGGAATATGTTAAAGCAATCACTAAAGATGGAATTGAAATCCGCTACTATGAAGACGGCCTTTACGTTCTCGAAATTGAAACCGAAGACATTGACAAGGGGAAAGAGAAATTAAGTGATTATTTTGAACAGGTCTTTAATCCGGCAATCAACTACATTTTTTCCCTCGGCGCTCCAACGCCGAAAATATTAGCCAATATTGAAACCTCCCATCCAACTGTCATTACTATAAATCAAACGACTAATAATTTTAAAATCGATAAGGGAAAATTCGGCGAAGTCTACAGTCAAATTACCGCCGAAGGGGTCACTGTTTTTAAAACTCCAAAGCATATTTTTGTCTCCAGTTCTAAAAAGGAAAAGAACACTATCCAACAAATAGTCGAGATGCAAATTTTCTTTCGAGAATTTAAAGATCAATTGGAAAAATATCTGGATATTCATCGTTTAATTTGGGAAAAAATTGCTGACATTAAAGAAAGACAACAGATTAAAGGAGGTCAAGTCGTTTTACTTAGAACTCAACTTGAGGCTTACCGAAAAACAATTCAATTAATTAACAATCGAATCAACCAAATGGGAGCCTATATTAACACTCGAGCGGCGATTGCCAAAAACTTAAAAATCGAAAAATATCTCGTCGAGCTTTTTCAATTCAAATTCGAGATTCTTAACAATACTCTTAGTTATATCAAAGAGATCTGGCAAATGACTCAAGATTACCTGGAATCAGCCATTGACATCATTAAGGAGATAGAAGGGAAAAGCACCCGCAATAGTATTCGCTCTCTCCAATTAATAACTACAGTAGGGATTATTTCCGGAATCTTAGGCTATCTGGCTCAAGACAAACTCCCCAAAATTAGCTCATCAGGAGTTGTTTACTTTTTACTCCTAATCAGTTTGACCGCGGTTATAAACGGAGCGATTGCAGTTATCTATAGAAACTCGAAATATCGAATTAAATTGACGGAGAGGGCCAAAAGACTCTAACGTTTCGGTGATTGCTTTCTTTTTCTTGCTCGGCCACCTAAACCCGCTTTTCTCCGTTCCCTTTCCCGAGGATCACGAGTAAGCAAACCGGCTTGTTTCATGGCTGGGCGGTACTTATCGTCTTCTTTGTCCAAAACCCGAGCTATCCCATGAACCAAAGCCAATAATTGAGAATTTTTACCTGATCCTTTTACAATCGCCGTTAAATCAAACTTTCCCAACGTATTGGTTAATTTAAATGGTTCTTCGTAAATTACTCTCACCGCTGGCGAAGCACCAAAATATCGCTCAATTGGCAAATCATTAACAATCAATTCGCCTTTACCTTTGTAAAGACGAACTCGAGCAGTCGCACTTTTTCTTCGACCCACCGCTTGAGTATATTTTTTTGTTTTAGGCATTTTTTTAATCTCTTTCAATGAATTTAATTTCTTTTAAATCATGATCGGCTTTAAAAATCTTAAGTCGAGCCAATCTTGGTTTGCGATGTTTGTTTTTTGGCAACATTCGAGAAACAGCCAAACGAATAACTTTAGTAGGGTCTTTTTCCATTTGCTCAGCCAGGCCAACTTCTCTAAATCCTCCTGGATAACCAGAATGACGATAATGTTTTTTCTGATCTAGCTTCCTCCCAGTAAATCTAATTTTAGCGGCGTTAATCACCACCACATTATCACCACAATCCAAATAAGGGACAAAATTAGGTTTGTCCTTGCCAATTAAAGCGGGAGCGATCTGGGTTGACAACCGACCTAAAATTTTCCCCTGAGCATCAAAAAGATGCCAGTCTCTTTTAATTTCTTTAGCTTTTGTAGTTCTGGTTTTAAAGGTCATTTCTTCTTTTGTTTTTTACTTTGTTTGGTTTCTTTTTCTGCTACTTCTAGATTTTTCTTAGGCTTACTCGGAGTCGGTTTTTCGACCCATTCCAGACGAGCCAATTTGGTATTGTCGCCTCTCCTGGTACCTCCCAATTTAACCAAGCGAGTAAAACCACCGGGACGATCTTTAAACACCGGAGCAATTTCATTAACCAATTTTCCTACGGCTTGTTTGTTTTGCAAAAAAGCAAAGATTAATCTCTGGGAATGCAAGGTTCTTTTTTTACCTTTAGTAACCAGTTTTTCAACCAAACTACGAACTCGATTAGCTTTGCTCTCGGTTGTTTTCAACTGACCATGAATAATGAAGGAGTTAATTAAGTTTTTAAAGAGAGCTTTTCTCGCGCTGCGATCTCGAGAGAGCTTTTTGCCCGAAACCCGATGTTTCATTTAGCCCTCCTTTAAGCTTAAATCTTTTTTCTTTAAAACTTTTTCAACCAGTTTAATCGATTTCTCGCCTAAATTCTTGACCTGGCGTAAATCGCCAATGGCCGCTCCGGTCAAATCTTCAACCGTTCCATACCCACCTTTTCTAAGAGCATTGGTTACTCGAGTAGGCAAATTAATCTCCTCCAAAGTTAACTTAAGATCCCCATTACTCTCCGGCTTTTTTTCCGGAGCTGCTTTGGTCTCTTTTTTAGGATTAACGACTTGTTTAAAATAATCGCCTAGAATTTCTGCGGCTTGCTTCATCGCTTCCCGAGGTTTAACGGTACCGTCAGTAAAAATTTCCAAAACCAATTTGTCAAAATCAGCTTGGCGACCAACTCGAGTTTCTTCAACTTTGTAATTAACTCGGGTAATTGGACTAAAAGAAGCATCCAAATTAATCAGATCAATCTCGCCGCCAGTTTCTTCTTCTGCCAACAAATAACCATAGCCGCTCTGAATAATTAAATCCATTTTCAGTTTTGATTTTTTATCAGCCAATTTACCGAGAACTAAATCCGGATTAACAATCTCTACTCCTGAAGCTGATTTAATATCACCGGCTTTAACTTCACCGGGGCCGGTTTTTTCTAAACTAAGCTTGACCGGTTTCTTGATCTCACCTTTGAAATGAATCTGCTTTAAATTTAAAATCAGATCAACAATATCCTCATTCAGGCCTTCCAAAGTTGAAAAGCGATGTCTGACCCCCTGAATCTTAATTTGAGTAACAGCAATCCCTCTTAAACTAGAAAGCAAAACCCGTCTGAGCGAATTGCCCAAAGTACTCCCAAAACCCTGTTTAAGCGGATCAATGATAAAACGACCGTAGTCATTCTTTTGTTTTTCTGCTTTGATTTCGAAAAGATGTTCTAACATTTTTATCTCGAATAATATTCAACAATTAAACTATCGTCAAAATCTGTCGTAATCTCGTCTCTCTCAGGCGATCGCACTATCTTAACAAAACTTGCTTTCTTTTGCAACCATTTAGGGATTATCTCGTCTTTCGTCTTCAATTGCTTCTTGATCATTTCTGTTTTTAAAGATCGGTTAGCAACTCTAATCACCTGGCCAGACTTGAGCGAATAGGAAGGAATGTCAACTTTTTTTTCATCAACCAAAATATGACCATGGCCAATTAACTGCCTTGCCGCTTGACGAGAAGAGGCTAATCCAGCCCGATAGACCACATTATCAAGCCTTGATTCCAAAATTCTCAATAAAGTCAAACCTGTTTGTCCTTTTTTCTTGAAAGCTTTCTCAAAATAGTTTCGGAATTGACCTTCCCGTAAACCGTAAGAACGCTTCGCTTTTTGCTTGGCTCGAAGATGGATACCATAGTCACTCAAACGGCGAGTTCGCTTAAAACCATGCTGTCCAGGCGGAACGGCTCCTTTTCGATCAATCGGACACTTAGGCGAAAAACAACGCTCACCTTTCAAAAAAAGTTTTGTTCCTTCACGACGGCATAATCGGCAACGTTTGTCCATTTGACCCATAAATTAAACCCTCCTGGCTTTCTTTGGCCGCGGTCCATTGTGAGGAATGGGGGTCACGTCAGCAATTAAATTAAACCTGAAACCAGCGGTCTTGAGAGCTCGCAAGGCTGATTCCCGACCCGGACCAGGGCCTTTAACATAAACCTCTATCTCATTGACTCCCATATTTTTGGCTTTTTTCACCACTGAGTCTGCCGCCACCGTAGCCGCGTAAGGGGTTGATTTACGGGTTCCCTTGAAACCAGCTGATCCTGATGTTCCCCAACAAAGAACATCCCCATTTAAATCAGTGAAGGTAATTAAAGTATTATTGAACGTGGCCGTGATATGAACTTTGGCCCTAGAAACCTCTCGAGGTTGTTTTTTCTTGATTTTCTTAATTTTTTTAGTTGTTTTTGCCATTGATCTTTTTTGTTTTAATTCTAATTAACTTGATCTTGCTTAATTCGATCGTCTTTTTTGAGCGCCCCAATTGTTTTTCTCTTCCCTCGCTTAGTTCGCGCATTAGCTCGAGTCCGCTGACCTCTAACGGGTAAACCTTGGCTATGCCGAGAGCCTCGATAGCTATTGGTAGTTTTTAAACGATTAATGTCTTGGCGGATTGATTGTCGCAAATCTCCCTCAACGATCGATTCCTCAACTTTCTTTTGCAATTTAGTTATTTCTTCAGTAATCAAGTCTTTGGCCTGTTTGTCTGGATCTACTTGAGCCGAGTAAAGGATCTCGCGAGCTTTCTGACGACCAACGCCAAAAATAGCGGTTAAACTGATGTCAATTCGTTTATTGTTATTAAGTTCTACTCCCGCAATTCGCGCCATATTTATCCTTGTCTTTGTTTATGCTTAGGGGTATCGCAAACAATATAAACCCGACCCCGACGGCGGACAACTCTGCACTTAGGACACATTTTTTTAACACTCGCTCTAACTTTCATCTTTTTTCATCTTTCTCGATAAACAATTCTACCCTTGTCTTCATCGTAGTCATTGAGTTCCACTTTCACTTTATCCCCCGGCATCACTTTAATATGATGAATTCTCATTTTACCCGCTAAATAACAAAGAAGCACCTTTCCACCCTCAATTTCGACTCGAAACGTCGTGTTGGGCAAAGCTTCGTTAACCGTTCCGACAACAATATTTTTTTCTTCTTCGTTCTTCACTCGAGTAATTTTAACAGATTCTTAGCCTCAAATCAAACCTTATTCGAATTGGTTAAAACCTCCACACCTTCATTGGTAATCAAAATTGTGTCCTCAAAAAGGCCTGCCAGAGTACCATTGGCAGTCTTTACCGTCCAGCCATCTTTTTCAATCTCCAATCGAGCCGGTTTCTGAGTATAAATTACTTCTATCGCCAAAGCCATCCCCGGTTCGATCAAGGTTGTTTTTTCAATTGACTGGTCTAAAAAACAAGGAATGTTCGGTTTTTGATGAAGTTCTTTACCAATTCCATGTCCGGTTAAATCCTTAACCGGAAAAAGGCCTTCTTTCTCCAAGCCTGATTCAATCACCGTCGACAAATGGCCAATCCTGTTTCCCGATTTGGCGACTCCGATAGCCTGATTTAAAACTTGTTTACCAGTCAGTATAAACCTCTCTTTATCTTTCGACTGATCTTCACCTACCAACAAGCTTCTCGACATATCCGTATGGTAGCCTTGATAAAAAAGCCCCAAATCAATTGAGAGCAAATCACCTTCTTTTGTTTCTTTTTTAGAAGGCACTCCGTGAACCACACCCTCGTTTAAGTTGAGACAACTGGCCCAAGAAAAACTAGGCACCATCTTAAAAGAAGGTCGACCGCCGGCTTTTTTAATCAATTTTTCCGCTTCCCGATCCAAATCTACCAACTTCACTCCCGGTTTTACTTCTGCCAACACACATTCCATGACTCCGGCCAGCTTTTTGCCACCCACTCGCATAATCGCTTGCTGTTTTTTAGTTTTAAGAGGAATCATTAATCCAATTGTTCTCGAAGATCCTTAAAAATGTCTTCTATCGACCGTTCTCCGTCCACTTCTGTCAAAACTCCCAATTGACGATAATAATCGAGCATTGGTTCTGTTTCCCGATGGTAAACCGCCAGCCGTTTTTTAATTACCGCTGGCTTATCAGTGTCTCCTCGACCACGTTTAGACAAGCGAATCGTCGTTTTTTTGTCTGAAACTTCAAGGGAAAAAACCCGATCGAATTTAACTTTAAGATTTTGTGCTTGCAACAAACTTCGTGGCGTTCCATCTAAAATAAAACCACGACGGTATTGTTTATCCCGCAATCGTTCTTCAACTATCTCCAAAATTGACTTATCATCGATCAATCCACCACTTTCCATAATCTCTTTAATTTGGCGACCACGAGGAGTTTTTTCCGTAGAAATATAGTGGAACAATTCGCCAGTAGAAAGATGAGGCAAACCTAATTCCTTCTCCAGCAATTCGGCTTGAGTCGACTTACCAGAACCAGGCGGGCCAACAATTAATAACTTCACCTTGAATGGGCCTTCATTTTAATAAGCTCTCATAATTACGCATAACTAACTGGGCCTCAACTTGTCGACTGGTTTCTAAAATTACCGAAACGACAATCAATATTCCGGTTCCACCAATGGTCATTGTCGTCACTCCTGTGATTGCTTGAGCCAAAGAAGGCAAAATTGCTACCAAACCCAAAAATAAGGCGCCCACCAAAGTTAAGCGATTAATAATCCGATCCAAATACTCAATTGTCGACTGGCCCGGACGGATCCCAGGAATAAAACCACCGTTTTTCTTAATTTGATCGGCAATCTTTTGAGGATTAAAAATGACGGCAGTGTAAAAATAAGTAAAGCCTAAGACCAAAAGAAAATAAAAAACATTGTAAAGTAGGCTTCCGGGAGAAAAGAAACGAACCAGATCACGAGCGGCTTGAGAAATTGCCGGCTGATCGATATTGGTCAAAAAATTACCGACCATTGAAGGAAGCAAAACCAAGGAAACAGCAAAAATAATCGGGATAACTCCCGCTTGATTGATCTTTAAAGGCAAATAAGTGGACTGGCCACTGACTGTCCGTCGGCCAATTTGTCGTCGAGAATATTGAATCTTGATTCGCCTTTCCGCTTCATTAACCACCACAATTGCCACAATAACCGCAATCGCCATGACAGCAAAAATAACGGTGTTAAAAAGCTGAGACGGATCCAAAATTGATAAAGTCTGACCTAAAGCAACGGGCAAGCGGCCAACGATCCCGGCAAAAATGATCAAGGAAATACCATTGCCAATTCCATGCTCGCTCACCAATTCACCCAACCACATTAAAAAAAGTGTTCCGGCACTCATGGTCAACACTAAGGCGAGTAAGTTGAACCAGGGCAAAGGAGGAAGAATTCCTTGACTGTTGAGCAAAAAATACATCCCCAAGGCTTGAAAAGACGCCAAGGGAAAAGTTAGCAAACGGGTGTAAAAATTAATTTTTTCCCGACCATATTCGCCTTCCTTAGACAAAGCTTCAAATTTGGGAAGAGCAATCGTTAGAAGTTGAAAAATAATCGAAGCATTGATATAAGGGTAAACCCCTAAGGCCATAATGGAGAAATTAGCTAAGGTACCTCCGGAGAAGATATCCAGCAAGCCCAACAACTGGCTACCAGAAAAAAGAGCCTTCAAAGCCTGAGAATCGACCCCGGGAACAGGTAAATGGGCGCACAAACGAAAGATGACCAAAATTAGGCCGGTAAAAAGGATCTTTTTTCTTAATTCTTTGGTCCGCCAGGCTGCTTTTAAAGTAAGCCAAAAACGTTTCATTTAGTTTTTAGTTGTCTGTTTAGT
>CAYPPS010000003.1:18451-37935 GCA_964412685.1 uncultured Gammaproteobacteria bacterium | reverse complement strand
TCTTGACCTTCTTGGTCTTCCTAATCTTCTTAATTTTCTTTATCTCAGGCTTGATGATTTTTCCCCCAGCTTTTTCGACCTTTTTAGCGGCACTTTTAGAAATCGGCAATTCAACTTCAAAAACTTTTTTGATCTCGCCTTCTCCTAAAATCTTAACTCCGTTTGCTTCAGCTTGTTTAAGATCAACAATTCCCGCTTTAGCTAAGCTTTTAATATTAACTCGTTTTGTTTTAAGGAAAGCCTCCAAGTATTGCAGATTAACCACTACTGGCTTTGATTTTCTTGATTTCAACTTTCCTTTACCTCTTAAAAGCGGCAATCTCTTAATGAAAGATTTTTTCGACTTCGTTCCGGTAAAGAGAGGTTTCACTTTCCCTCTGGCCTTAGTCCCCTTGCTACCCCGACCAACAGTATGGCCACCTTTGCCAGAACCGATCCCTCGACCAACTCTTTTTCCGCTCTTAGTAGTAGTTTTAGTTAATTTACTCAAGGCTGTCATTTTTCTATTTTAACTCTTTTAAGCCATTCATGGTAGCGTAAACATTATTAATCTTGTTTCGACTGCCCAAAACCTTACCGACTACGTCTCGAATCCCAGCGACTTCCAAAACGGTTCGAACTGTTCCTCCGGCAATAATCCCCGTTCCCAAAGGTGCCGGTTTCAACATCACTCGAGCCGCTCCCTGCCGACCAATAACCCAATGAGGGATGGTCGTTCCTTTTTGCGAAATCTCGTGAAGATCATTCTTCGCCTGAGTGATTCCTTTCTTTATCGCCGAAGCCACATCGCTCGCTTTCCCCAAAGACACTCCCACTTTGCCTTTTTTGTTGCCAATAACAACTAACGCCGAAAAGCCCCTTTTATTTCCCCCTTTGGTTTTTTTAGAGACCCGGTTGATTTGAACCACGCGTTCCTCAAATTCCTTGGGTTGATTTTGATAAAAATTAGGTTGAAACATTATTTAGAAATCCAAGCCTCCTTTTCTTAACGCCTCTGCCAAAGCTTTAACTCGACCGTGATAACGATAATTTCGACGGTCAAACCTTACTTTTTTCACTTTTTTCGCCAAAGTTTTTTTCGCCAAAAGCGTTCCCAATTCTCGAGCCTGCTCAATTTTAGTCAACTTCTTTTTCGTTTCCAAATCTTTTTGACTAACAGCCACCAAGGTTTTTTGAGCCAAGTCATCAATCACCTGAGCTGAAATAAATTTATTGGAACGATAAACCACCACCCGAGGTCGTTTTAAAAGTTTTTCTGTTTTAGTATTCTTTAACATTTTAAGCTCCTGCTCCGGCGGCACCAACTTTTCCAGCTTTACCAGCTTTCTTTCTAACTTGCTCGTTTTCATAACGAATTCCTTTACCTTTGTAAGGTTCGGGTTTATGAAAATCTCTGATCGTCGCCGCTACTTGACCAACCAAAGCTTTGTCAGCCCCACTAACGATGATTGTTTCCTTGTCCGGCACTTCCAAAGTAACTCCCGCAAGGGAAACATATTCCACCGGATGAGAGAAACCTAAACTCAAAACAATTTTTTCTCCTTGTTTCTCTACTCGATAACCAGTCCCCACCAACTTCAAAGTCTTACTGAAACCACCAACCACTCCTTTGACCATATTGTCAATCAACGCCCTGGTAGTCCCAAACAAACTACGAACGAAACGATCTTTCTTCCGACAAATAACTTTGATCTCTTTTTGATCAATCTGCAAACCAATCTCTGGTCGAACCTCCAAAGAAAGCTCCCCCTTAGGTCCTTTGATCATCAAAGTGCTCGCCTTAAACTCGGCTTTCACTTCTGGAGGCAGCAAGACTGGTTGTTGGCCTATTCTTGACATAATTTTTACCAAATTTGACAAAAAACTTCTCCACCCAAACGCTTTTTAAACGCCTGATGATCAGTCATCAAGCCTTGAGGAGTTGAAATAATTGTTATTCCGTAACCAAATTTAACCCGAGGCAATTGATTGTACTTGGCATACACTCGCAAACCAGGCTTAGAAAGTCTCTTAACTTGAGTAATGGCTGGCTGTTTCCCTGGCTTATATCGCAAATCAATCAATAATTCTTTTTTTATTTCTTTTTTGCCTCCTTCGACTTTGAAATTTCTAATAAATTCCTCTTTTTCTAAAATTTTAGCCAATTCTTCTTTTAATTTAGAATAGGGCATTCTCACTTCACCCCTTCGAGCCAAGTAAGCATTTTTGATTCTAATTAAAAAGTCAGCGATCGGATCAGTGACTACCATGATGCTTTAGTTACCCCCGGCAACTCTCCTTTATGAGCCAGCTCACGAAAACAAAGCCGACACAAACCAAATAAACGAATGTAAGCTCTCGGACGACCACATTGTTGACATCGATTATGGATTCGAACCGAATATTTTGGTTTTAAATCTTTAAGTATTTTTGATTTTTTAGCCATTTTTCTTTAAATCTTCCTTTTTCTCAAAAGGCATTCCCAATAATTCCAATAATCGCTTTGTTTTTTCATTTTCGTCAGCACTGGTAACAAAAGTAATCGCCATCCCTTTGATCTTTTTCACTTTCTCAAAATCAACTTCCGGGAAAACAGTTTGTTCTCTTAAGCCTAAAGTATAATTCCCTTGACCATCAAAACTTTTCAAGGAAACACCCTGGAAATCCCTTACCCGAGGCAAAACAATTTTAAATAATTTTTCAACAAAGTCAAACATTCGGTCTCTTCGTAACGTTACACTCAAGCCAATCGTGTCTCCTTCTCTCAATTTAAAACCAGCAATAGATTGACGAGCTTTGTTCATTCTCGGTTGTTGACCAGTAATCGTTTTTAACTCCTCGCTGATTACAGCGGGCAACTTTTTATCCTCTAAAGCTTCTCCCAAACCGACGTTAATAACCACTTTTCTCAATTCAGGTACCGCCAATAGATTTTTGGCTTTAAACTCCTTTTTTAATTGAGGACGAATTTCCTTCCGATATTTTTCTTTCAGTTGATTCATAAAATTCAATTAATCTATTAACTGTTTACACTTACGACAAATCCGGTGTTTTTCTTTGTTTTGACCGCTCGATTCAAATCCAACCCGAGTCGGTTGATTACATTTCGGACAAATAAGAGCTACTTTTGAGAGTGCCAACGGACGGGAGAATTCTACAACCCCACCAGGTTGTTTGTCGTCTCTTTTTTTCAAATGTCGTTTAAAAAGATTTACTTCCGGCACCAACACCTGATTCTGTTTGGGTAAAACCTGTTCTACTTTACCCTTTTTACCTCGATCCTTGCCCAAAGTAATGATAATCTGATCACCTTTTTTTATTTTCATAATACCTCCGGTGCCAAAGAAGCAATTTTGTTAAAACCTTTGTCTTTCACTTCTCGAGCAATTGGGCCAAAAATTCGACTCCCTCGGGGCAAATTCTCTTTATTAACTACCACTCCAGCATTATCGTCAAAACGAACATAAGAACCATCAGCTCGACGAGTTTCTTTTCTAGTTCTCACAATCACCACTCGAACCAATTCGCTGTCTTTGACCACTCCTTGAGGGTCAGCCCGATCGACCACGGCATTAACAACATCACCAATTCTGCCAAAGCGTCGCTTAGAGCCACCATAAACATGGATTACTCGCAAACGACGAGCGCCACTATTATCAGCTGGTTTTAAAATACTCCTTAGTTGAATCATTTTTTAACCTTCGCCACTATTTTAAACCTTTTTAATTTACTAATCGGTCGACAAGGGCTAATCTTAACCCAATCACCCACCTTGGTTTTCAAAGAGTCGGCAACGTGATACTTTTTCTTAACTCGAACCCGCTTTTTATAAAGAGGATGGATTTTAATTCTCTCTACCAAAACGGTTGAGGTGTTAGTCATTTTTTTCGAAACTACTTGACCTAACAATGGTTTCATTTTTTTCCTCCCTTCGATTCTTTTTGTTTAATTAAAGTCAAAAGCAGAGCAATTTTTCTTTTCTCTTTAACAATTTCGCTGTGACGACTTAACTTGCCGCCTTGCCAATCTAATTTTAGTTGAGCCAATTTCAATCTCACTTCGGCTAAAGATTTCCGAAGATCCGACAGGCTTAAATTAATAATTTTTTCTTTTTCTTTATTCATTGCTTTTAACGCTACTGATAAATTTAGTCTTAAAAGGCAATTTATTCCCTGCCAAACGCATCGCTTCAACGGCTATTTCCTGAGGCACTCCGGCTAATTCAAAGACAATTCGGCCCGGCTTAACAACCGCCACGTAACCTTTAATCTCTCCCTTTCCAGAACCCATTCTTGAACCACTGGCTTTGGCGGTAATCGGCTTATCCGGAAAAACTCTAATCCAAACTTTCCCTCCCCTTTTGGTATGATGGCTAATTGCTTTTCTGGCGGCCTCAATTTGATTGGCCGTCAACCAACTCCGACCCAAGCTCTTCAAACCATATTCGCCAAAAGAAAGACTGGAACCCAATTGAGACAAGCCCCTCATTTTGCCTCGAAAATATTTTTGGTGTTTTAATCTTTTCGGCTGTAACATAAATTACTCCTCTTTTTCTCCTTTGTAAAGCCAAATTTTAATTCCCACAAAGCCTGACTTTGTAAAAGCCGGTATCTTAGAAAAATCAATATCTGCTCGTAAAGTTTGCAAAGGAACTGCTCCCAATTGATATTTTTCGGTTCGGCCAATCTCTGCCCCGGCAACTCGACCAGAAAGAACAATTCTGATTCCTTTGGCACCAGCGGCCTTAGCTCGTTCCATCGTCTTAATAACCACTCGTCGATGAGGCATTCTTTTCTCTAATTGATCTTTGACTCTCAAATTAATCAACAAGGCTGAAAGTTCTGATTCTCTTGCCTCAATCACATCTATTTCTAAGTTTTTTCCCGCTTCGGGAATAGACACTTTTTCAACCAATTCTTTCTTTAATAACTCCAACCCCGAACCTCCTCGGCCAATAACCACTCCCGGCCGAGAAACATGAAGACCAATCTTCATCTTATTAATCAATCGGTCGATTTGCACTCGAACAACTCCCGCGTTTTGCAGTTTTTCCATCAAAAATTTACGCAACTTAATATCTTCCAATAGCTGATCTCGATATTCTTTCTTGCTTTGGGCAAACCAACGAGAATGCCAGTCTTTGCTCAAAGCGAGTCTGAATCCAAGCGGATTAACTTTTCGACCCATTTTTCTTTCCTTTCTCTTGCCCCTTACGAGCTAAGCTCTTTTTCTTCTTCGGTTTCTCTCCACTTAAGACTAATTTTAAGTGACTCGACCTTTTTTGAATTTGATTGACTCTCCCCCGAGACGCAAAATGAGTTCTTTTCATCATCGGAGCTTTCAAAACCTCCACCGTTTCAATTACCAAAGTCTCCGGTTCCAAATTAAAATTATTCTTGGCATTACCGATCCCTTGGCGAATCAATAGACTCAGAGGTTTAGCCGCTCGATTGGGAATATGATCTAAAAGCTCAAGCGCCTCTGATGCTCTTTTACGACGAATCACCGCCGCCACCAAATTAACCTTCTGAGGAGACTGTCTTAGATATTTAGTTTTAGCGATTATTTGCATTTAAGTTTTACTAATCATTCTTTTAACAATTTTACCGTGGCCTCTAAAAGTTCTAGTCGGAGCAAACTCACCCAAACGATGACCGACCATGGCCTCGGTGACAAAAACTTCAATAAAATTCTTGCCGTTGTGAACCAGAAAGGTATGACCCACAAACTCAGGGGCAACTTGGCAACTTCTCACCCAAGTTTTTATCGGTTCTTTTTTACCCTGTTTTTGAGCCATTACTTTCTTTAACACTTTTTCGTCAACAAATGGCCCTTTTTTCGAACTGCGTGACATTTTTTATTTCTTTGATTTAATAATTAATTTATCCGAATATTTCTTTCTTTTTCTCGTTCTTTTACCCAAAGTTTTCTTTCCCCAAGGACTTTTTGGACTAGGCATACCAATTCCAGAACGGCCTTCACCACCACCGTGAGGATGAGATTTAGGATGTTGAGCCACTCCTCTAACCGTTGGCCTAATTCCCAATAGTCTTTTTGTTCCCGCTTTTTTAAATTTTCTTAATTTGATCTCGCGATTGCCCAAGACTCCACAAGTAGCCCAACAAGTTAAAGGAATGTTCCGGGTCTCGCCCGAGGGTAATTTTACCACAGCCTGATTAGCTTCCTTCCCTTGTAAAACTGCTCCTGTTCCTGCTCCTCGAGCCATCTGCCCTCCCTTGCCCGGTTTTAATTCTAAATTATGAATCAAGGTTCCCGGAGGAATGTTCTTTAACGGCAAAGCATTGCCTGGTTTTATCTCTGCTTTAGGAGAAGCCATCACTCGATCGCCAACCTTTAAGTCTTCGGGGGCCAAAATATAACGACGCTCACCGTCAGAATACAAAAGTAAAGCCAAATCTGCTCCCCGATTAGGGCTGTATTCGATCGCCTCCACTTTTGCCTCGATTTCTTTTTTATCCCGCTTAAAATCAATTTGGCGCAAAAAGCGTTTAACTCGACCGCCTTGATGACGAACGGTAATTCGACCAGTACAATTACGGCCAGACCTCTTTTTTAAAATGGATTTTAATTTTTTACTCATTTTGCTGGTTTTACTTTCTTTTTCCGCCCCTTGCGAGACTGGTTTTCTTCTAATTCAAAAAGGTCTATTTTTTCACCCTTTCTCAATTCAACAATGGCTTTTTTCGAATCACTAGTTCGATAAATCTTTCGATTATTCGAAGACCGTTTGCTTTTCCCTTTTAAATTAATCGTTCTAACTTTACTAACCTTCACTTTAAAAATTTTTTCGATTGCTTCTTTGATTTGATTTTTGTTACTTAAACGATTAACCCGAAAAAAATAGCGGTTAAACTTAGTTTCAGCCGTTGTTTTTTCACTCAATAATGGTTTAATAATTACCTGGTCAAGTTTCATTTAAAACCGAAATTGCTTCGGGCATAAAAACTAAATAATCTTGAGCTAAAATTTGATAAGGGTTCAATAGATTGACCAAAACGGCTCTCCCTTTGGCCAAATTTTTAACTCCTTGAGTGATCTTTTCTTCCTTTTTAGGCAAGACAAAAGCCACCTTTTTATCATTTAATTTTAAAGCTTGAATCAATTGAGCAAAGTTTTTTGTTTTCGGTTCTAAATTATCCAAACCTTTAATCGCCAAAATCTGATTTTGATTAAATTTAGCAGAAAGAGCCAAAAGTAAAGCTCGATGTCTCATCTTCTGGCTTAGACTGAGGCTAAAATTCTGATCTCCCTTTGGTCCGTGAGCTACTCCACCGCCAACAAAAATAGGAGCATATTTGTCACCGTGTCTGGCTCGACCGGTTCCTTTTTGCCGCCAAATCTTGCGACGACTACCTCTAATTTCTCCTCGTTTTTTAGCTTTAGCATTAGCTCGCCTTTGATTACTAAGATAAACTCGAATCGCCTGAGCCAACAGCTTGTCATTCGGCTTTAAGCCAAAAATCGCCTTGGAAACACTAATGCCTTTTAATTTTTTACCGGTGGTATCAAAACAATTAATTTCCATCTTCAGCCTCCTTTTTATCTCCAGAATCAGCCTTTTGGTGATGTTCTGCCGCTTTGTTTTCTACTTCTGGTTCTGCTTTTTCTTCTTTTATTTGAGCCTGAGCGTCAGCTGTAAAGGCAAGCGCTTCTTCTTTTTTCAAGAGGGGAGTGAAGTTTTTCGTTTTACCTTCTTTAAAAATGGTTAAGGGGGCATTTCTTCCCCCTGGTAGTAATCCTTTAATTAAAAAAATCTTATCGCTTTCATTAATATCCAACAAAGTTAAACTTTTAATCGTCGTTTTCTGATTGCCAGATCGACCGGCCATCTTTTTACCCTTATGAACCCGGCCTGGAGTTGTTCCCTGGCCAATTGAACCAGGAGCCCGGGCACGATCAGATTGGCCGTGGGTTCTCGGACCACCAGCGAAACCCCAGCGCTTCATTACGCCCGTAAAACCCTTACCCTTGGACCGACCAGTCACTTTGACCAAGTCTCCTGCCTCAAAACCGGCCGTTTCGGTCACAGAAACGAGAGTACAAGCCAAGCGTTGGCCGTTTCGGTCAAAGTGTTGACCTGTTTTAATTTTTTTACCGATAGTCTTAATTTCTTGTTGTGTCATTTTAACCAATAAAAAAAGTGCCGGAGGCACTCTCTCAAAAACCTTCAGGTCTTTGTTTTAAGTTTCGTGCTCTAGGTTTTAAATTTCACCTCCATCACAATTAGAGGCTATTATAGAAAAAATGAAGCATTTTTGCAACCCACGCTATCGATTCTCTTCACGAACACCACACTCCTGATCAAATCGTTCGACTATTTTGGGCAAGACCAATCTTTCATTAGAGGTAAATTTTTCTAAAACCGGCTCTCTGGATGAATCACTCCCACTAACTTCACGAGACTCAAAATCACCTCTATAAGATAGAAAATTAAATAATCTGAGCCCGTCAAGAGTCCTCTCTAAAACAGGGGAATAAGGCTTTGGATATTTGCCGGGTTCGGCGAAAACAAATAAGCCCAATGAAGGAAAGCGGTCTAGAAATTCTTCTTGAAGCAGAAAAAACGTGCGATGAATTTCACTATCATCGATGGTAAGACGAGGGCTTTTCATGCCAAAAAACACGGCCAACGCCACATCACTAGGAACAACGCCGCGCACCGCCTCAGCTCCTTCTCTCGCTGCTCTTGTGTCAACAGAAGTGTTTGGTTGGACATCCGGAGAAAAAGCCATCTTAAACACAGTCTAATTAACTTATAGGATCTTGTCAATATTTGAGATTATTTCTTTTTTCGAAGGAGAAGATATTTTCTACATTTTTATCTCAACGTTAACTCCGGCAGAGAGTTCCAGATGAGAGAGAGAATCAATTGTCCTACTGGTAGGCTCAACGATATCAATCAATCTTTTGTGAGTTAAAATTTGAAAGTGTTCTCGAGCGTTTTTATTAACGTGAGGGCTAGTAGTAACGGTAATCAATCGACGTCGAGTAGGCAAAGGAATGGGGCCGATCACTTTGGCACCACTTAATAAAGCTGCTTCTAAGATCTTTTCACAGCTTTCATCAATTACCCGATAATCGTAGGATTTTAGGCGGACTCTAATCCTCCCTTTAGCCATTTTTCAAGGTTGCTTTTTGGCCTTTTACAAGGCCCTTTACTAAAATTAGGTGATAATTTTGGAAATAACTCCTGCCCCGACTGTCTTACTGCCTTCACGGATGGCAAATCTTAAACCGTCTTCCATTGCCACCGGTTGAATCAGTTTAACCGTCATCTTGGCACTATCGCCAGGCATAACCATTTCCACTCCCTTGGGGAGCGTTACTTCACCAGTAACATCAGTTGTCCGAATGTAAAATTGAGGTCGATAGCCAGTAAAAAAAGGAGTGTGGCGACCACCCTCGTCTTTGCCCAAGATATAAACTTCAGCCTCAAATTCAGTGTGTGGCTTGACTGTACCCGGCTTGGCCATAACTTGACCTCTTTCAATGTCTTTCTTTTCCAAACCACGAACCAAAATTCCGACGTTGTCTCCAGCTTGACCATCATCTAAGGATTTCCTGAACATCTCTACTCCAGTGACAACCGTTTTTTGAGTTCCCTTCAAACCAACAATTTCAACTTCGTCGTTAACTTTAACCACGCCTCTTTCAATCCTACCCGTGGCCACCGTTCCTCGGCCTTTAATTGAGAAAACGTCTTCCACTGGCATTAAAAAGTCTTTGTCGGTCGGCCGTTTAGGTTCAGGAATATACTCATCAACCGCTTTCATTAATTCAGCAACTTGTTTTTGAGCCTCTTTGTCTCCCTCGAGAGCCTTCAAAGCGGAACCACGAATAATAGGAATATCTTTACCAGGGTATTCATACTTGGTCAAAATGTCCCTTAGTTCTTCTTCAACCAAATCAAGCAAATCCGGATCGTCAACCATGTCGACTTTATTCAAGAAAACTACCAAAGCAGGGACATTGACTTGGCGAGCCAAAACAATGTGCTCTCTTGTTTGAGGCATCATGCCGTCATTGGCCGCCACCACTAAAATCGCCCCATCCATTTGAGCGGCACCGGTAATCATATTCTTGATATAGTCAGCGTGGCCGGGACAATCAATGTGAGCGTAATGCCTTTTTTCGGTTTCGTATTCAATGTGAGAAACGTTAATGGTTACTCCCCGTTCTTTTTCTTCGGGAGCACTGTCAATTTTGTCAAATTCAACCGCCTGAGTGCCAGTTCCACTAGCCGCCAAAGTTTTAGTAATCGCGGCGGTCAAAGTTGTCTTGCCGTGATCAACGTGACCAATGGTACCGATATTCAAATGTGGTTTGGTTCGTTCAAATTTATCTGCCATTTTTTATTGTTCTTTATTTTAATTGATCTTCAATCCTAATTTCAAGTGACAGTTCCGTATTTTAGTTAAAAACGAATAAATGTCAAGAGCCGTTTCGGTTAGCAACAATTTGATCGGTAATGCTACCGGGAACTTCTTCATAATGAGACGGCTCCATATAGAAGCTGGCTCGACCCTGAGTCAAGCTACGAACAGTCGTCGCGTACCCTTGAACTTCAGCCAACGGAACCAAGGCTTTAATGATTCTCAGATTCCCTTCGATCTCGCTAGATAAAATTTGGGCTCGCCGAGAAGAAAGATCGCCAATCACTTCACCCATAAAATCATCTGGAACACTGACTTCCATTTTCATAATCGGTTCAAGTAAAATCAATTGAGCTTGCTTAACCGCCGATTGAAGAGCGATTGAGCCGGCAATTTTGAAAGCCACTTCTGAAGAATCAACCTCATGATAGCTCCCATCGTAAAGCGCCACGCTCAAGTCAACTAACGGATACCCCGCTAAAACTCCCTTGCTAACCGCTTCCATGACTCCTTTACTAACCGCCGGAATAAATTCAGACGGAACCGAAGCTCCTTTGATTTCATTAACAAACTTAACTCCTTCCCCCCTCTCCAAGGGTTCGACCCTAAGCCAACAATGACCGTATTGACCCCGACCACCAGATTGGCGAATATATTTACCTTCTGCTTTAGCCGTGGCTTTAATTGTTTCCCGATAAGCCACTTGAGGTCGACCAGTACTGGCTTCCACGCCAAACTCTCGCTTCATCCGATCAACTAAAATCTCCAGGTGCAATTCACCCATTCCAGAAATGACAGTCTGGCCGGTTTCTGGGTTAGACCCGATTTGAAACGTCGGATCTTCTTCGCTCAAAGCTTTAAGAGCAGTTCCCAATTTTTCTTGATCAATTTTGGTTTTAGGTTCGATTGCCAAAGAAATAACCGGTTCCGGGAAAAAGATCGACTCTAGCAAAATCGGCTTGCTTTTATCACACAAAGTATCCCCTGTAGTCGTTTCTTTTAAACCAACAGCGGCCACAATTTCTCCCGCTTTAGCTTGCTCAATTTGCTCTCGATCATTAGCGTGCATCAGCAATAAGCGACTAATTCTTTCCTGAGTTCGACTAGTAGAATTGAAAATTGATACTCCAGACTTCAAAGACCCAGAGTAAACTCGAAGATAACTGATTCGGCCAACATGAGGATCAGTCTGAATCTTAAAAACCAAGGCTGAAAAAGGTCCTTGGGAATCTGTTTCCCTGGTTTCTTCTCCTTCGGTTTCCGGATTAATTCCTTTAACGGAAGGAACATCTAAAGGAGAAGGTAAAAAGGCAATCACTCCGTCGAGCAAAGGCTGAACTCCTTTATTACGCAAAGAAGAGCCAGCGTAAACAGGAACCAATTTACCGACAATGGTCGCTTGACGCAAACCCGCTTTTAATTCCTCATCACCAATCTCTTCGCCCGCCAAAAACTTATCGGCTAACTCGTTGACATTTTCGGCAACTCGTTCAATCAGCTGATCCCGATATTCTTTAAGTTTGCCTTTTAAATTTTCCGGTACAGCCGCAGTTTTAAATTTTTCTCCAGTTTTATCTTTAGGATCATCCCAAAGAAAAGCTTTTTGTTCTAAAACAGAAACCACCCCCACAAAGTCTTTTTCCGCTCCGATTGGAAAACAGACAATGGCTGGATTAGCGTTGAGGCGATCTTTGATTGTTTGGACACAATTATCGAAATTAGCCCCCAGTTTGTCCATTTTATTGACAAAACACATTCGAGGAACATTATATTTATTCGCCTGACGCCAAACAGTTTCTGATTGAGATTGCACTCCTTTATCAGCATCAAAAACAACAATTCCGCCATCCAAAACCCGCAATGAACGTTCAACTTCGGCGGTAAAATCAACGTGTCCGGGAGTATCAATAATATTAATTCGATGATCCCGCCAAAAAGTAGTTGTCGCCGCAGAAACAATGGTAATCCCTCTTTCTTGCTCCTGCTCCATCCAATCCATCTGGGTTGTTCCGGCATCTATATCGCCAATCTTATAGGACTTACCGGTATAGAACAAAATCCGTTCGGTAGTAGTAGTTTTACCGGCGTCAATATGAGCGATAATCCCGATGTTTCGAACTTTATCGATCGGGATGTCTTTTTGAGTTTCTTCTTTAATTTGATTCGCCATTGTTTTTCTTAAAGACAACAAAAACTGCTCCTTTAAACTAAAAAAGAAGCAGTATTCTCTCGTCTAACTTAAGTAAGAATTGTAACAAATAGGGAATTAACTTACAAGGTTTTTAATCAGCTTGGCCCCAATCGGTACAGACTACTTCTCCCTGAAAAGTAACACAAACCTGACATTGAACCTGATAATTGCCCACTTCAGTTATCTCAAATTCTCCGCTCTCATCCGGCCGATCAGAGAAATTCTCAGGGGTGTGCCACTGTCCCTCCGGATCACTGGGTCGTTTAATCCGATAATTATATTTGGCAAAATTCAAGCTACTGTCAATTGAGCTGCCGCAAGTAAAAGTTAATTGACCCCCCACCCTGACCTCTCCTTCAGCGCTGGAAGTCAAGTCAGTACAACTGTAGTTGCCCGGCGGAATCCATTCAATGTTAACGTTCTTTGGTCCACCCTGGTTGCTGATAGTATCAACCTGCATCCATTCTCCTGATCCGTAAGTAACCTGACCAAAATGGGACGTATTAAAAGTAAAATCGCTCCCGCCAACCTGAACCCGATCGGCTCCATTAGGACGAATCTGCCAAGAACCGCCACCTTTCATGTCTCCTGATACGGAATTGATTCCGGGTGGTAATTTACTGAAGTCATAATTAACCGGGAAATAAGCCAAAATTCGATGAGGAGTATTGTCTTTACCACAAGAAAGACTGCAATGATAATGATCGCCACACTGAGCTTCGCTAACATTACCACCAAGGGAAATAATCGGGCAGCTTTTATTGCTACAACAGTGGCCGTCGTCACCACATTCCCTCGCTAAGCCTTCGCCGATAGAGCGATTGTACAAAAAACCGTAACCACCTTTTTCTAAAGAACCCAGTTCATCAAAATTTCCTGCCTGACTCAAAGACACACTGATAACTCCCCGATGAGACGACCAAGAGTGATTATCTTCTCGATAAACAACTACTCCGTCCAAGCCAATCGGAGTATCTACTCCTCTTTGATCAACGGTAACAAAGACTTGGCCACCAAAATATTGGTCTCGAGCCTGAACGGTGTTTGGCAAAACCAACCAACCAACCAATAAACAAACCGACAAAAAAATTACCTTGACAATGTTTTTCATAAATTAACCACCTCGGTTTCCTCTATAAAACCCTCCATCATTTCCGACGAACTTTCGGCCTCCAAAGTACCCGTTCTTCGATTGACTCGAATAATAATAAACAAATTTTCTTCGGCAACTCCGCCTTCTTCAGGTAAATTTTTACCTACCAAAATCTCAGAGGCTTGACCTTCACCCAGAGACCAAACTTCTTGATTTAAATTTTTGAAAGAAAAAGGGCCTTCATCTCGAGAAGCCTGATCAAAAGCCATATAAGCATTAACTTCATAAGAAGCGTCTAATTTTTGACCAATCTCCTGATCGTTGACGATCATCTCTCCCGCCTCTTTAAAAGTCAGTTGGCCGGCTTTAATTTGGTCATAGATAGGTTTTAGTTTTTGAAGAGCTAGTTGTTTTCTTGATTCCAAAGGTAAATCGTCCGGACTACCATCATTGTTAAACCAAATCGCCACTGATTCTCCGGAAATACGAGGAATCAAAACTTGACCTAAGGCTTTCTTGGACAAAGTAATCAATCGGTTCCTTTCGGTGTAATCTTTTTCCGAACTATTGAAAAATGATTCATTCAAATTAATCAAACCTTTTTCTGCTCCTTTTTGCAACCAGACAGAATCTTCCATCGCAATGTCTGCCAGTTCGTTCAAAACTGACTCCGGCAACGACACCCCCTGAGAATAGTCCTCAAAAGCATAGAAAAGAGCCAAATAATTCAAATCATTGCCATAAAGGGTTTCCTGGCCAACTTTCAAAACTGGCACGTTATTAAAACGACCGCCCGCACCCAAAGCCAATTCTTTATAGTCTTCAAAAGTTAGATCTTTACTTAAAGCTTGTTGCCAAACTTGAGCAAACTCGATTAAATCCTGCCGCTCAGCCGAAACCACTTCTCGAGCCACAAATATCTCCGGCTCTTTAGGAGCGGAAACAATCCGAGACCCTCGATTTAAAAATCCACCGACAAGAAAAGAAAAAATGGCCAAAAGAAAAATGGCCAAAGCGAAAAGAAGAGTTTTTTTATTCATTAGAATCCTCTTCTAGATTAGAAAATCAGGGAAGCTAAGTCAAGTTTACCATCTAAAATGAGAGAAAGCTTTGTTGGCTTCGGCTTGACGATGAATATCGTCTTTCTTTTTCATTGCCACTCCCTCCCTCTTTTGAGCTGCCAAAATCTCTGAGGCTAATTTCTCGTAAAAATTATGGTATTGGCTGTTGGGTAAATTGCGAGCCGATTGAATCAACCAGCGAAGAGCAAGAGAATTTTTTCTTTCCTGTCTTACCGGTGCCGGGATTTGATAAGCAGCTCCGCCAATTCTACGAGTTCGAACCTCCATATTGGGTCGCAAATTCTCGATTGCCTGTTCGAAAATGTGCAACGGATTCTCTTTGCTTTTCTTGCCCACAATGTCCAAGGCTCGATAGACCTGTCTTTGGGCAACAGATTTTTTGCCGCTCCTCATTACTCGGTTGACCAATTGAGACAATAAAACACTTTGGTAGACCGGATCAGGGGAGATGGTTCTTTTTCTAACTGCTCCTGTTCTCATTTCTCTTAAGCGGTCGGTTTTGGAACCGTCGATTCACCACTTTCTTCGGTTTTAACCACTCCTCCCTTCCTCACTCCATACTTGGATCGAGCCTTTTTTCGGCCTTCGACACCACCAAGGTCAAATTTTCCTCGAATTAAATGATATTTTACTCCCGGTAAATCCTTAACTCGACCACCACGAACTAAAACAACTCCATGCTCAGCGAGATTGTGACCCTCTCCTTGAATGTAAGCGGTCACTTCTTGTCGATTAGAAAGCCTTACCCGGGCAACTTTACGCAAAGCTGAATTTGGTTTTTTGGGCGTCATTGTTTTGACTTGCAGGACTACTGCTCGCTTTTGAGGATTTTTAGTCTCCACCATTCTTCGTTTTTGGGTATTAAAACTACCCCGCAAAGCCACGGCTTTGACTTTCTTTTTGATTTTTTTACGCCCTCTCTTGGCTAATTGATTAAAAGTTGGCATCTTTGTATTTTTATATTATTGTAATCTATTCGTTAATTTTAGCTCGTTGAGAAGTAACCGGAATTAATCGACCAATAATAACATTTTCTTTAAGACCTCGAAGCCAATCTGTCTTGCCTTCAATCGCCGCCTCAGTTAAAACATTAGTTGTTTCCTGGAAGGAAGCCGCCGACAACCAAGAGTCAGTATAAAGCGAAGCTCGAGTAATTCCTAAAATCGTCACTTGAGCCGTAGCCACTTCGCCACCCTCAGTAATTACCCGTTCGTTTTCCTCTTCAAAAGTTGATCGGCCAACTAATTCACCCGGCAAGAAAGATGTGTCTCCGGCAGTTTCAATTTTAACCTTGTCGCTCATCTTGCTTACCGTCACTTCGAAATGACGATCATTGATCTCAATTCCTTGAGATTCATAAACCGACTGGATTTCTTTAACCAAATATTCTTGAGCGGCTCTTAATCCTCGGATCTCCATAACCCCTCGAATATCTAAAGATCCCGCCACTAATTGAGCTCCCGCTTCAACCAACTGGCCATCTTTAACTGTCAATTTACTGACCGCAGTGACCAAATATTCTCTCTCTTCAACCGGTTTAACCCCCACGCTCCGAATGACAATCTTGATTCCCGTTTCCGTCTCCTTGAGACTGACCTTGCCAGCAATCTCTGCCAAAGGAGCCAAAACCTTAGGTGTCCGAGCCTCAAACAACTCCTCAACTCGAGGTAGGCCTTGGGTAACATCAGAAACCGCAATTCCTCCCAAATGATGAGTTCTCATGGTTAATTGAGTTCCTGGCTCACCGATTGATTGAGCCGCCAAGACTCCAACAGGAGAACCCAATTCAACTATTTTTCTGGTCGAAAAGTCCCAACCATAACAAGAGGCACAAATTCCATGACGACTTTCACAAGTCAACGGAGAACGAACCCAAACTTCTTCCAGATTGGCTTTTCCAATCACCTCTAAGTTCTCCTCACTAACCCATTCACCTGCTTTTAAAATTACCTTCTCGCTCTTTTTGTCAACAATATCTTTGGCCACCATTCGACCCAATAAGCGAGCAAAAAAGTTATCTTTCCTAAAACCAACTCGGGAAATACTGATCCCTTCTTTTGTCCCGCAATCCTGCTCGCGAACAATTAAATCATGAGCAACATCAACCAAACGACGAGTTAGATAACCGGCATCGGCCGTCTTAAGCGCAGTGTCTGTTAAACCTTTGCGACCACCCCGGGCACTGTTGACATATTCAAAAACAGATAACCCTTCACGAAAATTAGATTTATTGGGCAATTCCACAATTTTCCCCGTCGGATCATTAACTAATCCTTGCATGGCTGACAATTGTTTGACCTGGTCCTTGGACACCCGACGAATACCGGCTTCAACCATAATGTGGATACTGTTGTCTTTGTCAAACTGTTCCCAAGTCAAGTTAGCTAATTTTTCCGTCGTGTCCATCCAAACCTGATTGGTTAATCGCTTTTTCTCTTGCAAGGTAGTTAAGCCCTGAGTAAAATTACTCTCGAGTTGAGACACCTGTTCATTCGCTTGTTTAATAACTTCGTCTTTTTTAGGATAAATTTCCAGATCCCAAATCCCCACCGACAAACCAGACAAAGTCATTCCAGTAAAACCTACTTCTTTTAAAGAATCAATAAACTTAACCACCTCTTTGTGAGGAGAAAGCTGCAAAGCTCGACCGATCAAAGACTTGATCGTTGAGCCCTTGACGGCATAATTAACAAAACCTAATTGAGAGGGAACAATTTCATTGAAAAGAACCTTGCCCGGGGTTGTTTCGATAATCTTTTTATCAAGCCTTAATTTAATTGGCCGACGCAGTTCAACTTTGTCTTCTTGATAAGCTAAAATTACTTCTTGAGGAGAAGCAAAAACCGTCTTTAGCAAACTTAAACGGTGATCAATTGAGGTAACAAAATAACAACCTAAGCCCATTTCTTTATCTGGGATCGTTACCGCTGAACCGTCCGCCGGACGGAGTAAATTTTGGCTGGAAAGCATTAAATCTTTTGCTTCTTTGATGGCTTTTTTGCTCAAAGGAACATGAACGGCCATTTGATCACCGTCAAAATCAGCATTGAATCCTTTACAAACACAGGGATGCAACCTAATTGCTCCTCCTTCGATCAAAACCGGATAAAAAGCCTGAAAACCCAATTTGTGTAAGGTTGGGGCCCGATTGAGCAGAACCGGATGATCTTTGGTAATTTCTTCCAAAATATCAAAAACTTCCGGAGGACGATGTTCAAAAATATTACGAGCACTTTTAACGTTAGGAGCAATATCTCTGATAATCATTTCTCTCAAAACAAAAGGCTTAAACATTTCCAAAGCCATCTCCTTGGGCAAACCACATTGATTTAATTTCAATTCTGGCCCAACCACAATCACGCTTCGACCCGAGTAGTCAACTCTCTTCCCTAGTAAGTTTTGTCTGAAACGACCTTGTTTTCCTTTGAGCATGTCAGAAAGAGAACGCAGGGGCTGAATTCGCCGACGATAACGTCTGGCCGGCCGTTTGCTGGCGTCAATCAAACTGTCAACCGACTCTTGAAGCATTCTTTTCTCATTGCGCAAAATGATCGCTGGCGCTCCTAAGTTAATTAAGTGCTTG
Organism: uncultured Gammaproteobacteria bacterium; assembly: GCA_964412685.1. GTDB lineage: Bacteria > Patescibacteriota > Microgenomatia > PFEM01 > CAYPPS01 > CAYPPS01. Next base: position 19,613 of record CAYPPS010000003.1, on the reverse strand, counting down.
AGTCTGTTATTGCGGTTAATAATCCGTCGATAAAGGTCATTTAAATCAGAAGTAGCAAAACGACCACCAACCAACTGAACCATCGGTCTCAAATCGGGAGGAATAACCGGAACAATATTTAAAATCATCCAGCTTGGATCAACCAAAGCCCGTCTAAGCGACTCAACCATTTTTAACCTCTTCGTCAATTTAAGATAATTAGCTCCTTTGGTTTGATCAATTTTCTCTTTCAAATCTTGAGCTAATTTATTCAGATTAAGTTTTTTAACTGCCTCCAATACTGCTTCGGCTCCCATGTTCGCCTTGAAAAAAGAGGCCACTTGATGATGAAGCAAGGTATCGTGCTCCTCTTCAGAAAGTAAGCTGTTTAGCTTAATCGAACGAGTTAGGTTGTTCAAAGTCCGATAAATTTCTTCCAAACGTTCTCCTTCCAAAACCATTTCATCCCTCAAGCTTTGGATTTTTTGTTTTGTTTTCAACGATTGCTCTTTTCTGGCTAAAACCCGACGTTCTTTATTTTTAATCTTGGTAGCGAATTCTTTTAACTCTTTTTTCCCTTCTTTCTCAGTCGCTTTAATTCTTTTCTCAACTTCTTTTTTAAGATCCTCTTTCTTTTTAAGGAACTCTTCTTCCAAGCACTTCAAGGCTTGATCTCGTTTTTTAAGGTCAACTTCGATAATCAAATACCGGGAAAAATAAATAACTGCCTCTAAGCTTTTAGGGGGAACATCCAATAAAATGGAAAGCTTAGAAGAAATGCCCTTAAAGTACCAAATATGAGCCACGGGGCAAGCCAAAGAGATGTGGCCCATTCTTTCCCTTCTAACTCTTGAGTGAGTTACTTCAACCCCACACTTATCGCAAACAACACCTCGATAGCGAATTCGCTTGTATTTACCACAATAACATTCCCAATCTTTGGTGGGACCAAAAATCCGTTCACAGAAAAGACCATCTTTTTCTGGTCGCAAAGTCCGGTAATTAATCGTTTCCGGTTTAACTATTTCACCGTTGGACCATGACCTAATTACCTCGGGCGAGGCAATTTTAATTTTTAAACCAGCAAAGTCAAGCATTTGAGCCATGATTGTTTAAGCTTTTTCCTCCTTCTTTTTAGTCACTTTCTTAGTTTTTTTGACAACCTTCTTTTTTTCAACCTTCT
>CAYPPS010000003.1:0-18351 GCA_964412685.1 uncultured Gammaproteobacteria bacterium | reverse complement strand
TTCTTTTTAGTCACTTTCTTAGTTTTTTTGACAACCTTCTTTTTTTCAACCTTCTCTTCATCTTCTTTCTTTTTAGTCACTTTCTTAGTTTTTTTGACAACCTTCTTTTTTTCAACCTTCTCTTCATCTTCTACCGGAAGCTCAACTGGATCGAGCAACTCAATCTCCAGGCCTAAACTTTCCAATTCCCGACGCAAAACTTTAAAAGATTCCGGAACCGAGGCTGCAGGAATATCTTTATCTTTGACAATTGCCTCAAAAGCCCGAGCCCGACCAACAATATCATCAGATTTAATGGTTAACATTTCTTGCAAAGTGTGAGCCGCTCGATGAGATTCTAGGGCCCAAACTTCCATTTCTCCCAATCGCTGGCCACCCATTTGCGCTTTACCTCCCAAAGGTTGTTGCGTCACCAATGAATAAGGTCCAGTAGAACGAGCATGAGTTTTGTCTTCAACCATGTGGACTAATTTCAAAATATAACCGACGCCAACTACGCTAGGATAGTCATAAGGCTTACCTGTTCGACCATCCTGTAAAACCACTTTACCGTCGGCAGGCAAACCAGCCTTTTTTAGTTGGCCAATAATATATTCTTCCGCTATTTCTTCAAAAACCGGCACCGCAAATTTTTGACCTAATTTATCCGCCGCCCAACCAAGATGAGTCTCAAAAAGTTGGCCTAAGTTCATTCGGCTCAGAACCGACAAAGGGGAAATAACAACATCTACGGGCGTACCATCGGGCAAAAAAGGCATGTCTTCTTGAGCCACGATCTTAGAAATAACTCCTTTGTTGCCATGTCTACCGGCTAATTTGTCACCCACTTTAATCTTTCTCTCCTGAGCCAACTTGACCACAATCTTGCTAATCGTTCCTGGTTCCAACTCGTCTCCCTTATCCCGATCAAAAATCTGAACTCCAATAACGGTCCCTCTTTCTCCGTGCGGCATTCGAAGCGAAGTATCGCGAATTTCTCTGGCCTTTTCACCAAAAATAGCTCGTAAAAGCCTTTCTTCAGCCGTTAATTCAGTTTCTCCTTTAGGGGCAATCTTCCCCACTAAAATATCATTGGGCCCAACTTCACTCCCCACAACCACAATCCCATCTTCAGCCAATTTAGCCAAATCAGTATCCGAAGTGTTGGGAAGGTCTTTGGTCAATTCTTCCGGCCCTAATTTTGTCTCCACTACTGCCGCCTCATATTCTCCGATATGAATTGAGGTCAATAAATCTTGTCTGACCAAACGATCGGAGACAATAATTGCATCTTCATACTCAAAACCGTCATAACCGCAATAAGCCACGGTTAGATTTTTGCCCAAGGCTAGTTCTCCTTTGTCACAAGAAGGACCATCGGCTAAAATGTCACCTTTTTTAATCTGTTCACCCACTTCAACAAGCGGTTTTTGTGAATAACAAGAGCCATAGGGATTAGTCCGTTTAAATTTAGATAAATAATAAACCTCTTGATTGCCACGGATTAAGGTTTCTTCCAATCCCCGATCAAGATCTTTATCTTGGCCAGGCTTTATCCGCAAGATGATCTTATTAGCGTCAACAAAAGTAATTTTGCCATCATGGCGGGCCTGAATCACTCTGCCCATTGCCCTAGGAACCAAACCTTCCGTCCCTGTCCCCACGACCGGAGCCTCTGGCGTTACCAAAGGAACTGCTTGGCATTGCATGTGAGTCCCCATTAAAGCTCGATTAGGAGAATCATTGGCCAAAAAAGGAATCAAAGAAGCGGAAACTCCTACCACTTGTCGAGGACTGGCGTCAATAAATTCCACCTTATTCACTCGGGCTTCCAAAAATTCATTTTGATAACGAACCGGCACCCAAGAATCTTTAATGAAATTATCTTCGTCGATATTAATTCCTGTATGGGTAATATAATGATTGACTTCATCATCTGCAGGTAAATAAACTATTTTGTTACTGACCTTCATTTTACCGTTAACTTTTTCAACTCGACGATAGGGAGTTTCCAAAAAACCATACTCGTTAACCTGGGTATACATCGCCAAATAAGTCACTAAGCCAATATTGGGCCCTTCAGGGGTACGAACTGGACAAATTCGACCATACTGGGAAGCGTTGATATCTCTAATGGAAAAAGAGGCTCTTTCTCGAGAAATTCCACCCGTACCAAAAACAGATGCTCTTCTTAAATTATCAAGCTCTTGGAGCGGATTGGTTTGATCCAAAATCTGTGACAATTGATTACTGCGAAAAAATTCATTAATTGCAGCAATTAAAGGCCGAGCGTTAACTAGTTGAACTGGTGAAGGGTTCTCTTGAATCGAAGTCAAGCTCATTTTTTCCTTAATTGAACGCTCTAAGCGAAGTAGTCCGGAACGAAAAACTGATTCAGACACCAATTCACCGACCTGCCTAATCCGACGGTTGCTCAAGTGATCAATGTCATCAACGTTGCCGTTACCTTCTTGCAAATTGATCAAATAACCAATTGTTTTTAAAACATCTTCCGTCTGCAACAACCAAGTCGATTTTTCGTTAGGAATGGTTCGAGCCAGTTTTTTATTGAGTTTAAAACGGCCAACTTTACCCAAAGTATAACGCCGAGGATTGGCGAACATCTCTTCAAAAAGTTCGGTTGCATTTTCTAAAATAGACGGTTCTCCTGGCCGGATTTTTTGATAAATCTCCAGAAGAGCTTCTTGAACATTGGTTGTGCCATCTTTTTCTAAAGTTTGGTAAATATATTGAGCCGCTGGGTCGTCAGATTTCTTAATCCCAAAAGCTTCTAAAATTTGTTGATCCTCAGACAAACCTAAAGCTCGCAAAAAGACCGTTACTGGAAATTTACGTCGACGATCAATTCGAACACTAATACTGTTGTCGCGGTTGACAAAAAATTCTAACCAAGAGCCACGAAGTGGTCTAATCTCAGCCGTGTAAAGCATTCTGCCCGAAGAGCGATCAATCCCCCCTGAGAAATAAGCTCCCGGCGCCCGAATAATTTGGTTAATCACGACTCGTTCAATCCCGTTAACAATGAAAGTTCCCGTCGGAGTCATTTGAGGAATGTCTCCCAAAAAGACTTCCGCTTTTTTACTTTTACCCGTTCTCTTATTAAGCAAAATTGTTTCCACCTTTAAAGAGGCTTCAAAAGAAACATCTTTTTCTAAAGCTTGTTGAGGAGAGTAACGAGGCTTGCTGAAACGATGTTGACCAAAAGAAAGTTCCCAGTTTTTACCCGTAAAATCCTCGATCGGAGAAACTTCTGAGAGCAAATCACGAATGTCTTTATTTAGAAACAGTTGATAAGAATCTTTTTGCAGACCAATTAAATCAAGAACGGGCAAATCCAGTTTGGGATTACCCAAATATTGACGAGTGTTGGTTTGACTTTTCATTTTTTATTACTGTTTGACTTTGGTCCGATTTTGGGGACAAAACTCACAATTTTGTCTAAACTAAGACAAGCGCGAGAAGACGCGCTTGCTTTCTTTAAAAGCAACCAATCAAATAAAAGCTAGGGGCAAATTTACCACAAACTGAACCGGTTTGTCAAGGGAATATATGGCTGTAATTATTTCAAAGATATTTTTGAATATTAAGAGCGTGTTCTTCAGCGGTTCTACCGAAATGAGTTTTTCCTTGACCGTCGGAAAGGTAAAACCAATAATCGCTTTCTTTCGACCAAACAGAAGCCTTGATCGCGCTAAGGCTAGGATTGCAAATTGGTTGCGGCGGTAAGCCTTTTTCTTGGTAAGTATTAAAAGGAGAAGCAAGTTGTTTGTCGAAGCTTAGAGCTATTGGCCACCATTCGCAATCTAATTCATCTCGGCAAGATCGACTGGCCTTGGTATATTGCAAGGTGGCATCAATCTGAAGTGGCCAGTCATTGGCCAATCTTTTTTTAATGATTCCCGCCACTAAAGCTCGATCGGTTTCGTTTCGGACTTCCCTTTCTACCAGAGAAGCCAGCGTTAGAAGCTCATTTTTACTCAAACCTCGATCTCGAGCCTCATCAAGCAATTCTTGATCAACTTTTTTGTCAAAATTATTTTGTAAAACCTCAATTACTTCAATCGCCCCAGCTTGACGAGGAATCAAATAAGTGTCCGGAAAAAGCTGACCTTCAAAACCGCTAGTTAAAGTAATAAATCGATCTGCCTCGAAATTGGGTAAATTATTGGCTAATCGAACAGCATATTCTTCTCGACGCCAACCTTCCGGAAAAGTAAGCCAAATATCAGTTGCTCCATGAGTTAACTGATTAGCCATTTCTTGAGCCGAACTGGCCGAACTAAGCTTAAAATAGCCAGCCTGCAATTGGCCGCTTAAATTATTAACCATAACGTAAAGCTTGAAGGCGAACGGATGGCGAATTAAATTTTTCTCTTTTAAATTAAAGGCTATTTCACCCAAGCTTTCCCCTTTTTCAATCACGAAAGCGGTTTCTTTGCTCGTCAAGGAAACTGGCTCCAAATTTTTCTGCCACCAAAAATAGACTCCTGAAAAAAGAGCCGCTAACAAAAAGAGAAAGATAAAGGGGATTTTAAACTTCTTCAAAAAGGGCACGACGATATTTCTTTGTTTTCGGATTGTAAATATAAATCCGACCGCAAGAACAAGTAATTTTGGTCGTTCCGTTGGCATGTTTTTCTTTTTTACCTTTGTCCAAAGGAGCTCCACAACCAACACAGGTACCGCGAGAAAGAAGCCAGGCCTGAACGGGAGCAATAATATTTTTAAACATTTGTTAATCCGGCTAAGTAATCCTCTAATAAAATCGCTGCAGCCACCGCATCTTCTTTGGCCGCTCTTTTTTGCCAACTTCCACCGGTTTCCTTCATTCTAGCAAGAGCTTCCTTGGTCGTCAAGATTTCTTGAGTTTCTTCAACCTCAATCTGGGTCGAAAGTTTTAGCTTTCTAATGAACTCACGAGCTGGTTTTAAAAAAGGACCCCTTTGAGGTAGGCCAACAATAATCTTGTTCACCTCCAACCGAATCGCCAACTGTAAAACCTTGTTAATTAAGCGATTGTCTTTTTCTCCCACTAAAACTCCGATTGGTTCAATCAAAAAACCGTCAAAAAAAGCCAAGCCTACCTTCTTCAAACCGTAATCAACCCCTAAAAGTTTCTGGGCCATGTCAATAAACCAAACCAGCCCGAACCACTAACCGGCGCAAATATGTCCCAGGCGGGACACAAGTGATCAAGCTTAAACGTTCCCGATCGTAGTGTTGTTCTAAAACCGAAACGTCCTCAGGTAAAACTTCCACCATTTTTTCAACTTGATAACGATAAGTCACTCCGTCAAAATTAAGAAAGATTTCATCCTCTTCTTCTAACGTAGGTAAAGTAGAGAAAATTGTCCGGTAGTCTTTAGAATTAAAAAATTGAGGTAAAACCGAATGACCAAAAACAACCGTGTTCCCCAATTGGCCAGGCAGAGCGGTCCCCGGATACTGGATCAAACTTTTCATTAAGTCTTTTCCGTTAACTTGAACAACCACGCCTTCTATGTCTAACTTCGGAATTGAAAGAGTGTAATGAGTAATCTTACTGGGATTGGGGAATTGCCTGACTTGAGTCGGGAACCAAGTTTGAGGCTGACTGTAATCGACCACCGCCAAAAGATCTCCCCTAACTTCCAAGGGGGAAATAAAATTGGGAGTAAACCGCCGACTTCTAATCTCGTAAACCAAAATCGGCCCGAAAGCATTGGCCAGAAAAACCAAGCCCAGTAAAAGGGAAATAAAAGAGAAAATTAACCCATATTTCCTGCTCTTTTTAGGAACCAATTCTCGTTCTTCTTTTAAATAACAATAAAGGCTCATTTGTTTTTCATAAATTTTTAATTGACTTTTGTTTCTATGGTGATGTTTTGGCTGACTCGAGGCAAAGTCAAAAACAATTCAGGCAACCTGGGAACAAAGCTCATTTTGACCTCTTTGATCCCCGACAAATTGAGCAAATATTCTTGAGCCAAACCAACTTTTTTACCCTTTAATTCTTTCTTTATTTGGGCCAAATCGAACGTGGGTACCAAAGTAGTTTTTAAAACCACTCGAAAAATTGAGCTCTCTGGGTCTTCCAAGGAGAAATCAAATTCATCCTTGTCTTCCAGGCGAACAAAGCCTTCGGGAACAGAGTCTTTTAATTGACTGTTAGCCAATTCCTTCAATTCTTGACGACTAAAAACAAGTCCGAAAAACTCAATGGTTAAATCGAGACTCACTTCCTGGGCCTGATCTCCAACTTGAGCGCTAAGCTCTCGATCAACTATCTTTTGGGTAAGAGAATTTTCTATCAATTCTTTTTGGCCAACAATTTGAGCTCTCAATTCTGAAAGAGCCTTTTCTTCTAATTCTTGAGTTAAGCTCGCTTCCAGGTCTTCCAAATCTTGATCAGCAACCGCTTGAACTTCTCGACTTATCCCTCCGCTAAAAGCCTCTTCATTCCGAGCAACAAAATCCGAACGGGCGAAATTGGCTAAGCCGAATTCTGCCTTGGCAGCTAAATTGCCTTCCGTCCCAATTTCAACTGCAGTTGCCTGAGATTCCGCTTTCCCTGGAACGGTACTGTAATCTTCTCCCGCACTTTGGGAAGCAACCGTCACTTCTTCGTCTAAAGTAAACTCAAGATCATCTGGGCCAGTCAAAATAGTTCCCTGAGGTAAAACTTTACTTTGCGAAGTCCGATTATAAATCGTAACCTTGCCAACAGCTGGATCACCCACTAGTTTAATTCCCGTTGCTGTTTGAGATTTGCTGGTTGAAAGTTCAACCGAGATTGTCTGTCCCGAAAGAGTCAACATCTCCTCATCGTTACCGTCGCCTTCCACTTGAACCAAAAAATCAGTCTCAGAAGTTTTTGATTCTAAATACAAATCTACCGTCGCTTTAGGTAAAAACCATAAACCGGCACAAGCAAGAACAAAAATGCCAAACAACAAGAAAAAAACTAAAAGCAAGGGTGACTTTAAAACAAAATTGGACTTCGGTAAACTGAATCGGGGTAAAGAAAACTTTCTGAAAAAACCAAAAACAGAAAAGAGAGAAGTTTTTTGAGCTTTCAATTCCGGTTCTACTCCTAACTGAGAACCGAGGGCCGTTTCTTCTTCAACCAAATCCTGATTGTCCGCCTGATCGATATCTTGATTAACCTCCTGATTAATATCCTTGTTTTTAACAAAACCTAAATCCAATTTCTGGCGACTCAAATTGTCCGACAAAAATTCCTCACCCGCTAAAGAATCTGTTTCCGCTTCTGTTTTTCCTGTTTCTTCTTCCTTTTCACTTTTTTCTTCATTCACCAAATTAAGCGTTTTTGCTCCGGCTGTTTCTCGGCCACCCGCTAAAGCGATTGCTTGAATCGGCAAATCACCGGCCAGAAGCTCCACTTTAGGCAAGTGAAGAAAATCGATTCCCGAATCGGCCCAAGGATAATCAATTAATCGTTGTCTCAAATCTTCCAGTTCACCTTTTTCTAGACCAAAAATCAAAACTCGAGCAGGAAAACTCATTTCTTCCTTTAAGCGAAATAATCCTTCTAGCAAATCTTCTTGAAGAGCTCGAGAACGAATTACTTCCTCACTGTTCTTGATTTTACCCAACTTGACTAAAGTTAAACAAAGTTTTTTTTCTTTTAATTCAACTAAAATCCCACTTAAAGGGACTCCTTCTTCCGCTTTAAAGAAATGACTAACGGCTTCGTGAGTGGCCACAAAACCAATTGGTTTTAAATCTAAGGAACGAAAGGTTTTCTTTAGAATTTTAAGCTTGAGGGGGATAATTTTATCCGTCTCTATCCAAGAAGCAGGTAAGCCTAAAATGACCCCACTTGGCTCAAGGAAAAATTCTTGATTCTGCTTAAGAAACTCGTCAATAGAAGACAGACTGGAATCTGTTGATTGCAAGAGTTCTTCTTCGTTACTCCAAGTTTCCAAACTACCACTGATCAGAACATGAGTTTCCCCGTTTTCCACCAACCACAAACAAGCTTGAACGCTGTCTTCATCAATCTTCAAGGCAAAAAAGGGGCTCTTTTTCCCCGCACTTTTATCCTTTTTAATCTGGGCAAGAAAACTACCGAATTTCATAATTCAAAGATTAAAAACTAAATAGAGTCGTCTTTTGCCGGCTCCAATTGATTCTTGTTTCTTTATCTTAACATTGCCAATTTCTTTGGTGGAACTAACATGAGGCCCACCACAAACCTCTTTAGAAAAATCTCCGATGAAATAAACTTTAACCTCATCCTGATAACGATCAGCAAAAAATGCCAAGGCACCGCCCTTTTCTGCTTCCTCGAGACTCATAGTTTTAAGGTCAATCGTCAAATTTTCTTCCACTTTCTGGTTGATTAAAACTTCTATTCTTTTTATCTCCTCATCGGTCAATTTCTTTTCATGAGTAAAATCAAATCGTAATCTTTCAGGAGCAATATTGCTCCCTGATTGCTGGACATGAGTTCCCAAAATTTCTCGCAAAGCCTGATGAAGCAGGTGAGCCGCGGTGTGCAATTTAATCGTCTCCGAACTTCGATCACTAAGTCCACCAGCAAAACGTTTTTTTAAACTAGCCCGTGATTTTTTTTGATGTTCTTGCTTCTTGAGTTCGAAAAATTTATTAAAATGTTTCGTCCCTTTCTTTAATTTAACAATCCCCACTTCTTTCGCCTGTTCTAATTGGAAATCATAAGGAATCCCGGTTGTTGCCAAAGAATCAAAAGCAAAATTGGCCGCTCGGCGGATGGTTTCCATTTTCGAACCGCCCTTTTTTCTTATTTTTTCAAATCCCGATTTATTTTTAGCTAATCGACTAGGGCTAACCAATCGACCAAATTTCCCTTCTTCTTCTCGAAAAACTTCAATGATATCTTTTTGATCCTTTTCTAGAAAAGGATAGCGGTTTTGATAAAGAGAGATCGCCGTTGGGGCAATCGCGGCAATTGATTCCCCTTTAATTCCCAAGTTAATTGTCTGCAAGATTGCTCGTCGAAGCAACCTCCTCAAAACATATCCTTGACCCAAATTAGCCGGAACGACTCCGTCGGCTAACAAAAAAACAGCCGCCCGAACATGGTCAGCAATAATTCGCATCGATCGGTAATTTTTCGATTCATATTTTTGCCCTGAAAGGGAAGCAACTTTTTCGATTAACGGCCAAAAAAGCTCAGTCCGATAGTTGTCATCTTTAAAACCACCAGTAATCGCCGTCACCCTTTCCACTCCCATGCCAGTATCCACATTCTTTTGTTTTAATTGTTCATACTGACCTTGTTGGTCAAAGTTGTATTGCATAAAAACGTTATTCCATATCTCAACGTATTTACCACAATTACAAGCAACTCCACAGTCTTTACCACAAGAGCGCTTGCCGGTATCAACGAACATTTCCGTGTCTGGACCACAAGGACCAGTTTCACCAACTGGCCCCCACCAATTATCTTTTCGACCTAAAAAAGTAATTCTTTCCTTAGGAATACCCACCGACTGCCAAGCTCGAGCTGATTCTTGATCTTTTTCTACCTGATCGTCGCCTTCGAAACAGCTAATAAAAATCTTTTTCTGATCCAATTTCAATTCTCGAGTCAAAAATTCAAAACTGAAACCAATCGCCTCCTTTTTCCAATAATCACCCAAGGACCAATTGCCTAACATTTCAAAAAAGGTGTGATGAAAACCGTCACCAACGTTGTCAATATCATCGGTTCTAAGAATCCGCTGTAAACCACAAAGCTTGCGTCCCAATGGATGTTCTTTTCCTAAAAGATAAGGAACTAAAGATTGCATCCCGGCAGTGATAAAAAGAACCGAACTGTCTTGTCGAGGAACCAAGGAAACATTTTCTATTTGACGATGGTCTTTTTGTTCAAAAAAACCAATAAAACCATCAATCAACCGTTCTGCTTTCATTGATCCCAATTCTACAATGTTTTACCTCGGGAAGCTAATGTCGAGGTACAGTTTTACCTTTACGAGTAAAAAAACGGGTGGCCATTTGTCGACCTCTCGCTTGAATCTTTTCAATTTCTTTTTTGTCAAAATCCCCGCTAATTTGTTCCACTCTCTCTTTGACTTTCTCTCGAGTCTCTTGAGCTTGATGGCACAACTCTTCTCCCTTGTCCTCTAAATCTTCAACTAAATCCCCTAAATCAGCCAATGTCTGATTCCCTTTGGATTTTAGCTTCCGACTGATTTCCTTGCCTTCTTTAGTGGAAGTAAGAAAAAAATAGGCTCCGATTCCCAAAACCGCTCCGGTAACTAATCCAGAAAAGAAAACACCAGAAGGCTGCTTTTCACTCATTTTTTCTTTTCTCTTCTTTGCAAAAATAAGTTTACCAAGTTGGCGAGACCAGCAATAGAGGTTGACTTTTCGGCAACCGTTTTAAAAGTTTCCGTAGCCGTGTCCGTCATCGTCTTAAAACCCCCGATCATACCATTAAACTGACGAAGAGATTTCCTAAATTCATTGAGGATCAAAAAAACCTGAATGCCAATGATAAGCAAAAGGAAAGCAAGGAGGACAATGACACCAGTAAGGATAATTTGGTTTGATTCAATCATGGGCAGTTCCTCTTAAATAATGAAAGATGACATCAAAAAAGTCAACCCCTTTTTTTGAAACTCCGTTCCACTAACACCTAAATCTCAACAGCCGTTACGGGTGCCTTCAGCCAGAATTGGTTCTCATTAAAACCAGAGATAAATTTAAAGATAAGGAGTATTTTTAAGAGAAAGATATTGCCAAAGTAAATAAGCCGCTAAGGCCAAGGCAAAAAGAGTCACCGCTAAAATAGTGGTTGTTTGCGGAGTCCAAGAAAAAACTCGTTCATTTCTTCGCTTTGGCTTGATTGCTAAAGGAAAATCTCTTTTGAAAAGAGCCAGAATTCTTTCCTGTCCAAGTTCTAAAAATTCAGCGTAATTCTTAACGAAACCGCGAACCGTAATCGGATCCAAAGAAAAAGAAGACCAATCTTCATTCTCAATCATCTCTAAAAACTCAACCTTTATCTTTATCGCTCGGGAAATTTCTTCCCGGCTCAATTTTTTCTTTTTTCTGGCTTCCTTAATCAAACTACCCAGACTGCTCACGATTCATTTTGCCGCCGATCAAAATAATCTTGAGGAGAGGAAATTAAAACCTCTCTCGACTTGGAACCCTCAGGCGATCCAACAATCCCCACGGCTTCCAGTTGATCGATGATTCTCGCTGCTCTGGCATAACCTAATTTTAATCGACGTTGGAGAAGGGACGCCGAAGCTCTTTTGTCACGACAAATAACCTCTATCGCCTGGTCAAAAAACTCATCCCTCTCTGCCTCTTCAACTGAAGCAATTTTGCCGGAAGGAGTGATCTTTTTATCTGCCATTTCGGTTACTTCTTCGGTATACTGAGGAGCAACCCCGGTCTCTTTAATAAATTTAATTAAAGCTTGCGTCTCTTTATCAGAGACAAAGGTTCCTTGAATACGAGAGGGCTTGGCTTGGTCTGGGGGAATAAAAAGCATGTCTCCCTTACCGAGCAATTTCTCTGCCCCGGGAGTGTCGAGAATAACTCGAGAATCAATTTGTGAAGAAACATTAAAGGCCAATCGACAAGGAATATTGGCTTTAATAAGACCGGTGATCACGTCCACCGACGGTCGTTGAGTGGAAATGATGAGATGGATTCCGGTTGCTCGAGCCATTTGGGCAATTCGACAAATAGTATCTTCAACTTCAGCAGGAGCAAAAAGCATGATATCCGCCAGTTCGTCGACAACGATTAGTAAAAATGGGAGTGCAGAAAAACCGGATATTTCATTATAGCCAGCAATGTTCCTCGCTCCCACCTCAGCAAAAAGTTTATAGCGACGATCCATTTCCGACACCGCCCATTTCAAAGCCGAAAGAACATTTTTAGGATCAACGATCACTGGTGTCATTAAATGGGGAATGCCATCATATTGAGTTAGTTCAACTCTTTTAGGATCAACCAAAATGAATTTAACCTCTGCCGGAGAAGCCCGAAAAAGAATGGTGGTGATAAAAGAATTGATGGCAACTGATTTACCACTACCGGTAGCTCCAGCGATCAAAATGTGAGGCAAAGTGGCCAGATCGGTTACTCGTGGTTGACCTGAAACGTCCAATCCCAAACCAACCGCCAGTTTTGACTTGTGTTTTTTCACTTCGTCAGAGGAAAGCATTTTTTTCATCCCCACAAACTCCGGTGTTCGATTGGGAACTTCTACCCCAACTAACGATCTGCCTGGAATTGGAGCTTCGATTCTAATCTGTCCAGTGGGAGCCGCTAAAGCCAGAGCCATGTCATTTGCTAAAGATGTAATCTTAGAAAGCTTTGTTCCTAAGGCAATTTCCAGAGCATATTGGGTCACCGCCGGACCATAATTAACTTCACTGACTTGAGTGGCAATCCCAAAAGATTCCAAAGTTTTCTCAATCACTTCCGCATTCTTTTTGACGTCGCCCCGATCTGCTTTAGTTGAAACCTGGGCACTAAGCAAAGAAAGTGGGGGATAACGCCAATCTTGCCCTTCGGAAGGTAAATTCGTCGCCGCTTTTTTCTCTAATTCCAACGTTGCCGCCGAATCTTCTTGCTTGCCCTTTCCATCCTTTTTCTGACCTTCACTCTCCGAATCGGAGGGTAAATCAAATTTAGACTTGTTATCGGCGAAATTTGGCTTGAGAGTCCCTTTGGATTTAAAGCCAACTCCCTTTTGCTTGACTCCGTTAAACAACTGACTAACATAAACAATCATTTCTTCAAGTGAAGTATTAAAAGCGATCACAAAACCGATAAAGCTCAAAATGATAAAAATCAAAATGCTCCCTAAGGCAGAGACCAAAGGAGTCAGCCCTAACCAAAGTTCAAAACCAATTCTCCCTGCTCGAGTTAAACCCAATGAGCCGAAAAAAACCAATAAACCACCAACTAAGACATTGGGGTGGGAAACTCGCCACTTTAAACGAAAAAGCATCAATCCAGCAATGACGAGTAAAAAGGGAAGAAAAATCGCCGTCCAACCAAAAAGACCAAGCATCAATTGATTAACTTGATTTAAAACGATGCCGCGACCAGAGAAAGAAAGGATTAAAAGAGCCGCTAAGACGAAAAGGAGCAAGCTGGAAAAGGTGTAAAGAGTGGTGGGTTTAAATTTAACTCGAAAAGCTTTTTTACGTCTTCCTCGTGGCATGTTTTTATCTCCTCTTCCATTTTATCACTTTTGCTTAACAGTGCTTAGGCGTACTGGGACTTTTCCGCCTAAGCGTACCTGATTGGGGCCAAGCATTTCAATTGTCTGTTCTGGCTCAGGCAGCAAAATTTTGTCTTCGTGATAGCCCATTTTTTGAGCCAGAACAGAATACTGGCGCATGTGCCGAAAAGCTCCACCGATCGGAAGCAGAAAATTTGGCTTGGTTAAGCCAATCATTAAGGACAAATCAAGCTGAGCTCCATGGCCAGAAACGTGCAAATTGTCACGAATATCTGAGTAAGATACATCCACTCCTCGACGAGACAAGCGATCAATCAGATCATAAATCGCCACTTCATTGCCGGGAATATAATCAGTCGAAAAAACCACTTTATCTTTTGGATGAATCTTCACTCTCGATTTACCTCGAGCCAATTTATCCAAAGCCGAACCGGTTTGTGCTTGTGATCCAGCAACCAAAAAAGCCAGTTGTTTAGAAGGCAAACGATGAGCTTTATCGAGAGCCAAAAGACTGTTTTTGGGAATTTTTAGATAGCCCAGTCGATTAGCAAGATCGATAATTTTCTCCACCGATCGACCCAGGGGAACAATTTTACGATTGAACCGGGCGGCAACATTAATTGCTTGTTGCCAACGAGAAACATTAGACGACATGGTGGTAACAAAAAACTTACCCTGACAACTTTTTATTTCCTTCTCCAAAGTCTCCTCAATCATTGATTCCGATAAAGTGTAGCCGCTTTTTTCGCTGCGCAAACAATCGGAAACCAGCAAATCGACCCCTTTTCGACCAATTTCAGCAATTTTGCCCACCTCGGTTTTCCGGCCCAAGGGCGGACTCCAGTCAAATTTAAAATCAGCCGCGTGATAAACCAATCCCACCGGGGTTTTAATCACTAAATTAAAAGTGTCGGGGATCGAATGGGTCACATGGACAAAACTTAAATCAAACGGCCCCAGCTTCAATTGAGCCTGAGAATCAACTTCTTTAACCTTGAAACTAGTAATCAATTTTTCATCCAGCTTCGCCTGCGCCAAAGCGCTGGTCAAACGAGAGCCAAAAATTGGAAATCGAGCCTTGGTCCGAGAAAGAAAATAACTCAAGCCACCGATATGGTCTTCATGGCCGTGAGTTAAAACCAGGCCTTGGATCTTGAAATTGCTTTTCTCCAAGTAAGAGAAGTCGGGTAAAACAATTGCCTCGTCATCCTGGTCGGAAAAACCTAAACCACAATCCACAATCAATAAATCATGACCGAACTGGTAAACGAAAAAATTTTGAGTGACTTCGCCGAACTTTCCCAAAGAGAGGATTCTTAAAATTTTGTTTTGCATTTTTCTAATTATGACATTTTTAATTAACTAAAGATAATTGTTCTTCCTTGGGTTTATCAAGTCCACTTGGATTATTTGTCTGGCCAGAATCGATTGTCACTGTTTTTAAAAATCGCCCTAAAGCAAGAAAATCTGTTTTCAACGCTTCTAGAATCTGGCCATTTCTCAACCCTGCAGCCGGATGATACAGGGGAAACAAGATTTGCTCAAGCCCCAAATAATTAATTTTTCTGACTCGACCGTGAGCTTGAGAAATATATTCTTCCGGTAAAAATTTATTCATCGAGAACCTCCCCAAAGTGACAATTACCTCTGGTTTGATCGCTTTAATTTGTCCATCCAGAAAAGGCTTGCAGACTTCAATTTCTTGAGGCAAAGGGTCACGATTATCGGGCGGTCGATGTTTAAGCATGTTGCCAATAAAAACATTTTCTCTTTTTAAATTAATCGAGCCCAACAATTGGTCGAGCAATTTGCCTGCGGCACCAACAAAGGGACGTCCTTGAACTGATTCATGATATCCCGGTGCTTCACCGACAAACATCACTCGAGAATTAATTGGGCCTTCGCCGGGAACAGCTTTAGGATAGTGCCAAAGAGAACAATTTCGACACTGAGATATTTTATCTTCAATCTTTTTTAAATCTTCTTTTTCGTCCATTTTTTGTTCCTACCATTTTTACCAAGTCGGCAAATAGTCTTTTATATTAGCTTCAGTTAAATGAAACTTTTTCCCCTTATCTTCAACCACCAAACGAGCGATTTTACGACAAATTCCTTTGATATTCCTTTCCAAGGTTCTGATTCCCGCGTCAAAACCTAACGGACGAACAATTTTAGGCCAAAGCTGAGGATCAATAGTAACCGTGTCTTTGTCTAAACCTGTTTCCGTCAAAGCTTGCGGCAAGACGTAATCTTTCCCGATGGCAATTTTTTCATCATCAGAATAAGAGGGCATTTGAATCGGTTCCAAACGATCTAAAACCGCTGTCGCGATACTGGTAGTGTTGTTGCAAGTGGCAATAAACATCACTTCAGATAAGTCAACCGGATAATCAATAAAATGATCTCTGAAAGCCATGTTTTGTTCCGGATCGAGCAACTCAACCAAGACGCCCATAATGCTCGCTCTGCCTTCATCGGTGACTCGGTCAATTTCGTCCAAAAGAATAACCGGATTTTTTGCTTTGGCCCTTCTTAAAGCTTTAATCACCAAGCCCGGTTCGGCATCAGGCCGCAAACGAGACTGGCCCCGTAAATCCAACGGGTCACCCAAGCCGCCAAAAGGAATCCGAACAATTTCTCTCCCCATGGCTTCAGCGATCGAAAAAGCGATCGTTGTCTTACCGGTTCCCACCAAACCGACAAAACATAAAATTGGCGCTCGAACTAGTTTAAAAAGAGAATCGCTCGTTTTGGCTTCTTTTCGACTGCGTAAATTTAAAACCGCCATGTATTCTAGAATTCGATCTTTCACTTGATCTAGACCATGGTGGTGCTTGTCTAAAACCTGTCTGGCCCGATCCAATTCTAATATATCTCGCGAGCGCTTGAACCAAGGCAAAGAAACAATCCAATCCAAATAAAGCTCAACCCGTTCGTGCTGAGCAGAAAACTCACCGCCATAACGAATCCGTCGCTCCAAACGATCGACCATTTGAGTTACTTTCTCTTGTAAGTCTTGAGGAAAACGAGTTTGAGCTATCTTTTCTTTTAGTTCCTTAATCTCTGTCAGACTTTCACTTTTGGCAGGCATGTATCTTGTCCCTATCTTATGTCTTAAGTTTACACCATCGACAAATTAATTCTTCCCATTTTGTCGATCTCGGTTACCGTCACCGAAACTTTTTGACCAATTTTAACTATTTGATGTGGGTCTTTTACAAATTCTTTCGACATCCGCGAAACGTGAACCAAGCCCTGCTTGTTAGGTGTAATTCCCACAAAGGCACCAAAAGGTTCAATTCGCTTCACTTCACCTTCGAAAGTCATTCCTGCTTTTATCTCTTGGACCAAACTCTTAACCCATTCTTTTGCTTCTTCAACTACTTTGTTATCCGGAGAAGAAATCAAAACTCGACCATCATCTTCAACATCAATCGCGGCTCCTGTTTTAGCAATAATCTCTTTGATAGTTTTACCACCTGGACCAATCAATTCTCCAATTTTCTCCACTGGAATCTTGACCGCTTTAACTTTGGGAGCAAAACGAGATAACTTAGTTCTTGTCTTGGGCATCACTTTAAGCATCTCTCCTAAAATAAACAATCGACCTTTTTTGGCTTGTGCCAACGCTTTTTCTAATAGCTTTAAATCAAAGTCAAGCGCCTTAACGTCCAATTGAATCGCGGTAATTCCCTTTTCACTTCCGGTAACTTTAAAGTCCATATCGCCATTGAAATCTTCTAAACCAGTGATATCAGAAAGGATCACTTTACCCATCTTGCCCATGGCAATTCCTGCGATTGGAGTTTTAATAGGCACTCCAGCGTCCATTAAAGACAAAGTCGAACCACAAACCGCGGCCATTGAAGTTGAACCGTTGGAAGACATTATTTCGGAAACAACCCTAATGGTGTAGGGGAATTCACTTTCTTCCGGAATCGCCGGTTCAAGAGCTCTTTCCGCTAAAGCTCCGTGGCCAATTTCTCTCCGAGACGGCCAACCCGTCCGGCCACATTCACCCACCGAATAAGGCGGGAAATTATAATGATGCATATAGCGCTTACTTTCTTCGCCTTCAGCACTTTCGATCAATTGTTCCAGAGACGGTGAACCCAAAGTCGTAATTGTTAAAGCTTGGGTCTTCCCTCGCCGAAAACTAGCCGAACCGTGAGTTCGCGGTAAAATATTAGTTTCCATCCCCAAAGTTCTGATCTCTTCGGGCCCACGACCATCAACTCGCTTATCTTTTTTCTCAATCAAGTGATGTAAAACTTCCTTCAAGCCTTCATCCATTGCTTGTCTTACTTCCGTTCCTTTTTCTTCACCGAGACGATTCAATTGTTTTTGTCTCAAATCATCCAACCAACCGAACGACTCACCCTGATTGGCTTCTTTTTCTATTTCCTTGGCAATCTGCGGCATCACTTCTTTTTTAATCTTCGCCACTAACTTTTCGTCAATTTCTGACTTGACAATCGCTTGCTTGGTCTTGCCCACCTTCTTTTGCAATTTTTCGATTAAACCAATGATCTTTTGTGCTTCGACAAAAGCAAAATCAATTCCTTTAAGCAAGGTTTTTTCATCGACTTCCTTGGCTTCTCCTTCCAACATAATAACCGCTTGCTTGGTCGAGCTAACGATCAAATCCATTTCGGAATATTCCGATTCTTGATGAGTAGGATTAATCAAGAAAGGAGTCTTGCTCTTCTCTTTAACCAAACCCGACTTCAAGATTCCAATCGGCCCATTCCAAGGAATGTCAGAAATTGAAAGAGCCGCTGAAGTGGCCACCGCTCCTAAAATAGCCGGATCATTTTCACCATCAACTGAAAGAACGGTAATAATTACTTGAACTTCTTGTTTATAGTCTTTCGGGAAAAGAGGACGAATCGAACGATCAATCAATCGAGCGATTAAAATGGACGCCTCGCTAGGCTTACCTTCTCTTTTAACCCAACGAGAACCCTTGATCAAGCCACCAGCATAAAGTCTTTCTTCATA
The DNA here is from genome assembly GCA_964412685.1 of uncultured Gammaproteobacteria bacterium. Classification (GTDB taxonomy): domain Bacteria; phylum Patescibacteriota; class Microgenomatia; order PFEM01; family CAYPPS01; genus CAYPPS01. The sequence continues at coordinate 146 of CAYPPS010000003.1, read as the reverse complement.
TTCAACTTGGAGCGGGAAGTAATCAAGTTCTCTTCTGGGTGGGGCACTAACTACCGTTGCTTGAACGACCGTATCACCGTAACGTGCCAAAACAGCTCCGTTCGCCTGGAAAGCGAACCGACCGGTTTCTAAGATTAATTCCTTGT
>CAYPPS010000002.1:48904-64276 GCA_964412685.1 uncultured Gammaproteobacteria bacterium | reverse complement strand
GGCTCACTCCAATCCCAAGGTTTATTGACTCCAATTTTAATTTGGCCTTCCTTCTCTTTATTTTCCGAATCCCAAGCTTTAACTTTAATAGTGTAAATCCCGTCACTCAAAGTAAAAATCTTCTCAAACCAAGAAGTATTCTCTAAAGTTTCCTTGGTTTCATCATTAATAATAATTTCAATCTTCTTGACCTCATTGACACTAATTATCTTTCCCTTAATCTTGACTTCATTATTATCTACTTCTATTTCATTTTTAGGTTCATCGATAACTACCTCCAGCCCCTCGCTCCCTTCACAATAATCTCTCGGGGCGTGATAACGCGGTTCTCCTTGAGTCTTGATCCATTCGTCTATTCCTTGTTGCCAACGATTTATGTCATCAATGGAAAAAGGGTCTTTTTCTTCAAAAACGAAATATTCTTTTTCTTCATACTCTCCTCGAGCAACTTGAACCGAAGTGGCCAATTTGTCTTCCCCTCGACAGATTTTTAACTTAGCATGAACTGGATCTTCTCCATTTGGTTCTGTTCCTTTAATGAAGTATTCCATTCGAGAAGGGTAGCCGTCATGGGTTCGATAACCGCTGATGGCGTCCACTTCAGCAGTAACAACACTTTCCGGAGCAGTAAATCCTAAATTGGGCTTACCTTTTAAACTCTCCTGAATAATTTCCCGCCAAATAGGAGCAGCTCCGGAAATACCAGAGGTAACTTGTTTCATCGGTGAGTTGTCATTATTTCCCACCCAAACTCCAACCACTATCTGGGGTGTCCAACCGACCGTCCAATTATCACGCTTGTCATTAGTTGTTCCCGTTTTAACCGCTACTGTTCTGCCTGAGACAGTCAAAGCATTACGAGAACCAAAAGTAAGCAACCGAGCATTATTGTCAGACAAGATGTGAGAGACTAAAAAAGCCACGCCTTCAGAAAAAACTTTCTTTTTTTTGGGTCCTTTTTGTTCAAATAAAATTTTTCCTTCCCGGTCTTCTACTTTTAAGATGGCAATCGGATCTACCCTAAAGCCTTCATTGGCGAAAGTGCTATAAGCCGACGTCAGCTCTAACAACCTAACTTCACCACCGCCCAAGGTGACTGATAAGCCTAAGCGGCGCATATTTTCTTTGGTTGGCGCTAGCGTGGAAATGCCCAAATCTGAAGCGGTTACAAGCATATTTTCGATTCCAACCAAAGCCAGAAGCTTGACCGCCGGAAGATTGATCGAATTGCCTAAAGCAAATCTTAACTGCATCGGGCCGTTGTAATTACCGTCATAATTAACTGGCACATAATCTGGTTGATCTCCACTCCCAGGAAAAATTGTTTCAACATCCATTATTAATGAACTGGCAGTATATCCTTTCTTGAAAGCAGTTGCGTAAGTAACTGGTTTAATCGCTGAGCCTGGTTGACGAAGAGATAAAGTAACATTGACTTTGCCATCGTAATCATCAGCAAAAAAGTTTTTAGATCCAACCATTGCCAAAATTTGACCAGTTTCTGGATCAACCACCACCGCGGCTCCATTGGTAATATCTAAGCTTTCAACCACGGCAATCTTTTCTTCAATAATTTTCTGGGCTTTGTCTTGAAGTTCTAAATCCAAGGAAGTATAGACACGCAAGCCGCCCTTTTCCACCATCGCCTGGCCATACTGTTCTTCTAATTGTTTCTTAACATACATAACGAAATGAGGGGCTTTGAAATTGCCGCCGCCGCCAGCAAACTCCACTTGTTCCAGTTCTTCCACGGCTGCCTTCTCTTGTTCATCGGTAATGTAACCATCTTCGCGCATCCGTCGCAAAACTTCTTTAGTTCTGCCAATGTAAACATTCTCGCCAGAAAACGGAGAATAAACCGAGGGACGTTGAGGTAACCCGGCTAAAATAGCTGATTCAACCAAATTCAATTCTTCCACTTCTTTGTCAAAATAAGTTTCTGCAGCTGCTCCCACACCCCAAGCCGTTCCGCCATAAGGGGCTTCATTGAGATACATTTGTAAAATTTCATCTTTGGAATAACGACTCTCAATCTGAACAGTGAGAATGAACTCTTTCAGTTTCCTGGTTATCGTTCGTTGAGGAGTAAGGAGAACGTTTTTGACTAATTGTTGAGTCAAAGTAGAACCACCTTGTAATTTTTGCTTGACCACAATGTTAAAAACGGCTCGGAATATTCCCATAAAATCAAAGCCGGAATGTTGATAGAAATTTTTATCTTCAACTGCGATCGTGGCCTGTCTTAAATAATCGGGCGCCTCTTCCAGATCAATCGGGGTTCTTTTCTGATCAGCATAAACATCGTAGAGCAATTTTTCATTCCGATCGTAAATTTTAGTAGAGAAACCCTCTCGTCGAACGATTTTATCCGGTTGGGGTAAATCTTTAGCGTAAAAAGCAAAAATCGCTCCAAAGCCAAGAATTAAAACCAATAGGCCAATAAAACTAAAAAAGAAAAGCTTAGAAAACAGTTTGCTTTTGGAAAACTTCCCTCCGAAAGAATTCCTTCTTAATTTTCGAGTTCTTCGGCGCCAAATCTTTAACCAAATCATAAGACCAATTTATTCTAACAAAAGCCACCCTTTGCTTCAACTAAAAAGCAATGTTAAAATGTTAATCACAGTGAGCGAAATTGATCACGTTCTGACTAGGGGAGTAGAAAGAATTTACCCCAATAAGCAAGCTCTTAGAAAAGTCTTGTCGGGCAAGAAAAAAATAAAACTTTATCAAGGTTTTGATCCCTCAATGCCCAATCTTCATTTGGGTCATCTGGTCGGTTTACTCAAATTGAAACAATTTCAAGACTTAGGTCACCAGGTTATTTTTTTAATCGGGGACTTTACTGGCATGATAGGGGATCCAACGAATAAAAAAGCCGCTCGACAAAAATTGAGTCGTCAGCAAGTTCTGGCCAATGCTAAAAACTGGCAAAAACAAGCCAGCAAGGTGCTCAATTTTTCCGGCAAAAACCCAGTTCAAATCAAATTCAACTCTGAATGGAACGATCGTTACACGTTCAAAGACGTCATTGACGTCACGGCCAACTTTACCGTCCAGCAAATGTTGGAACGGGATTTTTTCCAACGACGCCTGAAAGACCAGAAACCGATTTACTTGCACGAATTTCTTTATCCAGTCGCTCAGTCAATTGATTGTGTCGAAATGGGGGTCGACCTAGAAATTGGTGGATCTGATCAAACTTTTAACATGTTGGCCGGGAGAAATTTAATGAAAGCTCTTAAGCAAAAAGAAAAATATGTTCTAACCACTAAGCTGTTAACTGACAGCCGGGGAGAGAAGGCCGGTAAAACTACCAATAACGCTCTTTTCTTAAATACTCCTCCCAATCAAATGTATGGCGCCATAATGGCCTTTCCGGACGAAATTGTTCCTCTCGCTTTTGAACTCTTGACCCAGATGGCCTCAAGTAAAATCGAGACACTTAAGCAAAAACTTGAACCAATGATTCTCAAAAAGAAGCTGGCTTTAGAAATTGTTGGCTTGATTCATTCTTCCCGAGAAGCCGAAGAGGCTCAAATAGAATTTGAACGGGTCTTTCAAGCCGGAAAACTACCCGGGAAAGTGCCTGTTTTTAATCTCGATCAAAAAACAATCTCTTTACTCGAGTTGCTCAAAAAAACAAATTTGGTTGCTTCTGGAGGCGAAGCCAAGCGATTAATTCGGCAAGGAGCAGTGGAAGTAGATCAAAAAAAGATCAAAGATTTAAATGAAATAATTAATTTAAAAAAGCCAATCATTTTGAGGGTTGGTAAAAAGAAATTCATCAAAGTCAAATGATTCTTTCTAAAAAACAAAAAAAAGTCTGGATTGGATTGGTTATTGTTGCTACTGTTGGCTTGGTCTTAAGTTCTTTCCTTCCTTTGATTTACACTTTTCTGAGATAAAGAAATGAAGCCGCTCAATTTGGAAATGCCTATTGGCCAGGTGTTGATGATTGGACCAGCCTACAGTAAAAGATTAAAGCGCTTGGAAATCGAAACCGTTAAAGATTTATTCTACCATTTCCCTCATCGTTACCAAGATTTTTCTTTAGTTAGTTCTATCAACCAAGTCCAAGCAGGAGAAGTGGTCACTTTGAAAGGGAAAATTGAAAATCTAAAAAACCAATATCTTAGAGGAGGACGAAAAATTCAAATCGGAACCTTGAAAGACGACACCGATACAATCAATTTGATTTGGTTCAATCAGCCTTTTTTAACCCGGATACTAAAAAAAGGCTCTCAGGTTAGTCTTTCCGGAAAAGTGGAATTAAAACAAGGAAAAATGACCTTGGTTTCTCCAGAATACGAAATTGATCAAGGAAAACAATTGATTCACACCGGCAAATTGATACCTGTTTATCCGGAAACTTACAAAGTTTCCTCCAAGTGGCTCCGTTCAAGAATCGCTTTCCTAATTCATCAATTGACAAGCAATCTACCGGAAGAACTCCCCGCATCAATTTTAAGAGAAAATAATTTACTCGAATTCAACAAGGCCCTTGAGCAAATTCATTTCCCTCTAAACAAGAAATCGATTGATAAGTCGGTTAAAAGATTTGCTTTTGAGGAATTATTTTTGCTCCACTTGAAAACATTGAGGCGAAAAAAAGAATGGCAGAATAAAAAAACTGTTCATGCACTTAAAGTCTTCAAGAAAGAACTTGAAGCTTTCGAAGTTAACTTAAACTTCAAATTAACTTTGGATCAGAAAAAATCACTTGATCAAATTTTAAAAGATTCAAGTAAAACGATTCCCATGAACCGCTTGCTTGAAGGTGATGTTGGTTCAGGTAAAACAATTGTCGCCGCAATCGTCGCTTTAAATGCCTTGCTTAATAAAACCCAGGTCGCTTTCATGGCTCCAACAGAAATCTTGGCCAAACAACACTATCAAACCTTAGGCAATTTATTCAAAAAAAGCGGTTTTAAAATCGTCTTATTGACTAGTTCGCAAAGAAAAAAAGAAGAAGAATTTGACCTTGCCATTGGAACCCACAGTTTGATTTACAAAAAAGCCCATTTTAAAACTTTGAGCTTGGTCATTATCGATGAGCAGCATCGCTTTGGAGTTGAACAGCGAGCCAAATTGGCACAAAAAGGTAAATTTCCTCACATTCTAACAATGACCGCTACTCCCATTCCAAGAACCGTAGCTTTAAGTCTCTATGGTGACTTGAAACTTTCTTTTCTTAAAGAAAAACCTGAAGGAAGGAAAAAAATCAAAACTTGGGTTGTTCCAAACAAAAAACGAGACAACGCTTACCGATGGATCGAAGAAAACATCAAGAAAAAGAAGCGACAAGCTTTTGTTGTTTGTCCTCTAATCGAAGAATCAGAAACTTTATCCACGGTTAAAAGCGCCACCAAAGAATTCGATCATTTAAAAACTAATGTTTTTACCAAGCTTAAATTGGGGTTAATTCACGGCCGATTAAAGGAAAAAGAAAAAGATCAAATTTTAAACGACTTCCGCAAGAGGAAGATTGACATTCTGGTGGCTACGCCAGTAGTGGAAGTAGGGCTCGATATCCCCAATGCAACCATGATGGTGATTGAATCAGCCGATCGTTTTGGCTTGGCACAATTACACCAACTCCGAGGTCGAGTCGGGCGTTCTGACCAACAATCTTACTGTCTCCTTTTCAGCGATCACCAAAGCAGACATGCCTTTTCTCGATTAAAAGCAATGGAGAGATTAAATGAAGGGGGCAAATTAGCTGAACTAGATCTAAAGCTCAGGGGTCCTGGAGAAATCTTTGGCAGCCGTCAACACGGCCGATTTCAACTAAAAATAGCTGACTTCGGTAATTTAGTTCTAATTAAAGAAACCAGGCAAGCAGCCGAAAAAATCTTTCCTCAGTTAAAGCAATTCCCCGCCTTGCAAGCAAGAATAAAAAAAGATACAATAACTTCGATTGATCCAAACTAAAAATGGCTGTTCCCAAAAGAAAACAATCAACTCATCGATCTGGTCGTCGAAAAGCCAGTCAAAAGTTAAAATTACCGGCTCTGAGTCGTTGTTCTCAATGTGGCAAATTTAAAAAACCTCACCGGACTTGTCCTTATTGTGGACACTGGAAACAAGAAAAAAAGAAATGAAATCGGCCAGTGACCCTCGTCACCTAAAAAGAATTAAAGCAGTTAAAAGCCTCTTTTCTTGGAGTTTTTCTAACAAATTACTTGAGGATCAATTGGCAGAAAGAGTTATTAAACATAAAGAAAAAATAGACTCTTTAATTGAGGCGGCAGCGCCTGAATGGCCCATCAAGCAAATCAATCGAATCGATTTGGCCATTCTGAGACTAGCTACTTTTGAATTGAAAATAGAACCGGAAGAACCACCCAAAGTGATAATTGACGAAGCAATCGAAATAGCCAAATCTTTTGGTAGCGAGAAAAGCTCAGCTTTCATCAATGGTGCATTGGGGGCGCTAATAAAATGACTCTCGATAAAAAACAGGTAAACCAGATTGAAAAAAGCTTAAACGTTGTCTTCAAAGATAAAACTTTACTCCAGCTTTCTTTAACTCATCGTTCTTTTCTGAATGAAAGCCATCTTCAGCAAAAGACGGAATCCAATGAAAGATTGGAATTTTTAGGAGATGCCATTTTGGAATTTATCATTTCCAATTTTCTTTATGAAAAATTTCCTCAAAAGGAAGAAGGTTGGTTGACAAATTTGCGTTCTAATGTTGTTCGAACCACCGCTTTAGCTCAGATAGCCAAAACTTTAAATTTTGGCAAACATATTCTCATGAGCCGAGGTGAAAAGGAAGCGAAAGGAAATCAAAATCCTTCCATTTTGGCTGACACAACCGAAGCAATCATTGGAGCCATTTATTTAGATCAAGGTTTGAAAGAAACCCAAGATTTCATTGAAACCAACTTTATGCCCATTTGGGAAAAATGGGTTGAGAAGGGGGAACTAAAAGACGCTAAAAGCCTGCTTCAGGAAAAAATTCAAGTTAACAATAGTCCTCCTCCAATTTACAAAACTCTGGAAGAAACCGGACCAGACCATCAAAAAGTTTTTATTGTTGGTGTTTACTTAAAAGATAAACTACTTGCCAAGGGCAAAGGTAAATCAAAACGAGAGGCAGAATCCAACGCCGCTCAAAAAGTTTTAACAAAGGAGGTTTAAAATGGAAAAATTACTCGAGTTTATTGTCAAATCAATCAGCAGCAAGCCGGAAGAAGTGAAAGTTAATGCTCAAGAAGGAAAAGAGGAACTAATTGAATTTCACCTTCAAGCCAATCCGGAAGATCTAAAAATTATCATTGGCAAAAAGGGACGGACTATCAAGGCTATCCGTAACCTGCTTAAATTAAGGGCCTTTAAAGAAGGCAAAAAATTTAATCTGATTATTGACGAAGAGGCATCTTAGAAGTTAAAAATGTTTTCTTTACCCGAATTTACTGTCTGATTCTGACTCTCTAGAGAAACTGTCAAAGAAGCTTTAAAATCTGTTAATTTAGTATAGGCTTCCTCTTCTTTTTGACTCAATCCCACAACTTGACTCTCCACCGTCCCCAAAGATTCTGGTAATGAGAGATAAAAAGAAATCAGGCTCAAATCGACTTGACTAAAATCAATCTCTTCGGACTTAATATCTAAACTTAAAACCTTAACCACAGGTAAAAGCTTTTCCAGGCCAAAAACAAACTCAGTAATCTGCTCCTGATTGCCCGAGAAAGAAACAAACAATTCAATTTCATTCTTTTCATTAACCGATGTCTTAACTTTTGAACCTGCTGCTGCACTAGACACCAAACCGGGACTCAAATTAAAAGCGAAATCCGTCAAATTTTTACTTTCTCCTAAAACTTTAATCGAATTTAAAACTAAAATTGGCTGTTTTTTCACCGGCAAAGCCCTGAGGGCCAGTTCATTTTTCTTTTCCAATTCATATAAATCCAAGCCTCCCAAAATTGCTTCCTTTTGAGTTAATTGGGCTAGTTTAGCTTTTTCTTTGGCCATCTCTTGACGCAATTGCCAACTAGACCTGATTTGAGGGATAACAAGCAAAAAAGCGGAAGTAAAAACCAACAAAAAGATAATCCCTGGCAAAAGAAAAGGACGATACATTGAATAATCAAACTTTGTTTTTTTCATTTTCCTTTAAACTTTAAATTCAAATTAAATTCGTAACTGCCTTCTTCCATTCGAGTTAAACTAGTTAGCGAGGCGATCTCTATTTCTTTTTTTTCTTTTTTCACTTTTTCAAAAAAATCACTTAAAATCAACGCATTGGCCGCTTCACCAGCAATGACCACCTGGCCATCCTCAACGAAAGAAAAACTGGTGATTGTTACTTGCGGGTCGGCCAGTTTGCTTAGAGTAGTGATCGAACGAGAAGCCAGATTCTGCTCCAAATCTAACTGAGTATTTAAAAAAGCTAAACGTTGTTTTAGGTTAAGATGAAGTAACTCATTTTTTTTCAAATCAATAATGCGCTGTTTTTTAACTTGGATTGAACGTTGAAGTCGAGATTTTTCTCCCTTGGCCCAAACAAGATAAACGAAGAGGCCACTACCGGCGACTAAATACAATCCCAGAACAAGAAAGCTAATCAATTTTATCTTGACAGCTTGCTTTCGAACTTTTAAACGACCTTTATTGCGTCCTCGAAGTAGATCTATCCCTTGACTCACAATTAAGCCTCCTTCATTGCCAAACCGGCGGCAACTGAATAGAAACAATATGTTTCTTTGGATAATTTACCAAGTAATTCCGATTGGTTCACTTGAATAAAAGGATTGCCAATTTGAACTTCCAAGCCCACTTTTTTAGTCATCCAATAAGTCAAATTGGGAACCATGGCGCTCCCACCAGTCAACAGAATCCTTTTAACCACTCGTTGTTCTTTTTGACTAACATAGAACTGAATTGCAGCGCTAATTTCCTTGGCAATGGCTTCCAAAACCGGCTCAATTGCCTTCAAGACTTTGCCTTCTAATCGTTCCGGGTTGGCTCCATATGCTTTTTTGTATTCTTCCGATCGAGATGTTTCCAATCCCAAACCAGTAGAAATCGCCCTGGTTAGAGCTTCGCCCGCTGTAGCGATAGAACGAGTAAAGATAACTTGACTATTTTCAACAATCGCCAAATCACTCGCTTTCGCTCCTAAATCAACCAACAAAGTTGTTTCCTTGGAAGCACCAACTAAACTCCTAGACATAGACAAAATTTCTGTTTCCAAACTGATCGGATTAAGTCCGCTGGATCGTAAAATCTGAACTGTCTTGTCAATCAATCGATTGGGAGAAGCGACCAGGAGAACTTCTAGTTTTTCCTTGCCCTGCAATGAAGTTTGGCCGACAATCTGGTGTGATAAAGTGATTTCGCTTAAGGGTAGGGGAACGTACTGCTCAGCTTCCCAATTTAAGGCCGATTCCAGCTCTTGAGAAGAAAGCTTAGGTAAACTAATCAATCGAGTAAAAACTTGATCTTCAGGCAAAGCAACGGCAACATTTTTAGTCCCGATTTTCAGTTCATCAATTAACTTTTTAATTTTCTGCGCGAGGACGGTCAGGTCATTTTCAGCATCAGAAAAAACACCCTTACCCGTAGAGGCGGTTGTCCCCGCTGCACGCAGGTCATATTTATCACCGGCTTTTTTTAATTCAACCGCTTTTAAATAGTGAGAACCAATATCTAAGCCAAAAAAATCCATAGGCAGTTTTGATAATTATTTAGTTAATCCCTGGCCACTGTACAGAACGTAATCAAAAAGAGCTGGAGGAACATCATAAAAACGACATTGTTCAATTTTGCGAGAGATATCACTTCCAACAACCGTGGCTGAAGACTGGTAGCAAGTCCCTTGAGACGGCAAAGATTCTGAAGCAGGCGAGCTAACGGCCACATAGTGAGCCTCTGACTCATTATAAAGCAATTTCAATCGAAGAAGATAGGGAATACCAGCTACGTCCAAACTTGCTCCAAAAGCAAGAACTTCTGAACCAATCGTCGCTCCGGCGCCAGCGTCAGAAAAATTATTACTGCCTTTTCTGCTTGCGGTACTCGGATCAAAAACCGCTCTTTTAATTTTAAAAGAGCCACTTTCTTGATAAACCAAAGTCGCTTCCAAGGCCGGAGTCGTTACTTCGTCATCAGCCGTACTTTCGTTGCCCCAATAAAAATTGATGGTTGCTCCTTGATAGTAAGAACTGGGATCCAAATCGCCATCGGCATCATGATTAACTAACCAAACCGACTGAACTTCACCTGATTTTAATTGCTCTGAAAAGAGAATTTCAGTCACTCCACTGCCGCCTATTCCAGAGGAAACAACGTTATAATTAACCTCTTGACCATTCAAAGTAAAAGTACCGCTAGAGAGTCCTAGGGCAACTGTTTTTTCAATCCCGGCTTCAGCTGCAGAAAAGGCTCGAGCCGATTCTTCTTCCTGACGAGAAACACGAACGTCAGTAATTGATCGAGAAATAATTGCTAAACCAATGGTCAAAGCAATCGCCATCACCAAAACGACAATCAAAATGGCTTGACCACGTTGTCTCTTTTTCACTTTGAACTAATCGTAGCAGAAACAAACTTTTAAAGTCAATTCTGCCTCGCAAAGTCCAAAATTAAAAGTTCCGCACCGTCACGTTAGTGGCAAAATCTAACTCCGTCTGTTCTTCTCTCCTGCCAGAACTCATATCCTCCATGGAAAAATCGATGGTAACTTGATCCGGCTCAAATTCGGTTCCCGGAAAACAAGTAAAAACAGAAGCACAACCTGACACTTGCGCCCGGCTAGAAGTCAAACGATCAGTGCTATCGATGACCACACTACCGTTAACTAATCTACCACTGCTGGAAGCCAAATAATCGGTCTGACAAGAGAAAACCGTTATCCCTTCATCCGGATTTTTGATGGCAATTTCATTTTGAGAACCGAGTCCAGCGCAAACGTAAGTGGCATCTTCAATCACTTCGCGAGCGTTACGAATCATTCGCGACATGACCAGAAGAGCGTAATCGCCCTCTTGTTTAACCACCTGATCAACTTCCGTCTTGCTGGCATTTTTTAAAACAGTCATAAAAAGGGTAGAAGAAAGAGTGGCAATCGTAATTAATAAACCAACAGCGACTAACACTTCAATCACGGTAAATCCTCTACGTCGCATGTGGTTGGACATGAGTTTCATTTCGGAGCAAAAAAATCTTCTAAAACTGATTCGTGGGTTTGACTTCCTTTGGTCCAAGAAACCGTTACTATAACGGCTAAACCAGCTCCTTCGTTAGTACAGCCAACCGCCGCAGTATAGTCACTTGGCAAATCAGTTAGTTTTAAATTCCCAATAGATTCACAATTGGCCTGAAAATCACTCCAATTCTGCGAATAGTAGTCATTCCGAATTGCTTCTATCGCTTCTTGAGTTTGAGAAGTCATATAACTTTGTCTTTTAGCAAAATCGGTCGAACTAATCGAGGAAACTGTAGCTGAAACCAATCCTACCACCGCTAAAACAATTACGGTAAAAGCAATCAAAACTTCGATCAGTAATTGTCCCGTCTGGTTCTTTTTTCTTTTCATTTAATTAATCAAGCCGCTGTTATTAATACTGATCGTTTGACTGTTCCCCGAAACATCACTGAGAACAATTGTGTATCCGCTATTTACTCCTTGGCTCAAAACTTTAAAAAGTATTTGATCTGTAACGTTACTGGTAACTCCAGTCGGAAAAGAAATTGTTTTAATAACAACTCCGTTAGGAGATGAGCCACCGGAACAAACCGGTAAAATTTCATAACCAGAGGTCGTTAAATCCAATCTCCAGCCCGATAGAGTCTCTCCTGGCCCGAAACACCAACCGGTTGGTTTCTGGCCGCTCAAAGCTTTGTCTTTGGTCAAATGCAAGTCCGCTTTTAAGTTGAGGGCGGCCTGTTCGACGGTCTGCTTTTTAGAGAAATTTTGATAGGTCACCAATCCTAACCCAAAAACAATGGTCGTGATTGAAAGAGCCACCACCATTTCAATTAAAGTGAACCCTCTTCGAAGCTTCTTTCCTGCAAAAACAAAACCTTTCATTTCTTCTAAGGATTTACTACCTTGTAACTGCAAGTTTCACCGCAACTGCCACCACAAAGAGCACTAGTAGTTTCTCCTTCTAGGGCAGCACAAAGAGTGTAAGTTTGACCTCCAGAAGAATAATAATAAACTCTGCCGCTACCGACTAAGGGGTCTGTTGGTACCGACAGATAACCAGACAAATCAGATAACGCATTAGGATAACTACCGCTATCAGCCCGATACATTTCCAAAGCACTTCTGATTTGCTCCAAATCAACTTTTCTTTTGCTATCTCGACCGGAAATGCGAGAACTGCGAAAAGAAACTAAAGCAATTGAACTAATCACGGCAAAAATAGTCATCGCCACCAAAAGCTCAACTAAGGTAAAGCCCTTTTTGTTTTTCATTTAGATATTACACCCCACCGTCGGTGCCGTCACGCTGGCTCCCGATTTGCCGTTAGAGCAAACAACCCAATAATCAGACGTCTCCAAGTCTGCCCAGATGGTATAAGCGGTACTGCTAGATAAAAACTGGTACTGAACGGTTCCGCTGGGATCAGCCGGACAACTAGCCAAATAATCATCCAGGGCACCATCGGTCCCATTGCAAACACTGGTGATATCGCTCACTACCGCCACCACAGGATAAAGCCCGTCGTTAGAAGCGGCATAGTTTTCTAAAGCGTTACGATACTGACTCAAGTCACTTCTTCTCTCGGTATCTCGAGTTTGTTTTTGCGAACCAGAAAAACTGACCAACGTCAATGAGGCCAAAATACCAATGATGGAAATAACCACCAGTAACTCAATTAGAGTGAATCCCAACCGACAAGCATCGAACTTTTTGTTTTGGATTCCAGATTTAGAATTTAGAATTTCCTTCATATTCACCTCCTTTTTTTATTAATCAGCACAAACTACATATTGATCGTCGTCGTAATTATCAGAATCATAGCCGCAATCCGTACCACAACGACGCTGGGATTGGACCGCCTCAGCATCTGACTTATTCTCCAAAATAGCCACGAGGCGAAAATCATTAATTCCTTCGGAACAGGCGGCCAGGCCAGCAAAATATTCATAACTGGCTCCTTCTAGAGGGTCTTCGGGAATTAATCTCATATAAGTCATATCTCCATCTGCCCAAGCAGTATCAAAAATAATGTCATCTGGATAAGCGTTGTTGTCATTGTAATAGAGCCGGAGGGCCCTTTTAATTTGAGCAAAGTCTGATTTACGAGTCACATCTCTGGCTCGTGTCCGTGCCGAACTGTAGTTAACCACTACCAAAGCTGCCAGCACTCCAATAATGGAAATAACCACCAACAACTCAATCAGAGTAAAACCTCCACCCCCGGCGTGGAGGTTTTTGTTGGTTTTTAATTTCGAGTTTATAAACATTTTTCTATTTGTTAGTCTTCCGGATTGGCATTGGAGCTGGCCACTCCATAATTACAATCTTCATCGCCACAGCTGATCCCTGCATAAGTGCCTATCGCCGGATCTCTGACATTTTCCAGTCTAGCATAGAGCTGATAAGACGCACCACTTCCTCCCAAAACATAATTGTAATTACCAAAACGCGGGTCTTGAGGGAATTCTTTCAGGTAAAGAGTTTCATTGTCGTCTTCCCAAGGACCACCGGAAAGAGGCAAATCACTCGAGTCCGGATATTGATTATAGTCATTAAAATATAATTCCAGAGCTCGTTGAACTTGAGCCAAATCATTTTTTCTTCGGGCATCGCGACCTTTTATTTGTGACGATTGGAAACTTCCTATTCCTATGGCCATCAACAAACCTAAAATCACAATCACAATTAACAATTCAATTAAAGTAAAACCTCCACCCCCGGCGTGGAGGTTTTTATTGGCTTTGAATTTCGAGTTTATAAACATTTTACTTACTCCAGTGGGCAGGCAGCAGTATAACAACAAACCGGCTCGCCTTCATAAAAAATACATTCTTTGCTTGTTCCACTGCAACACTGGCCACATAAAGTGGGAGAGCTGGCGCAAGCTTTACTGCAACCTTCCATGGCAAAACAATTGGAGGGCGCATAAGCACTATTGTCGTCACATTGCTGAGTCGCTTCGTCCCAACACTGGCTGGCCCCACAATCACAGCTCATGATAGGAACCGCCATGCAAGGAGTATCCGGATCGCTAACTAAACGACAGCTGTCGCCGCAACTATCACCAAAGCTGCGCCAGGTACCTCCTTCGGCAAGACAAGTTTGCTCTTCGATCAAGATTGGTGTTGGGGTCGGAGTTGGACTGCTAGTCGGCTCGCCACCGCCAGGAGTTGGACTGCTAGTCGGTTCGCCACCGGTCGGCACCTCCCAATACTCGTTTTCTTGTCTTTCGGCGCTACTAATATTAGGACTGGAAACCCAATAATTATAACCATCGTCCGGTCCGCAACCAGAACCACAGCCAACATCCTCGATTATCACATCGGCTTCCTTTTCCAATCGACTGTAAATTTTATACCATTGATGACAACTGTCGGTAGTATCGTAAGTGTAAAGATAATTAAAAGAACTGTTATTCAAAGGGTCAGCGTAAATGGCGTTCAAATAACCCTCTAATTCATGGCCACTTAAGGCACCAAAAGCAAGATCATCGGGGTAACAATTGTTGTCGTTATAATAATCTTCCAGGGTTTTTTGAAGCTTGGCCAACTCCGCTTTTCTCTGAGCGTCTCTACCTTTGGCGACTTGTTCGAAAGCGGAAAAGAAAATTACTGAAACCAAGATAGCAATTGTTGACAAACTAATCAAAATTTCAATTAGAGTCAACCCTCTCTCTAGTAAATCTTTTTTCTTTTTTAAGGCCATAAAATGGACAGAAAGAAATTATTTATCTTATCTTGCCACAAAAACACTACCCAAGTACAAAAAACCAAAAAAGGCCCAAAAGCAATCTGGCTTTTTAAGTGTTTTCCATTCAATAATATCAGTATGACACCCACTAAAGCTCCCGTCAAGAAAGCCATAAAAAAGGCCCAGAGACAAGCCGGAAAAGACAAAATAAAACCAATTAAAAAAGCCAACTTAACATCACCTAAACCCATCCCTTTGCCTTTGGTGGATAAAAAAAGGAGGAGAAAGAATAAGCTGCTTAAAAAACCAGTCAAAAATCTAGTTGACAAACTAGTAGGGGAGAAGAAAGCAAAAAAAATCAAACCAGCTATTCCCAAAACCATCAAGACTTCGTCAGGAACAATCATAAAACGCCAATCAGAAACAAAAATGATCAATAAACAGTAACTGACTAAAAGAGAAAACAAGTAATTGGTCATCGGTAATTGATAGTTAACGATGAGTAAAAGATAAAGACCAAGAGT
>CAYPPS010000002.1:22402-48804 GCA_964412685.1 uncultured Gammaproteobacteria bacterium | reverse complement strand
AGCCAAAAACCGAGTGATATTTCCATACTTTAAATCAAGAATATATCACTCGGTTGCCTTATGGCAAGCAAACACAGTTTCCACTCACGCCACAATCGGTCACGTTGCCACAAGCGGAAGCGGGGAAATCACCCGGCAAAGTTGCGGCACAACGATTTGCTCCTTCGGTGCTAAAATTAGCTGAGAGAGGTGCAAAGCAAACGTAAGTGCTGTCACCCTGAGTTCCTCTATTATAAGAGTAAAGGGAATTGTAATCAGTCTCGGTAATCCGAGTTACAAACGATAGTTTGATTTCTGCCGTTCCAGCACTGGACAGCTTAGTTAAAACCACTTCGGGAGTGTCATCTACCCAAGTATCACCGACAACTTGCCAAGCGGTACTGACGTCATCAGTATCAGTCGCTCCAGTTTGCCAAGGATAGTAGCCATTGACAGTGTAGTAACGATCAACCGCTCCAATCAATTGTTCAGAATCAGAACGAGTACCAGTGTCTCTACTTCGATTGATTTGCTCAATTGGGTTAATGGCCGAAAGAACCGCCACCGCTAAAATACCCAAAACGGCAATCACAATCAAAAGTTCAATCATAGTAAAACCTTTTTTAAACGCATTCATTTTATATTTGTTAATTCTTCACCTCCCTTCAGTTTTAAAATTGACTAGTTAAAGTATAAATCGGCATAATCACTGCTATCACCATAAAACCCACTCCCAGACCCAATAAAATCATGATAAGAGGCTCTATTGCGGTTGTCAAGTTCTTGACCGCTTGTTCCGCTTCTTGAGAAAAGAAGTCGGCAATTTTCTGTAAAACCTCATCTGTTTTTCCGGTTTCTTCACCGACGGCAATCATTTGAGGAAGAATTGAAGGGAAAATGTTTGTATCAGCCAAGGCAGCAGCCATGGGATACCCCTTTTGAACTTGCCGAGCGGTAGCCCCAACCGCTTCTTGATACAAAGGACTACCCAAAGAATCTTTAACAATATTCAAAGCATCAACCACTAAAACTCCCGCCCCAATCAATAAACTTAAAGTTCGAGCGAAATCGGCCATCATTGATTTCAACCTTAAGGGACCAATGATCGGCACCTTGAAAAAAAGCCGATCATATTGATAGTGAATGGTTGAGTTTTTCAAAGCCTGAGGAACCCCTACCACTAAGCCACCAATCAAAAGGAGAGCTAGGTACCAAAACTTAGTGAGAAAATCAGATAATCCGATAAGGATCTTCGTCGACATTGGTAAATCGGCCTGGAATTCATCAAAAAGAACGGTTAATTTGGGAATCACGAAAACCAACATGATACTCGCCACTCCCAGCATCCCGACAACAATGATTATTGGGTAAATCATCGCTCCTTTGATTTTGCTCTTAAACTCTTTATCCGCCTCCAAATTTTCCGCCAGACGACTTAGAATCTTGTCTAGAACCCCCGCCTCCTCACCAGCACGAACCAAAGCAATGTAAACTTCATCAAAAACCTTGGGATGGGCACTCATGGCTTTATTTAAACTGTTGCCGCTTTCCACTTGATTCAAAACTTCACCTACTAATTTACTCATCGCCGGATTCGCCTGTTCTTGCAAAATCCTTAAGGCCTTAGTAATATTCAAACCGGCATTGATCATTGTTGCCAATTGGCGGGTAAAATTGACTTTATCTGTAAACGAAATCTTTCCCAAGACACCCGCCCGGAGTTCATTAATAAAACTTTCTTTCTTTAGTTTTAATAAAGTTATTAACAAGTGCCGTTCCCGTAAAACTCGGGCTGCTTGTTTCTCGCTGGCCGCTTCTATTAGTCCTGTGTGTAATTGGCCTTCCTGATCACGAGCTTTATAGTTAAATTGTTTCATTTTGTCAGCTCTTCAATTAACTTTTTTTGGCCACCAGCTTGTTTATTTCTCCTGGTCGCAAGGCAAAAGAACGAGCCTCTTCCAAGCCAATCTTGCCTGTCCTTACTAATCGAGCCAAATCCATCTCAAGAGTCTGCATTCCAATCCCGGCCGAAGTCTGGATAATGTTGTCAATCATGTGAGTCTTGCCGTCACGGATGGTTGATTGAACCGCCGAAGTAGAGAGTAAAATCTCACAAGCCGGCACCCGACTGCCTTCCAAAGAGGGAAGAAGACGTTGAGAAAAAACTGCCTCTAAAACCGAAGCCAACTGCGTCCTCACTTGAGACTGTTGCTCTTCTGGGAAAACATCAACTATCCGATCGATTGTTTGAGCCGCGCTGTTGGTGTGCAGAGTAGCAAAAACCAAGTGGCCGGTTTCGGCAATAGTCAAAGCGGCAGCGATAGTTTCAAAATCGCGCATCTCACCAATCATGACCACATTGGGATCCTCTCTTAAAACAGATTTTAAAGCCAACTGCCAGCTGTGAGTATCTAGCTTCATCTCTCTCTGGGAAATGAGTGACTTTTGGTGAGCAAATTCGTACTCGATTGGATCTTCAATGGTAACAATGTGTTCCGATCTAGTCCGAGCGATTTCATCAACAATCGAAGCCAAAGTGGTTGTTTTGCCCATCCCAGTCGGGCCGGTGATCAAAACAAACCCTTGTTTCAAGGTGGCCACTTGGTGAAGTATTTTTGGTAATCCCAGATTTTCAATCGTGGGAATTTTACCAGGAATCAATCTTAAAGCTGCCGCCAAGGAACCCTTTTGATAATAGGCATTGACTCGAAAACGAGCCAGCCCTTTAACGACAAAAGAGAAATCAATTTCTTTATTGACAGTTAAGATTTCTTTTTGTTCGTCAATTACCAAACCAAAAACCAACTCTTGAGCTGTCTTCTCGGTTAAAACTTCCTTGCCAGGAATAGGGAACAACCGACCGTTTACTCGTACCAATGGTGGTTTCCCAACAACAAAGTGCAAATCCGAAGCTTTTTGATTAACAGTGTATTCGATTAAATCGTTAAGCATTTTATTCTTGGGCTACCCGAATCACTTCCTCTAAAGTCGAAGCTCCTTCTAAGGTCTTTAAATAACCGTCTTGTTTCATGGTAATCATCCCCTCGGCAACTGCTTGTTTCTCAATCTCTCTGCCAGAAGCTCTTTCCAAAATGAGTCTAGCAATTTTCTCATCCACTGGTAAAACCTCAAAAACTCCAACTCGACCATGATAACCAACGTTGTTGCACCGCGAACATTTTTTACCCCTGAACAAAGTAATCTTTTTTCCTTCTGGCAAAAGCTTGCCTAAAACCTTTTTGATATCCTCGATTACTTCAGCCGATGGTTCGTACTCTTCCTTGCAATGTTCACAAATCCGACGAGCCACTCGCTGGCCAACAATACAAGTCACCGAAGAGGCAAGTAAAAATGGTTCTGCCTTTAAATCCAACAATCGAGGCAAGGCACCCGCAGCGCTGTTGGTGTGAAGAGTAGAAAAGACCAAGTGACCGGTCAAGGAAGCCTGGATAGCCAACTCAGCCGTTTCTTTATCACGAATCTCTCCTACCATGATAATGTCTGGATCTTGACGTAAAAAAGAACGCATCCCTGAAGCAAAAGTCAATCCGGCCGCCGGATTAACTTGAACCTGACTAACCCCGGCAATCTCATATTCAACCGGGTCTTCTAAAGTAATAATATTGACCTTCAAGGTGTTAATTCTGGCCAACACTGAATAGAGGGTGGTTGTTTTTCCCGAACCGGTTGGTCCGCAAACCAAAATAATTCCGTGAGGACGAAGAACTGAATCCTCCAAATTTTTCAACGCTCGACCTCTCAAGCCCAATTCAGGCAAATCAACCAATCCACCGCCCTTTTTAAGTAGCCGCATGACGATTTTTTCTGAATGAACCGTTGGCAAAGACGAAACTCGTAAATCAACTTCCTGCTCATCCGCCTTAAAACTGAATCGACCGTCTTGAGGAACTCTTTTTTCATCGATTCGCATTCCGGCCAAAATCTTAATCCGAGAAATGACAGCGTCATGAATTTCTTTGGGTAAAACCAATCTTTCGTACATAATCCCGTCAATCCGGTAGCGAACTCGGGTTTTATCCTCTTGAGGCTCAATGTGGACGTCTGAAGCCCGGCTTTTCATCGCAAACTCCAAGATAGTATTGACGACATTGGAAATCCGCTGTTCTCGCACCACCTGACCCCGAGTGGGAACTTTAACTGATTCCTTTTTTTCTCGCCGATCAGAGACTGTTTCACCCAAAGCTTCTTTAACTTCATCCGTCAAACTCTGTGAATAAGTCTGAGCGATTTTTTCTTCGATTTGCGATGGCAAAGCAATAAAAGACTTCACTTTTGCGTTAGACCGCTTTTCTATAAACTCAATCGCCTCTAAATCAAGTGGGTTGGCAAAAGCAATGGAAATTTCATTCTTTTCTTTCGAAAAAGCGAAAGGAAGTACTTGGTAACGCTGGGCAGCCGCTTCAGGCAATTTGCTCAAAGCTATCGGAGACACCGCTTGCTCTCCTAAATCAATCAAAGGAATGCCCAATTGTTCAGACTTGGCTTCTACTAAACCTTTTTCGTTGACCAGTTTGCTTTCTAAAACTATTTTATCCAAACCGACCCCTTTACTCAGAGCTCGCATACGCAACTCTTTCGCTTGTTGGGGAGTAATTTTAGTCAGTTCAACTAAAACGTCGAGTAAATTTCGGGCAGCGTTCATGATTTCCTTTCATTATGATAAGCCCATGCTAAAATGTCAACAAATGCTCCATTCGGTCATTATTTCTGCCAATCAAGAAGAAAAGGCTTTTTTAAAAGCCAAAGAAGAGGCCCGAAAGTTACTTATCACCAATCCAGATCTAGAGAAAAACCCTGACTTCTTTTTAATCACCGATTTAAGAACAATTAAAATCAATCAAATTAGAGAATTAAAACAGGCCTTCTCTTTAAAACCTTATCAAGAAAAATACAAAGTTGCTCTGATCAAAAACGCCCACTTGTTAACTCAAGAAGCTCAAAATGCACTTCTTAAAACCTTAGAAGAACCGCCACCAAAATGTTTTCTTTTTTTAACCACCAACAATAAAGAGGCCCTCTTATCGACAATTCTTTCTCGTTGTCAAATCATCGAACTCAGAGAAAAATCTCCTGATCAACGAACAGAAGAGGTAAGCCAAAACCATCAAGAAGTCAAAGACTTGGCGGAGAAAATTATCAAGACCGGAGTCGCCGGGCGTCTAAAATTAGCAACGAGTTTGGCCTACAACAACCAAGAGGCAACTCAGTTTTGCTTGAACCAGCTCGCTTTTTTTAGAAGACAGATGCGGCAAAAACCAGATCGAAACTTAGTCTTTTTAAACCAACAATTCTTCCAGGCAATCAATCTCCTAAAAGTCAACGTTAATCCTCAATTGGTAGTCGGAAATCTCTTGCTTTCGTATCCCAAATCCCTTAAAATTGAACCTACTGGAAGACAGGGTAAGACTTCTTAAACTTTAATAAGCCCCGGTCTTGACGTTTGCTTTTCTTTGTGGCAAGCTAGATTCCGTGCAAATGCTAAACAATGGCCAAAGATAAATACGACGCCTCTCAAATAAAAGTTCTGGAAGGGTTGGAACCGGTTCGAAAACGACCGGGAATGTACATTGGTTCCACCGACTCCAAAGGGCTTCATCATCTAATTACCGAATTAATCGACAACTCAATTGATGAGTCTTTGGCCGGTTTTGCCAAGAACGTTTGGATCACTCTTCATCGAGACGGTTCCGCTTCAGTCGAAGATGACGGTCGGGGAATTCCAACAGACAAGCATAGCTCGGGCGTTTCCGCGCTAGAGGTCGCAATGACTAAACTTCATGCCGGAGCAAAGTTCGGCTCTGGAGCCTATAAAGTTTCCGGCGGCTTGCATGGAGTGGGAGCTTCAGTAGTCAATGCTCTTTCCAAGCAACTTAAAGTGACTATTTCCAGACAGGGAAAAATTTGGGAACAAGAATACAAACAAGGTAGGCCAACTTCTCCCGTCAAAACCAAGGGCAAAAGTCAAAAAACCGGTACCAAAACTTGGTTTCTACCGGATCCGACTACTTTTAAAGACGAACGAGAATTTAAATATAAACTTATTGAGGAGTCGGTTCGCGAACGGGCTTATTTGGTTCCCGGTTTGAAATTTTTCTTAAAAGACGAAAGATCCGGTAAGCAAAAAAACTTCTACTTCGAAGGAGGAATTACTTCTCTGGTCCGACATTTAAATCGAAATAAAATCGCTCTCAGTTTGCCAATAACCATTAAAGGAGAAGAAAACGGAGAAGCAGTGGCCGTTAGTTTGCAGTACAACGATTCTTTTTCCGAGAATATCGAAACTTTTGTCAATGTCATCAATACCAAGGACGGCGGAACCCATCTGACCGGCTTCAAAATGGCTCTCACTCGAGGCATCAATGATTACGCCAAGAAAAATAATTTAATTAAAGATGGTGGTAGCTTTGTCGGTGATGACACCACCCAAGGATTGATGGCCGTCGTGGCGATTAAAATTCCCACTGATCAAATTCAATTTGAATCTCAGACCAAAACTAAATTAAATAACCCTGAAGTTCAAGGACTGGTAAATATAATCGTTAAAAAAGGTTTGAGCGAATATTTTGAAGAGCATCCAGCCGAAGCGAGAAGGATTATTGAAAAAGTCAGCTTGGCCGCCCGAGCCAGATTGGCCGCCCGAGCCGCCAAAGAAGCCGTCATTCGCAAAAGCGATCTTGGTTCTGGTTTAACCTTACCCGGCAAGCTGGCCGACTGCCAAGAAAAAAACCCGGCTTTATCAGAAATTTTCTTAGTTGAGGGAGATTCCGCCGGCGGTAGCGCCAAACAAGGCCGAGACCGCCATTTTCAAGCAATTCTTCCCATCGGAGGTAAAATTTTGAATACCGAACGAGCTCAATTAGACAAGATCATCAGATTCGAAGAATTAAAAGACTTAATTGTCGCTTTGGGAATGGGAATTGGGGAAACTATGGATCAAAGCAAATTAAAATATCATCGAATCATTATCATGTGTGACGCGGATGTTGATGGGTCACACATTGCCACTTTGTTGTTAACTTTCTTCTACCGACACATGAAGCCAATTGTTGAAGAAGGTTATCTTTACTTAGCTCAGCCGCCACTTTACAAAGTTTACGCCGGCAAAGAATCAATTTATGCTTATACCGAAAAAGAAAGGAAAGTGGCAATTGAGAAGTTCAAACGAAAGAAAGGCGGTCAGAACTTTAGAGTTCAGCGCTACAAGGGGTTAGGAGAAATGAATCCGGAACAACTCTGGCAAACAACAATGAATCCAAAGACCAGGATCTTGAAAAAAATCACCGTTGAAAACGCTCAAGAGGCCGATAAAACTTTTGACATGCTCATGGGTAAAGAAGTTCCACCCCGAAAACGTTACATTCAAACTCATGCTCATTTTGCCAATTTAGATATTTAAGATTTAAAAGGTAAAAATAAATGATAAAAACAAAAGACGAAAATATTGGTGAATTAAAACAAACTGAGATCGTTAAAGAGATCAAGAAAGCTTATTTGGATTACGCCATGAGCGTGATTGTTTCTCGAGCTTTGCCTGACGTTCGAGATGGACTGAAACCGGTCCATCGACGAATCCTTTATGGGATGCGGCAAATGGGATTGAATAGTTCAAGCAGATTTTCCAAAACTGCAAAAATAGTCGGGGAGGTTTTAGGAAAGTATCACCCTCATTCTGACGCCGCTGTTTACGATGCTTTAGTCAGACTCGCTCAAGATTTTTCTCTCCGTTATCCCTTAGTAACCGGTCAGGGAAACTTCGGTTCGGTTGACGGCGATCCTCCCGCTCAAATGCGCTACACCGAAGCTAAGCCCGCCAAGATCAGTAAAGAACTTTTGACAGACATCGAAAAAGACACCGTCGAGTTCATGGACAACTTCGATTCTACTTTGAAAGAGCCAGTCTATTTACCAGCTAAACTACCTAATTTGCTTTTGATGGGAGCAGAAGGAATTGCTGTCGGAATGGCCACCAAAATCCCACCCCATAATTTAAACGAGGTTATCGACGCCCTTAAAGTAATGCTCGAGAAAGGCCGAGTAGTCAAAAAAAGTAATAACGAAAACAAAGATCAAGAATTAGAAATCAAAAAGATAAATCTAGAAGAGGGGATCGATCCAAGGAAAATTTCTTTTGAAAGTCAAGCTAGTATTGAAGATTTGCTGAGACACATTAAAGGTCCAGATTTTCCTACCGGAGCAACTATTTATGATTTTTCAGAAATCGTTAGCGCTTATTCCACTGGCAAAGGGAAAATTTTAATTCGAGCCGTAGCTGAAATCGAAGAAGATAAAAAAGGACGACAGAAAATCATCATTTCCGAAATTCCTTACCAAGTTAACAAATCCAAATTAGTTGCCAGCATCGCTAAATTGGTTCGAGATAAAAAAATTATTGGCATTAATGATTTAAGAGACGAATCCGATCGGCAAGGGATGCGAATCATGGTGGAATGCAAAAAAAGCAGTCGTCCCAGGTCAATTCTCAACAATCTTTATAAGCACACTTCGATGCAAACCAGTTTTGCCGTTAACATCGTCGCTTTAGTCGAAGGAGTCCCTCAAACTCTTAATTTGAAACAAATTCTGACGGAATTTCTCCGCCATCGCCAACAAATTATTACCCGAAGAACCATTTTTGAGTTGGAAGCGGCCAAAAACCGGGCTCATATCTTGGAAGGATTGAAAATTGCTCTAGACAATCTTGACGCTGTTATTGCCACTATCAGAAAAAGCCAAACCGTGGAAAGCGCCAGGAGCAACTTAATGGCCAAATTTAAATTGAGTGAAATCCAAGCTAACGCCATCTTGGAAATGCAATTGAGAAGATTGGCCGCTTTGGAAAGGAAAAAAATTGAAGACGAGTACAAAGAAGTCCAGAAACAAATTGCATACTTAGCTGGATTGTTGAGCCAGCCGGAAAAAATCTTGAAAATCGTTGGTGAAGAACTGGAAGAAATCAAAAAAACTTATGGCGATGCTCGAAGAACCAAAGTTTACAAACAGAAATTGGGTGAATATTCCGAAGAAGACTTAATTGCCAATCAGCGATGTTTAATCATGATGACCAAGAGTGGTTATGTTAAAAGATTGCCTCTCAATACTTACCGCTCTCAGAGAAGGGGAGGCAAAGGAGTGAGCGGAATGACCCCTAAAGAGGCGGACGAAATGGCTCACCTTATCTTGGCTGAAACTCACGACAATATTCTTTTCTTTACTAATAAAGGTGGCGTTTTCAGCGCTCGAGCATGGGAGATCGCTGAGGGTAGCCGACAAGCAAAAGGACAAGCTGTGATTAATTTGATCAATATCGAACAGGGAGAAGAAATTCAATCAATTCTTAATATCCCTTCCGCCGGAGTAAAACAAAGTCCTTACAAATATCTAATTATGGCCACCAAGCAAGGAAAAATTAAAAAGACCCACTTAAAACATTTCCAAAAGATAAGATCTTCGGGATTGATCGCCATTAGACTAATCAAAGGGGATTCGCTTTGTTGGGTTAAACCTAGTCGAGGCGACGACCAAGTCCTGTTGGTTTCTCATGCCGGAAAATCAATCCGCTTTACCGAAGAAGACATCCGATCAATGGGAAGAGACTCTCAAGGAGTTAGAGGCATCTCCTTAAAAGAAAACGATTTTGTCGTCGGAATGGAAGTTTTTCTCAAAAGAGTCTCTCAACCAAGAGACAAGAGAAAACAATTCTTTAGAGATGTTTTGATCCTGACTGACAAAGGGATGGGGAAAAGAACCGATGTGATGCAATATCCTCTTCAAAAAAGAGGTGGCATTGGAGTCAAGGCGGCTAATTTAATCGAAAAGACAGGCAAAATTGTCGTTGCCAAGTTAGTCACTCAAAACATGGATCAAATTATTCTCACCAGTAAAAAGGGTCAAGTAATCAAATTGCCGATTAAAAACATTCCTCAGCTCAAGCGAAGCACACAAGGAGTGATTTTGATGAGATTCTCCAAGGCAAATGATTCCATCGCTTGTGGCACTTGTCTCAAAAGAGAGAGTGTCTTGGAAGAAAAACAAGAACAAAAAGATCAAAAACAACCAATCAAGCAACCAAAAAAGAAAAACTAATTTCTAAAAAGGGAACAAAGTCAAGCATCGAGATCACACCTTGCGCCTCGAGTGTGCAATGCCTATTTGCCTTTACCATGAAAAGCTTCATGGACGTGACGTAATTGTTTGTTGGTGACGTGAGTGTAAATTTGGGTCGTGGCAATATTTTTATGACCCAACATTTCTTGGACCGATCGCAAATCCGCTCCGGCAATTAACAAATCGGTCGCGAAACTGTGCCGAATGCTGTGTGGCGAGATAGAGATTGGTAACGCTGCTTTTTTACCATAGTACCTAACAATCCTCTGGATTGTCCTGGGGGTCAATCTTAATTTCTCCTCTTTCATTCCTTCCTTCAAATTTTTCATTGTCCTAGTAAAAAGTGGTTTCAATTTGTCGTTTCGGGAATCAAGATAAAGACCAAGCCAATGAGCCGACCGGGAAGAAAGAAAAACCACTCTCGCTCGACCACCCTTGCCAATGATTCCAAATTCTTTTCTTTTTAAGTTAATTTTGTCTCGGTTTAAGGAAACTAATTCGCTCACTCGTAATCCCGTTGAAAAAAGGAGCTCTAATATGGCCTTATCTCGTAAGCCTTTTTTCTTCTTTATGTCCGGTTGAGATAAGAATCGTTCAAGTTGCTCAGTATTAAGAAATTTAAATGAGCTTGACTTGGCCTTGGGTAAGTCAAGCTTGTCGGGCGAAATGACCTTATAATCATTCTTAATGAGCCACTTTAGCCAGGCACGTAAGGCTATCACATGATAGCTTTGAGTGATAAGGGCTAATCTTTTATTATTTAGCCCTTTAAATCGGGCTAAAAAGACCCTAAATTTTTTGATTTTATCGAGGTCAACTGAAGCTAGGTTTTTATAAGGGTAATTAGTCTTAAGCCAACCAGAAAAGCGAGTCAGATAGTGTCGGTAATTGCGCAAGGTGAGGGGAGAGGCATTTCTTTCTACTTCCAAGTGTTCTAAGAATTCTTCAATCAGACGGTCTATTTCTGACCGTCTCTTTTTATTTACTTTTTTTCTGTTGGCCATTAATTTAACTTAAAACATTCCAAAAGGGTTGTCAAGATTGTGCGACATTTTTAAATCAATGATTGTTCTTAAGACTGCTCTTCGTTTTAAGATAAAATTAAGAAAATTCCTTTAAAAAGGGCTTTTTTGCTCTAATTTTATCGTTGCTAGCCCTTATTCCAAAATGCTCATCGACAATGAGAAAAATAAATTTTAAGTGAAGTTTGTCGCGATAAAGCTCCGAAGATTTTAACTCAACAGCACAGACAATAAGAATAAAAAACTGGCTTTCTTAGCGCTCGTCTAAGACCTGTCCTGCCTTTCGAAAGAGTAGTTAATCATCTTTCCTTTTTTCTCGTTATTTTTATTGTCTGGGTACATATCCTATAGTAGGGGAGTGATTTTCGGATTTTGTTGGGAAAAGAAAAAAAGAGAAAGGTTTTTTAAAACAGAGAAGTTGTCGCTGATTAATAGGTCATCCAAGCCTTTTTAAGGACTTTAAAAACGTTCTAATGACATTATATTTCAGCCAGGCTGCACTACTCTCAAGTTGAAGATAGATGTCGCAAAAGTTATATTGTGCGACAAGATATCAGCCTCTTCTCTGCAAGACAGAGAGTTTATTTAGGGAAGTAAAACTTTTTATTAAAATCCAAAGAGAGAAAACGAGTTGGTCATTAATCTATTTAAGAACTTTTAAAAAAGAATCTTTGGCTCCTCCTCCGATTAGTTATCCACAAGCACTTTAAAACTATATCAAACTACATCCCCTGGCAAAAACCTTACCAAATTGCCAGCGTGAAAACTACCCTATAATTTTCGTGAAAACGATTAAATTACTATAGGGCGTACCTCTCCTCTACTTGGCTGACCCCCTCACTTTTTAACCAACCCAACTAGCAGTAAAAAGAATCGTTAAAAAAACAATCACCGCAATGAAAAGATTTTCTTTAATTGTTTTTTGGAACAACTTTTCGCCCAAGCGATGCTGAGTCAGATTAAGAACAACATACAAAACAGTTGTCAAAGCCAACGAACCAGTAGAAACACTTAAAGGCCAAAAGGAAAAGATTAAGGCGGTTTGGCCGACGATTAAACTTAGAGCAAACGTGTACGAAAGGAGCTTAAAACTTATCTTTTTATCCAATTCAATCGACCAAAGACTTTGAAAAACCAAAAGCAAAGTCAAAACAAACACGGTTACAAAATTAAGCCAAAAAATTAACCTCAAAGAAAGTAAAATGTCGTAAAACAAAAAAGCTGTTAAAACCGTTATTAGAAACCCAACTGTCTGAGCCGAACGAAGCAACTGAATCGTTCGTACCGCAGCAACGGAAAAAATGTTCTCAGTTAAAAGAAGAGCGTAAAAACCGAGCCCAAAAAAAAGTGTTAATCCCAGTTGAGCCCACCAAAACGGTGGAATCAAAAAGAAGAAAGTCCCTAGCGCTCCTGTAAAAAGAACCGGCAACAGCAAGACTGTCAACCATTCAATCCCGTCTAAGCCTTCTTTTAATGCCCAGGCCGAAAGGAAGTAAGACAAGAATACCAAAACCGCCAAGGCTCCAAATTTCGAAAAAGGAAAATAAAAATGAATGGCAAAAAGACTCAGCCCTAATAAGACCGAGACCAAAACAAACTTTCTCCTCTTGGTAAGCCGCAAGAAACTAAACATTAGAAAAAACCTGTTGGACTTCTTCTATCTCTTCCAGTCCTTCAATAAACCGAATTACTTTTTCTTTCTTTTCTTCATCCAAAGAAACTATTGTCTTGGGAAGACTGGCTAATTCCGCTTCTTTTACCTCCATCTCTAAACCAACCACCTCTTCCCTAGCCTGTTGCAATTTCTCGGCAACTGTAAGCAAAACAAAATCACCCTCCTCCTCCTTTAAGTCCAAAATATCTAAGTCCATTAATTTCATCATTTGCACGTCCTTGTCTTTTTGTCGAGCAACAACCACTCTGCCTCTGGAGTCAAACTGAAAAGCAACCGCACCCGGACCGGCAAGACTACCTCCCCTTTTGTCAAAATAATTTTTCAAAGCAGCACTGGTGCGATTCCGATTGTCAGTTAAAACTTCCATCAATAAACTGATCCCAAAAGGGCCAAAACCTTCATATGTTGCTCGAGACCAGTTGCCCTCGCCTTCTTGGCCTAAACCGCGCCTAATCGCCCGATCGATGTTATCTTTGGGCATGTTGGCTTCCTTAGCCCTATCAATCACCGGCCTTAATTTGAAATTTTTTTCGGGGTCATCTCCGCCCCCTTCTTTAACAGCGATAGTAATCGCTCCCGCCAATTTAGTAAAAACTTGGCCTCGTTTTTGATCATTGAGTCCTTTTTGTCGTTTAATGGTTGACCATTTGCTATGTCCGGACATAAAAACTTTTTAGCTCCCTTTCTCTAAGCAATTTTATCACAACTTGACAAAAGTAAACCAAGCATATATCGTTCTAAAAAGATGAGCCAAGAGAAAAATCTCTTTCGATTGGAAAAAGAAGCAATCAAGGCTGCTTTGGGTGAAAATTGGCAACAAGCCATCGAAATTAATCAAAAGATCCTCACTATTACCCATAAACCAGCTCCAGTTTTAAATCGACTAGGTTTGGCTTTTTTTCGTCAAGGGAAAAGTGCTCTGGCCCGCCAGCATTTTAATCAAGTTTTAAAGATCGATCCTAGCAATACAATTGCCCAAAAAAACCTAGAAAGGCTTAAGACAGTTAAAGCTAGTCAGGTAAAAGCTCAGGTCAGTTTAAAAAGCACTCCTTTGAGCCGCTTTATTGAAGAACCAGGCAAAACCAAATTGGTCAAACTAGTTCGTTTGGGATCTTCGGAAAACCTCGTCCAGTTAGTTTCCGGCCAAGAAGTTTTCTTGGTTCCCAAAAAACGAATGATTAGTATTCTCGATCACCAAAACGTTTATTTGGGTTCCATCCCCGAAGATTTATCCCAACGACTTCTTTTTTTAATTAAGGAGGGCAATAAATATCAAGCTTTTATTAAAGCAGTCAACAACCAAACCGTTCAACTTTTCATTAAAGAGACCGAGCGCTCTCAACGGCTCCACAATCAACCTTCGTTTACCAACAACAGCAGCGCTCCAATCGTTTTCCTGCCTCTAGAAAAAGCGACTTAGCGAGCAAAAATTAAAACCAAATTTGATCTTGCCCAAGCAACATCCTGAACTAGCTCATCACAAGTGAAAGCAGTTTTAAAACGAAAGAAGGTATAGCTTTTGATCGCCGCCTCTGACCCCACCAATAAGCAATCATTTTTTACTTCCAGTTCCCCTTCATATTGGTCAATCTTGACCACTCTCGCCCCCAAATTGCCTAAGATGCGCGCTTTCTCTTGAGCTAAACCACTAAGTTGGGTAGCATTCAAAACCGCCATATCCAAGTTCTCTTCTCTCAAAGCATCGTCAGAAAAATATTCTTCCACTAAGCGATCAATTCTGGGTATATCTAAACGCAAAACCTTACTTCCATCGGGGAGACTATCGGTGATAATTGCTTGACTCTGGGCCAAGTTAACTAATTTAATTCGTCCTTCTTTCACCATTAAATTAGCCAAATAGAGTCTAAACAAATCCCAAGTGTTTAAATCCATCTCCCCTTTTCTCCGTAAAAGTCTAAAAAGCAAAGAGCCCATTTCGCCTTTAAAATTAGTCTCGTTTAATTGTCTCAAATTAAAATCGTCCACCAAAGACAAGCTCGCCCGAGCATCAACGATCAAACCCAAATTCTCAGCCAGCGCCTTTTTAAAAAGTCTTCCTTCTGCTTGTTCCAACTTATCTAATTGATAAAGCGAACTGGCTCGATAATCTCCTTGGTCTCGAGAAGCTCGCAAAAAAAGATTCTCTGGAAGTAAAAAAGCGGCAGCCGACCTCTCTTTTGATTGAAAAGAAACAAGCAGTAACTGATCCTCTTGATTCTCTCCGCTTAAATTGAAGGCCACTAAAAAGGAAGTTTGTTTTGTCCAAAGCCGTTGTTCCCAAGTCTGATAAAAACGAAACAATAAAAACGAAACTCCCAGAAGCAATCCCAAACTAAGACCAAATAACCAAATTTGCTTGCGTTTGGTTTTCTTTTTATTAGCCAATGCTTTCCGCCAACTAGAAAGTTTTTCCTTTCTTGCCATAAATTAATTTTCCTGGAGATGTTTCAGTCGTCGTGATTCTCCGTAACGCTTGAACGAAGAGACCGTTAATAATTTAAGTAGTTTTTTAACCAAAATTAAAGCGGCTTCCTGTTCTGGGAGAACCACTTCCTCAACTCCGGCTTCAAAAAGTCTTTGTTTGTCAGCTTGTCGGTGGGCTCGCGCCAAAATTCTTATCTTTGGATTTAAATTACGACAAAGCCTGGTCACTAATTGAGCACCTTCAACATCAGGAATGGTTAAAGCTACCAGCTGGGCTTGATCCACCCGAGCTTCTTTTAAAATTTCTTGATCGGTCGGATCACCATACAAAACCGGCAAACCTTGATCTCGAAGCCGAGTAATTAGACGATGGTTGTAATCAATAATTAAAAAGTCTTTTTTTAAATCAATTAGGGCTTTCCCCAGCCAGCTTCCAACCCGACCATAACCGCAGATAATAATGTGATTTTTCAAACCTTCTCTGTGGCCAAAAGGCAAGCTTAAATTTTTCGCTTTAGGTAAAACAAGATTGGGGAAAATTCTCTTTAAAAAAGAATGAAACCAAAGATAGAACCGGTTTTGCGAGGCAATCAAAAAAGGAGTCACAAAAATAGTGATCAAGGCCACTGAAACAACCAAGCTGTGAGTGTTGATATTAATTAGACCTTCGTGCAATCCCAATCGACTGAGAACAAAAGCAAACTCCCCCACTTGAATCAAACTCAAGGCACAAATAACTACCGTTTTGAGATGGAAACGTAAAAAGAAAAGTATCAAAAAAACCAAAAGAAATTTAACCAATATTATCGAAACTGAGAGTAACAAAACCAAAGGCAAATTACTGACCAAGAAAGGCAAATTAATCAAAAGACCTAAGCTTAAAAAGAAAAGGGCGGAGAAAAAGTCCCGCAAAGGACGAATCTCGACAAAAACAGTTTGACTCTCATCGGCTCCTGTCAAAATCAATCCGGCCAGAAAAGCTCCTAAACTGAAAGACAGACCAACAAAGTTGGTCAAACTGGCAATCAACAGACAAAAAGCAACGGCCGCAAGCAAAAAAATCTCTCGGCTTTGCAAATCAGCCAACTTCTTGATTATCCAAGGCATAATCTTTTTACCAACAAAAAAAATTAGAGACAGAAAGATACCTGCCTTTATTAAACTTAAAAATAAACCTAAAGGGGCAACCGTTTCTTGACCGAGTGCGGGGAGAATAATCACCATTGGCAAAACAGCCAAATCTTGAACCAACAACCAACCTAACAAAATTTGTCCCTCTAAAGTATTGATGTGCTCTTTGTCAACCAAGATTTTAACTACAATTGCCGTTGAAGAAAGAGCAAAGCCGGCCGCGAGGAATAAAGCGGCGGTAAAAGAAAAACCGAGCCAGGGCAATAAAGCCAAACCCAAAAAAAGAATTAGCATAATTTGTAAAACCGCCCCCAAGACAACCATCTTTCCCACTTGTTTCAAATGATCGAAAGAAAGTTCCAATCCTAAAGTGAAAAGTAAAAAGGCTAAGCCGATTTCGGATAAGGTTTCTATAAACTCATAAGGGAAAGAAAAAGAAGCAGCGATAGGGCTCAAAAAAAGACCGGCTACCAAATAGCCAACCACCACCGGTTGACGAAACTTCTTGGCCAAGATACCAGCCAAGAAAGCTAGACTCAAGGCAATTGCCAACCAAAAAGAAAAGGACAGTTCAGGCATTAAGTCTCATCTTAGCAATTTCTTTTCGAAAAGACTACCTAGCTCCTCTGGCAAAGGTGAAGCGAATTCGAGAATTTGATCATTGAAAGGGCTTTTAAATCTCAATTTGTGAGCGTGTAAGAATTGTCGTGGACACCATTTACTATCTTTCTTGCTTGTCTTTCGACCAGCATACTTCTCGTCGGCCACCAAGGGAAAACCTAATTGTTTTAAGTGAATTCTGATCTGATGAGTTCGTCCAGTTAGAGGAAAAACTCGGCAAAAAGAAAACACTTCTTCCGTTTTGACCCCACTCTCGTCTCCTTTTTTCAATTTGTTGTCTTTATTCAGGACGAAAAAACCAATCACTTCATAGTCTGTCTTTGCCTTCTTGCCATCCAGAGAAATTCCAAACTTTCTTCTATCGAATCGGCTTCTGGCCAAGGGGAAATTAATCTCCCCTTTCGAGGGTTCCAATCGGCCATGAGCCAAAGCTAAATATTCTTTTTTGATTTTCCTTTTTTGAAACAATTCCTTTAATTTTTCAAAAGCCAACTCATTTTTAGCCACCAAAAGTAATCCGGAGGTATCCTTATCTAAGCGATGAACCAAACCACTTCTCTCGCCAAACTCTCCGGATTGACGTTTAAGTTCCGAAAAATTTTCTTCTAATTTATCTTGGAGGGTAATAATTTTTTTACTTGATGAAGAACGGTCGACCACCAAGCCTGCGGGTTTATCAATAACAAAAAAATCTTTGGTTTGATGAATGATTTTCAAGTTCACTTAGAAGAGGTTTATCTTTCTTTTTCTTGGGCACACTTAGCACAAAGAGTTGTATCGGGCATTAAAGCCAATCGGTCAGTATTGATCATCTTTTGACACTTCTCACAGTTGCCATAGTGACCCACTTTTAAACTAGTCAAGGCTTTCCGAATTTGAACTAAACGAATATCCAGTTGTTTTTTTAAAGCACTTGCTTGCTCGTGGCCAAACTGCTCTTGAGCTTCAGCATCGTTAGCAGCATTGTTAATTGCCCGATCTGGATCACGGAAGGGATCGTTTTTATTTACTTCTCTTTTTTGAGCTTCTAAACGTTGTTTTTCTCGAAGCAAGAAACTCTTAATCGGCTGCAACAATTGAGCTGGAAATTGGATTATGTTTTTGCGGTCTCGTTTTTGTTTTTTTTGTTTTTTCTTAGCCATAATATTTGTCCATGAACTAGAAAGTAAAAAATAACCACAACTAAGCTGATTCCATTCAAGCTTATCTTGGCTACAAAATAGTATAGATCATTGAGGGTCAAAAAAGCAAGGCTAAAACTGGTCAACAAGCCTAAAATTAAAAAGACAAAAAAGACAAATCCAGCTCGACCAGATTTATACCAAGTCCATGTTCGCCAATCTCTCTCGATTCGCAACAGAATCAGCCAAATTAACAGAAAAGCAAAAGCCGCAAAAATAGCAACAGGGTGACTCCTTACCAGAGAACCCGGGAAAAAAACTCCCCAGGGCATACCTGTAAGCCGACCTATAATTGAACCATCCAAAAAAAGTCCGAGATAAAAAAGACAGGCAAAAGGACAAAGAGCAAAACTGAGTTCGTCTAATATCGCCCACAAGTCCCATTTGTTTCTCCGGCTTAAATAAAAAACTATCAGCAAAAAAGGAATCAGTCCCGCCCAAAGAGAAGTCGTTTTGAAAGCAAAACTTTCTAGAAAATAGATCAGATAAGAACTCGCTACTCCAACGACTGATCCTAAAATAAGCAAATCAAAAATCTTCTCCTCTTCTAGTCCTAATTCCTTGAGTCTTTTAAAAGCAGTAAAACTAAAAACAAAGAAAGCCAAGCCTAAAAAAAGACCAAACGTGTAGATAGTAATTGGACCAAAATCAATCAGAACTGGATACATCTTCTTGAAGTATTCTAACACTAGCCAAGGTTTTTACCAATGTGTTAGAATAAACTTCGTCGTCTTTCTGACCCAAAAATGCTTGAACTACCTCACGTCCTAGTTGGAATTACTTTGGCCACCAAAATCGGTAATCCGTTAATTGCTCTCCCCTTAAGTTTAGCCAGTCATTTTGTGGTTGACCTGGTCCCCCATTGGAATCCCAGTCTTTATACCGAAACAAAAAAATATGGTCAACCGAGTAAAAAGACCACTCTTATCATCATTTTTGATGTTCTTTTATCTTTGAGTCTTGGCTTTTGGCTTGCCAGCCGTTTTTTGCCCGACTATACCAAAATGGCTATTATTTTAACGGGCGCTTTTTTGGCCGTTCTTCCCGACGTAATTGAAGGTTTCTATTTTTATCTTAAAGTAAGATCAAAGTGGTTGATTGAATTGATTGAGTTTCAGCACAATCATCAAGGCAAAGCCGGGTTTTTTCTTGGCAATCTGACTCAGTTAATTACGATTTTGCTCGCTCTATATATTCTCCTGTCCTAGTATCAATCCTGACTTTCTCTCCCGTTTTTATAAAAAGCGGTACTTTGACCGTTAAGCCGTTATCTAAAACCGCCGGTTTAAAAACATTAGTGGCGGAATTGCCTTTCACCCCTGGATCAGTTTCTTTAACTTCGTAAGTTAAACTATTGGCCAACTCGACTGACAAAGGTCTTTCATGCCAAAACATAACTTTCACTTTTAAGCCCTCTTTCAAAAAATCCTTTACCCCCATCAACACACCTTTTTCCAAGCTCACTTGATCAAAAGTAATTGGGTCAAGGAAGAAAAACTCATCTTCTTGCCGATAAAGATACTGCAATTCCTTGATCTGGCTGTCGATTGGTTCTATTTTTGCTCCGGAAATAAAAGTCTTCTCCAAAACGCTACCTGATTCCAAATCACGCACCTTAACCTTGATATTGGCGGTTCCTCGCCCCATTTTGGTATGTTTATATTCCAAAACCAACAAAGGTCGGCCATCAAGTTGAAAAACTGTTCCCGCTCGAAGATCAGTTACTGAAATCATAACCATCGCATTTTAGCCTAAAAAAAATTGAAACTCAAGCCAATAATTGGTAGAATTAACAAGATTGACAACCCAAGCTTTAGTGGCGGCATTGTAAAATCCCGCCACAGGACTGGACAAGCTGAAGTGGCGGAATAGGCAGACGCGTAGGTCTCAAAAACCTATGGGCCCAAAGCCCGTGTGGGTTCGATTCCCACCTTCAGCACCAACTTGTAGGTTCCAATGGAGCGCCGTGTCGCATGACACGACGAGTCCGGCTCTCGGCACAGATCTGTGGGGCGGTATATAGGATTCAGCTCACCAACTTAATGTTTCCTAGTTCTTTAGTCTTTCTGAAATATTTAGCATCGGTAGTGAAAAAAGTGCCTTTCAAAAACATGGCTAAAAAATGATAAGAGGCATCATAAAACGACGTTTTTGATTCATAACTTAATCGCAAAATCCTAGCGTGGTGAATAGCAGAGAAATTGTAAAATTCAATCGGCAAGTTCAAAAATTTTTCTAACGCTTCGTCGGCCAGTTTTCCATCGGCCAAACTGTAACGCAGGCCATTCCCCACCTCTAAAGGCAAAAGATAAGAAGAACAAAGCTTAACCTTTTTTGACTTCGCTTTTCTCAGCAAAACAGCTACCTCTCTACCAATAGTCACCTTTTCGCCCAAAAGAAAATTCAAAATCGCTGAAGCATCTAAAACATATTTCTTCATGCTCTCCCTTTATTAATCGCTTTCAAGATCGCACCCTCCTTTTGACGAGGAAGCTTACCTCTCAACCGAATGAACTCTTCCACCGAATTATCACTTTTGTTAACCAGCTCTCTCTCCAAAGCTTTAGCGGCAAACTTGCTCACACCCCGAGCAGGAACAAATTTTATCAAATCGGAATAAATATAATCAGGAATCGTGATGGTTATTCTTTGCATACTCATAATATGATATATAATAATACTTTAATCGGTGATTGTCAAGATGAGGCGATTCATTTAGTTACTTTTCTCTTTTACCTTCGGCTTCGTAGAAGCGGATCCGATCACCTCGAAAATGAAAGTCCATTGTTCGTAAGGGCCCATTCCTGTGTTTGGAAATCTCCAAGTGCATCTTCTCTAAATTTTCATCGTCCTCTCGCCAAAGAAACATCACTACGTCGGCGTCCTGTTCAATTGAGCCAGAGTCTCTCAAATCAGACAACTGCGGCCGCCTGATTCCTCGTTTTTCTACCTCTCTCGACAATTGTGAAAGAGCCAAAACAGGAATTTTTAACTCTCTAGCTAAATTTTTCAATCCCTGGGAAATTTCCGAAACTTCCTGAACCCGACTGTCCCATCTCCGAGTACTCCTAGCCAGCTGCAAATAATCAACCACCAACAATTTCAATCCTTCTTCAGACAACAGTCTCCTTGCCTTCGTCCGCATTTCTAACATGGAAAGAGCGGGAGTATCATCAATAAAAAGAGGTGCCTCCGCCAAGACTCCCATGGCTTCACTTAATTTAGAAAAATCATCCTCTTTTAAACGTCCCGTTTTTAAACGCCAAGCGTCGATATCTGCCTGAGCCACTAAAAGCCGATCCACCAATTCTTCCTTGCTCATTTCTAAAGAAAAAATTCCCACCGGTATTTTGTGTTTAACCGTGACATGTTGAGCGATATTGAGAGCCAAGGTTGATTTCCCCACCCCAGGACGAGCCGCTAATATCAACAGGTTTGAGTTTTGCATCCCCGCCAAAGCATTGTCTAAATCTTTAAAGCCAGTTGGGACACCTCGCAATCCTCCGGTCGTCTTGTGAAGCTCATCTAGACGATCGAATGATTCGGCTAGAGCATCTTTAACAGGAACAAAGACCTGCTGTAAGTGTTTTTGAGACAAATTAAAAACTAATCCTTCAGCCTTATCCAAAACAGCACTCGCCTCACTCCCTTCATCAAAAGAAATTTCACTTATACTCCCGGCAGCATTAATTAGTTCTCTTTTAATATAATTGCCCTTAACAATCTGGGCATATTCCTCTACGTTGGCTGCTGTCGGTACTGAATTAACTAATTTAGTCAAATAGGCGTTGCCGCCAATCTTGGTCAAATTCTTATCCCGTTTTAGTCGATCTTTCAGAGTAACCAAATCAATCGGCTTTCTTTCTTGATAAAGATCTAAACAAGCTCGATAAATATCGCCGTTGGCTAGGTCATAGAAATGCTCTGGACGTAAAAGAGCGGCCACAGAAACAATGGCATCTTTGTCGATTAAAATGGAACCCAAAACTGAAGTCTCAGCTTCTTTGCTGTGAGGTGGAACTCGGCCTGCCCTTGCCATTTAATAAGATTAAAACTTTAAGACAACGATTTCTCGACTGTCCGGCAGTTTATCTTTACTAATGTTTAATTTTCCTTCTGGTTGAACTTCTTCGACTCCTGCTTCTTTGAGAAAATCCTCGACGTCGGCTAGATCATATTTCAATCCAGGTAATTTGTAATGCATAGGAATAACAATCTGTGGTTCTACTTGATTAACCACTCTCATCGCCTCTACCGCGTCGATGGTAAAAGTCCCTCCAACCGGAACAAACAAAATGTCACTCCCGTTAACTTCTTCTAGTTGACGACTACTCAATTCGGTTCCCAAATCTCCCAAATGAACCAATCTTAAGTCGTCGATTTCAAAACAATAAATGGTGTTTTTGCCCCTCTCGGCGCCTTTTTTTTGATCATGATAGGAACTAATTCCTTGAACAAAAACCCCACCAACTTCATACTCTCCTGGCCCATCGATTACAAAAGGTTTTGGTCGCTGAGCCGTCCCCCTAACCGCACCGACGAAATTGTGATCCTCGTGCTGATGAGAAACCGTAACAATGTCAGCCGATAATTTCTTCAACTTATTCAAGCCCGTACCGGAAGCAGAATAAGGATCAGTTATGATCGTTGCGTTTTTACCCTTAAATTGAAAACAGGATTGGCCAAAAAATTCAATTTCCATACTCTTATTGTGAACCAGAATAACACTTTTGCCTTGCACTTGACAAGGTTTTAAGAGTAAACTATATTAATTCGCATGAGAAAAGAAGCCCTTATAGCAATTTTAATCGGATCTATTTTTGGCTTGGCAGTTACCTTCGGTATTCGCGGTTCAGATCAATTACTAAAGGATAGTCAGTTGCTCAAAAATGCCTTTCGAAGTAATTCCCAAGAGGAAGAACCAACACCCATGCCTACGCCCATAATTGATTCTTCAGCCGAAAAAACCTCAGCCCTGATCCTCAGTTCACCTCATAACAATGACATCATTGATCAAGATAAGGTTGTCATTGAAGGAATAACTTCTCCTAACGCCTTGGTGACTTTTCTCTATGAAAAGGAAGGGGAAATCATTATCACTAGCGATGGTGATGGTAATTTTAGTCAAGAAATAGAATTGATTGGTGGTGCTAACGAAATTAAAATCACCAGTTTTGACACCGAAGGCAAAGAAACCAATAAAATTATTAATTTAGTTTATTCCACCGCCGAAATCTAGAAAGATGAATAAATACAAGTCCGTTCTCTTGGTTTTAATTTTCTTCGCCTTAACCATTCTGTGTTTAGGACCGAAAGTCAATTTTCCCTTGCAAGCTCAAGATAACCCTACCCCGACAGAAACCGATGAAAAAATAAAAGGTATTCGCGACACTGTTAAAGAAAAGGTCAAAGAACAAATCGACGAGATCAAGAAAGACACTCGAAAAGCTTTTGTGGGTACCGTTAGTAAAGTTGCCGATCAATCACTAAGCCTAGACACCCAAAGCGGACCTCAGGTAATCAAAACAGACGACGAAACTGAAATTGTCAACGAAGACAGAAAAGAGATTGGCCTAGAGGACATCAAACTAGAAGACAATGTAATTGCCTTGGGATATCTCGATGAAGACGGTCTCTTGGAAGCCAAGAGAGTTGTCTTAACTCCCGAACCAGAAGAAGATAAGCGAGAAATTGCCGCCGGAATCGTCACTGACATTTCTAAAGAAAGTCTATTAATCACCTTAAAAAACGAAAATAAAGTCAAAACCTACACCATTCTGGTCAACAGCAAAACAGACGTTAAGCAAAAAGAAGACAGTCAAATCAATGAGAGCGAATTCAAAGAAATTGCTGAAGGAGATTTCTTGATTGCTGTTGGTACCCCTGAGGAAGATAACGGTAAAATTATCACCGCCACCACCCTTTGCTTCGTCAGTAATGAAGAGTAAAAGAGCTTCCTTGTGTTAAACTATTCACAGGCATGAAAAGTAACAAAAAGGCCCCGACCAAACCACAAACCTTAAAGGGTTTCAATGACTGGTTTGCGGGAGACGTCAAAATTAGAGAAAAAGTAATTGATACCCTGAAAAAAGGGTTTGAAAAGTATGGCTATGAACCACTGGAGACTCCGGCTTTGGAATACTCTAAATTTATGCTTGGTCAAAGCGGAGAAGAAGCTGAAAAGCAATATTATCGCTTTCAGGATCCAGGAGGTCGAGACGTAATGCTTAAATACGAAGTGATGATTAGCATGTGTCGAGCCGTGGCCGGTAATATTGATAAAATCTTTTTTCCTTATAAACGTTATCAGATCCAATCGGTTTGGCGAGCCGAAAACACCCAAAAAGGCAGATTACGTCAATTTACTCAAGCCGACGCCGATACGATCGGCTCCCCTTCTATATTAGCCGACGCCGAGTTTATTCAAATGGGACTAGAAATAACCCAAGATCTTGGTTTTAAAAAGTTTGTTGCTCGAATTAGTAATCGTAAGTTTTTAGATGGTCTAAGAGAATATTTAGACATCCCTGATGAAAACTTCTATGGCCTTTGCATGTCAATCGATAAACTATCCAAAATTGGCAAACAAAAAACAAAAGAGGAATTAATTAAAAAAAGAAGGGTCGATCCTCAAAAAGCAACTACTATTTTGGATTTAATCGATCCGGAGCAACACCTCTCTTTAAGCAACGACCAGATTGTTGACCGTTTTGCTTCAACTGTTGGAAAAGTCAAAATCGGCGCTCAGGGATTGAGTGAATTGAAGGAAATTTTTGATTATTTAAAGACAGCTGGCATTGATTCTCGACTCTATCGATTTGATCCTACTATTGCTCGTGGTCTAGCCTCTTATACCGGACCGATTTGGGAGTTTGAAGTTATTGATGGTGGGGTCGGTTCCATTTGCGGTGCCGGTCGTTACGATAAGGCAATCGGTAAATATCTTGGCGGCAAGAGAGAGATTCCCGCTACTGGTGGCTCTTTTGGAATTGAACGCATCTGTCAGATACTAAAAGATCGCCAAATGGTTAAATTAGATCCCGCCAATGCAACTGTTTTAGTAACTATTTTTTCTTCCGAATTAAAAGAAAGTTCGATTAAAATTGCCAATGCTCTTCGAAAAGAGGGCGTCTCCGCTGATCTTTATCTCAATCCAGAAGAAAAACTATCGAAACAATTGAAATATGGCAACAACAAAAAAATTCCTTGGGTAATCATTGTTGGCCCGGATGAAGTTAAACGAAATCAATTGATTTTAAAAAACCTAAAAACTGGCAAACAAGAAAGTTTAATTTTAGCTCAAGCCCTTAAGAAAATAGCCGCTCATGAACCAAACTAGAAAAGCTGCTTATCTGGCCCTGATTGCCACGATGATAATCTGGGGACTCTCTCCCCCCATCATCAAATTTACTTTAAATTTTGTCAGCCCATTTGAATTCCTTTTTTTTCGCTTTTTCATCGCTGGCTTAATCTTTCTTTTGCCCACTTTAATTCTGATCAAAAAAAACTGGTCTTCTTTTCG
Organism: uncultured Gammaproteobacteria bacterium; assembly: GCA_964412685.1. Lineage (GTDB taxonomy): Bacteria > Patescibacteriota > Microgenomatia > PFEM01 > CAYPPS01 > CAYPPS01. The sequence continues at coordinate 23,124 of CAYPPS010000002.1, read as the reverse complement.
ACAAAACTGGTGGCGTTATTTTCTCTTTGGCCTCCTTGGAACTCCAGTCACTCTTTTCTTTCTCTTTTCCGGCTTAAAATCAACCAGTGCCATTAGTGCTTCCCTCGTTTCGGTCATCGCTCCTATCCTAGTTATTGCTGGCGGAGGTTTCTTTTTAAAAGAGAAAGTCACCAAAAGTGAAAAGATCGGTTTAACAATCGCTCTGACAGGAACGCTGATCACCTTGATCCAGCCCCTGTTAGAAAAACAAGCCCAGAGTTCAATCAAAGGAAATTTACTTGTCCTGGCCGGAACAGTTGTCTGGGCCACTTTCACTCTCTTAAGCAAGAAGAATAAACAGTTAAACACTTTTATTCTGGCTGGTTGTTCTTTTTTGATTGGTTTCTTTGTTTTCCTCCCTTTCTTCTTCTTCACTCGGGCCAACATGCCCCTGTCTAGCCTCTTTTTGATTGACTCGAGAGCTTTGCCTGGAATTATTTATATGGCACTCTTGGGTTCTGTCGTTGGTTACTTTGCCTATCTTTGGGGGTTAAAAAAAATCGAAGCTTCGGAGGCAACTGTCTTTACTTACCTGCAACCCATTTTTGCTGTCCCTGCCGCTTTTGTTATTTTAGGTGAGCGACCAACTCTTTCTTTCGCGATCGGCGCTCTCTTCATCGCTCTCGGAGTCTACTTAAGCGAAAAACGCCAGGTTTGAACTCCAAGCTCGCTTGAGCTATAAT
>CAYPPS010000002.1:19935-22302 GCA_964412685.1 uncultured Gammaproteobacteria bacterium | reverse complement strand
GTCTACTTAAGCGAAAAACGCCAGGTTTGAACTCCAAGCTCGCTTGAGCTATAATGTTTAACGAGAATTATGAAAAAGAAGATTCACCCTCAGTGGTACGAAAAAACTAAAATCAGTTGTGCCTGTGGCAACACTTTCGAAGCCGGTTCAGTTTTACCGGAAATAAACGTGGAAATTTGTGCTGCTTGTCACCCTTTCTTTACCGGACAAATGAAGTTTATCGACACCAAAGGAACCATCGAGCGATTTAAAGCCAAACAAAAAGCCGCCAAAAGCTGGACCAAGAAAGATAAAAAAAGCAAAAAACCTCAAGAACAATCTCGCACCCTCAAAGAAATGTTAGAAAAGTAAAACAATTGTCGTCAAATCAATGTTAGACTCTCAATTTGCTATTATCGAAATCCGCTCTGCTGCAGGTGGTGATGAGGCTAAAATTTGGGCAGGAGATTTGCTCCGAATGTATTTAAAATACGCGGAAAAGAAAAGTTATGCCACTCAAATCATTGCCGATAATACTTTAAGAATTAAAGGTAAGGACATTTTTAATTTGCTTCAACATGAATCTGGAGTTCATCGGGTTCAACGAGTTCCGGCAACGGAAAAAAGAGGCCGAACTCACACTTCAACCGCCACTGTCTCTATTCTCCCTCAAATTAGTGAAAGCCAAGTCAATATTAATCCCAGTGACCTTGAATGGCAGTTTTTCCGGGCTTCATCTCAGGGTGGTCAAAATGTGCAAAAAGTTTCTACCGCCGTTAGATTGATCCATCGACCAACCAATACGGTCGTTACTTGCCAAGTAGAAAGGTCTCAAGAACAGAACCGTAAAATTGCCCTAGGTTTACTTCGTTCCCGGCTCTGGGAAAAAGAGGAAGAGAAAAAACAAAGCACAATTCAGGGCTATCGTTCTGCTATTGGTCGAGGAATGCGTTCCGAAAAGATTAGAACTTATAATTATCCGCAAAACAGAGTCACCGATCACCGTCTCAATAAATCCTTTCACAATCTCGATTCAATCGTAGGGGGAAACTTGGAAAAAATTATTGACAAACTGATTCTTCACGCCCAACGTAAAAGTTAATCACCACTACCTTCAAGAGTCACACTAAGTTCTTTTTCTTCTCCGCCTCGCCAAATAGTAATATTCAATCGATCGCCAATCTTTTTAGTTGAAATCAATTTGGCCAAATTATTGTCTTCATTGATTTGTTGATCGTCCATCTTGGTAATAATGTCGCCTGCTTCCACTCCCGCCTGATCAGCACTGGCACCGGAAACCACTTCAACGATGTAAGCCCCTTGCGGCACTTCGTTCATCAAAGCCAAATCTCGACCAATCAAGCGATACTTAACTCCCAAAAACGGCCGTTCAAACTGACCGGTCTGATTAAAATTATCCAAGGTTGCTTTAACGACATTGATGGGAATAGCAAAGCCAATGTTTTCCGCCCCACTGGCAACGGCAACACTAACACCAATCACTTGTCCCAATGAATTAACCAATGGCCCACCAGAATTACCTGGATTAATGGCGGCATCGGTCTGGATCACATTGTCTAATTGCTCCACATAACCCTCAAACACCGAACCAGCCACTATCCCTCTTCCTAGGCCAGAAATTACTCCAGTGGTAACCGAATGGCGATACTGACCCAAAGCCGTCCCAATGGCAATTACGATCTGACCCACTTTTAAACCGTCCGATTCTCCTAAATCAACCGGCACTAATTCCTTATTTTCAGGGCTAATTTTTAAAATCGCCAAGTCATTAACCGGGTCTCGATAAATCTTCTCCACTTCGAAAACCTGGTCGTCCCGATCAATCACCCTGTACTTAGCCTGAACATCTTGAACAACATGTTTGTTGGTAACCACCAAGCCATCTTTGGAGACGATAAAACCGGAACCAATGTCTCGTTCAATCACTTCTTCTCTAGAATTAAAATCGCGGTTGAAAAAATCAAGAGCGTTCTGGCCCTCAAAGAAATCAACCACTGTTTGAGTTTTGATTACTCCAACAGTAATCACCGAAGGACTCAATTTCTCCGCCACTTTAACATAGACAGATTCTTCATTTAAGATTCGCTGATCAACACTGTCGGATAAAGGAGAGGCCTCCTGAGAAACGGGGAAATAGCGATCTAGGATCCGAAAACCAAAGAGGCGCTCTGAAATGGCTCCTCCAAAAACAGCCGCCACGATAACAATCAAAGCCGCTGCTCCTAGAAGATAGTTTCTTACTTTAGTCACGTTTTATTTATAACAATAGCTCAATTGCTTTCTCAAGTTGCTCATCAACTTCTTCAGTCTCCAAATCATCCTTTACTTCTACGTTCGGAGTTATCCCTTCTTTATTAATTGAATCTT
>CAYPPS010000002.1:0-19925 GCA_964412685.1 uncultured Gammaproteobacteria bacterium | reverse complement strand
AGAGCCAACGAGCGGTAGTAACATGCAATCCGGCCCCACCATTAAAATCCTCCGCCTCTTGAATTGTTCCTTTACCAAAACTCGTCTCTCCTACAATCACCGCCCGTTCATGATCTTTCAAAGCCCCAGCAACGATTTCCGAAGCCGAAGCACTGCCTTTATTGATCAGAACAACTAAATCTTGACCGGTCAATTTACCGGTTCGGTTGACCTTAAAAACCTCTTTGGTCCCGTCACTATTTTCCTGATAAACCACCACCCCGTCAGAAATAAATTCAGAGGTGATAAAAACCGAGCCGTTTAAATAACCACCGGGATTATTGCGCAAATCTAGAACAATTCCTTTTAGATTATTACGAGAGACAATTTTGTCAACCGCCTTTAGCCATTCTTCGGTTGTCCGATCACCAAACCGGCTTAATTGCAAATGAGCCACATCGTCAATAAATTCAATCTCAACAGTAGGAACAACAATCGTATCTCTGGTAATCGAAACGTCTAAAAACTCAGTCAAGCCTTCCCGATAAAGAGTTAAAGTCACGCTACTTCCTTTTGGTCCTCGAATCCATTCAACCGCTTCCGGCAAACTGATTGCTTCAGTTGACTTTCCGTCGACTTGTAAAATTAAATCTCCCGCTCGAACTCCCTGCTTAATCGCCGGCATTCCTTTTAAGGGAGCGATTACCGCCAATTGTTGCTCTTCGTAACCAAGTTGAATTCCTACTCCCTCAAAAGAACCGTTTAAGTCTTGCTTTGTTCGCTTGTTATCCTCGGGAGGAAGAAAAACAGTGTAAGGATCTCCTAAAGCAGCTGTCATGCCTTTAATGGCTCCATAAACCATTTCTTTCTCGTTCAAACCTTCTTCTTGTAAGTATCGGTTTTGCAACCTATCCCAAACTTGCCAAAAAAGAGCAAAATTTACATCTTGCTTGTCCTCAGGAAGAAGACGAGAAATGGTAACTTTATCTTCTCCGCCAAAATCAAAACTAACCTGATTCTTGGAAGCAAGAAAACCGAATCCGGTTCCTAGCAAAAAAAATGCAAACAGAAGAATGGTGGTTCTAAATTTCTTTAAAGTCTTCAGTTTAATCATTGTTACGGCAGGATCACCTATCGGCAGACCAATAGGTAAAATTTTCTTAAACTTTAACCACAAAAGGAAGCAGTCCTAAAAACCGAGCCCTTTTAACTTGAGTACTTAAGGATCGTTGATGTTTGGCACACAGGCTGGATCGAGAACGTAGTAAGATTCGGCCTCTTTCCGAAGTAAACTTTTTCAAAGCCTCCGAATCTTTATAATCAATCGCTATTTCTTTTTTACAAACAGGACAATTACCACGAGGAATCTTTCTGATCTTTTTTTTAACTACTTTCATTTGTTTTTAGTCTGCTTAATTTAAAAAGGAATGTCGTCAGAATTGACTTCTTTGACTTCCTCGCCCTTATCTGAAGTCGGTTCTTTTTTAACCGGTGGAGTTTTATTGTCTTGAATCGTTCCGGCGCTCTGACTTCCTTCTTTCTTTTCCACTTTCTCAGCCTGAGGCTTCATAACTGACCCATCAACTTGAACCACTTTTTCCCCTCCACTACCTTCTCTCCCTCGACTGTCAAGGATGATCATGTCCGAGGCAACGATTTCCGTTTGCTGTCTCCTCGCTCCGTCCTGGGCCTCCCACTGTCGAGTTTGCAATCTACCTTCAATAAAAACTTTCCGACCTTTACTTAAGAATTGATTGCAGATCTCCGCTAATTTATTCCAAGAAACTACTCGATGGAACTCAGCCTCTTCTTTTTTTTCGCCTGATTCGAGAGTCCATTCTCGATTTGTGGCCACGCCAAAAGTGCAAACCGCCACTCCTTGAGGGGTATAACGCAATTCAGGATCACGAGTAAGATTACCAATTATTTGAACCCGGTTTAGAGATCTGGTTGCCATTGTTTTTACTTCTTCTTTTTATTAACAACTTTAACTAAGAGAAACCGAATTAAATTATCCTCTAATCTCAGTTTTTGGTCAAGTCCTTTAACTGATTCTTCTGGTAGATCAAGTTTGAATAAATGAAAAACACCGGAGGTTTTCTTTTTGATTGGATACGCTAAAGTCTTCTTGCCCCAATCCTCTCCCTTGCCCGCTTTACCTTTAAAGCTGGTAATTAGTTTTTTTATCTTTGCTAAAACTTTTTTTTGGTTTTCGGAAGTCAGCTCCGGGTCTAAAACCAAGGTCAATTCGTACTGTCTCATTTTCTTGTCTAAGGTTGTCCTAATTAAACTTGAATTCTACCACATCACCATCTTTAATCAAGTAGTTTTTCCCTTCAAGTCGAATTTTTCCCTGACTCTTCGCTTTTGTCCAATTATCAAGAGGAATAAAACCAGTCAGTGAAATTACTTCAGCTTTAATGAACCCTCGAGCAAAATCAGAATGGACGGTTTCGGCCGCTTTGAGAACAAGGCTGCCTTTCGGCAAACTCCAAGCCGCCACTTCTTTCCCTCCCTTAATGGTGTAAAAAGTGATTAAATTAAGCAGATTGTAAGCGGCTTTAATCAATTGATCGATTCCTTCCCCCGTTTGAGCGTTAATCTCCAATCGATCGGACTTTGAAGAAAGGCGGTCAACATTGTAAACATAGAACGCCGGTTTCTTAATCTCGGCCATCTCAAGCTCTAAGTCAACTATCTCTTTATCTCGCTGAGGGTCAACGCTTTGGTAATAATGGCTGACGGATGGGTCTTCAAAAGAACGAAGCAAGTGAACGATGGCATCAACTTCCCTTATTTTACCCAAGAATTGATTTCCCAATCCCTCTCCTTGATGGGCTTTTTTAACCAATCCGGCAATGTCAACAAACTCAACCTTGGCAGGAACAATTCTTTCTGGCTTGACAACTCGAACGAGTTCTTCCAACCGTTTATCGGGAACAGCGACTGCCCCTACGTTTGGTTCAATGGTGGTAAAAGGATAAGAACCCACTTGGGCCACTTCCTTTTTAAGTAAAGTATTAAACAAAGTTGATTTACCCACATTCGGCAAACCCACTATTCCTACTGATAATTTTGAATTTGACATCTTGAGTACTTTCTCTTAATAAATTTCGTTATGAGAGCCGATTCTCAAAAGATAAATCTTTTTATTTCTAATTCCTATGATTATGCACAAGCTCATTGAAACCGAAACAGACCAAGTATTTTTTCCTGACAATTTATGAAGTCTCAAAGATGGGTGTTTGAGATCCTTGATTAACAACAACAAAGTTTTCGAAACTCTAGTTTTAAGTTTTGGGTTCTGCCTTGAGAGCTTGTTTAGTTGTCTCTGGAATTTTTTTGAGACTGAAAGGGTGTACATTTATTGCCAATCTACAGAGAATCTATGTACCCATTGATGTCTTTTTTTGTTTTTAACACTATCGCTTCTCCTTTTTTCTCGTCCTCGATAGCCTCTTCTACCATTAAATCGTACTTATTTCTGGCAATTGTCTGTCGCAAAGAATCACGAACGAGGTCACTAAAAGAAGCATAAAACCCAAAATTAACAAGATTCTGTGCTTGTTTTTTTAAGTTAACCGGTAAAGAGATGTTGATTGTGTTCATACATTAATAATACATTATTTATACAATATGTCAACAATTATACCGAGGCGATTTGAGTTTCCAACTTACTAACTCGTTTGTCTAATGCTTCGTTTTCTTCTCTTGTTGGAGCATCGTCTTCCAGATACGCAAGTTGAGAACCGATTTTGTCGATTCGTTTATTCACCCCTGTAAATCCTTTTCTCATTTCTTTCTCCATCCCACCTATCTCCTGACGAATTTCCTTTTGTCCATCAATAATAATTTGAAGCATTTTCGTATCACTCATTACAGTCAGTATATATTTTCTACCGATTTAATTTCAAGCGCTGGTTTTTATAAGAGCCCTTAGCTTGTCGAGACTGGTCGAATCCTTGACAGAAACAGGCAAAATTTGCTTTTTTAGGCTTTTAAAGCTCTTGAGAATATCTTTTATTTCTTTTGGTTTTTTTAGATCTGTTTTAGTCAATAAGATTATTTCTTCTTTGTCGGCAAGCTCTTGATTGTATGTTTGGAGTTCGCCTCTAATAGTTAGATAATTACCGACGGGGTTATTGCTTTCACAGGAGAGACAGTGAAAAAGGAGAGAGACTCTTTCGATGTGTTTTAGAAAGTTAAACCCTAATCCTTTGCCTTTAGAAGCTCCCTCTATTAAACCGGGAATGTCAGCGATGATTTTTCCATTTAACTCTCCGAGATTTGGTTCAAGTGTTGTAAAAGGATAATTACCAATCTTGGGACTGGCAGAAGTTAGTTCTTTAAGTAAGCTGCTTTTACCGGCATTGGGAAATCCGATCAGCCCAAAATCGGCGATGAGCTTAAGATTGATATCCAAATTTCTTTGTTGACCCTCAAATCCTTTTTGAGCATATAAAGGAGTCGTGCTGGTACTAGAGCGATATTCCCAATTCCCCTTACCACCCCAACCGCCTCTACATAAAAGAAAACGGTCATTCTTGTTAGTTATCTCAAAGGTTTCTCGACTCTCTTTGTCAATGATGACGGAACCAATTGGAAGCTTGATTTCCAGATTGGAAGCATTTTTGCCGCTTTTTTTATTTAGCATTCCAGGTTGACCGTTTTCAGCCTTAATTTTGGCATTTTGAGCCAAGTGAGAGAGAGCATAAATATCTGAAGTGGCAAAAATGTAAATACTGCCCCCTTTGCCCCCATTTCCTCCGTCAGGGCCTCGCCTGTTTTTATAAAAAGAAACCTTGCCGTTGCCCCCTTTGCCAGCTATCAGTTGAATATTAATTTGTGTCGTTAACATCAACCTATTATAACTTATATCGCTTAAGCTGGCGAAAGAATGGCTTAAGTTAGGCTTTGACAACAATTCCGTCAGTGGAAACCCAAATGCCCAACTTTCGAAAAAGTGACTGATCAGCGGCCGAGGGTCGATGAGTGGTATGCATAAAACAACCTCGGAGCAAATGGAGACATTTTTGTGCTTTCAGAGCTAAAGGATTAGCCTGGGAAGAAATTGCTAAAGCTAGCAACGCCTCAGAACAATTAAGGCTGAAATATTCCTCCTCCATCTGTTTTCTCAGTTTGTTTATTTGTCGAATGATTGGCTTGGAAATTAACAATAGATCATCGGCAACACCGGCCAAGACCTTAATCGCGTTCAAAAGAGTCGCCGCTTCAGCGTGAAGCAAAGGAGAATTTTTACCTTGAACTATTTGGCCATTGGGTAATTCGATTGCCGCCCCACAATAAATTCCCTTCTCTCCCTTGTCTCGAGATCTCTCCGCTGTTCTTTGAGCCTCTCTCGCCGCCGGTACTGTTTGGAGAAATTCTTCTTTCACTCCCGCTCTCTCCATAACATTATTCATTCGATCAAGAACTTGATGATCAAGTAAGCCTGCTTTTTGTTCTTGGCGATAGCGGAAAAGATAAAAAACAATTTCTTTTTTGGCTGCCCTTCTCAATATCCGATCATCAACCATTCCTTCTCTTAAAACGTTGAAGCCCATATCCGTCGGCGACTTATATTGACGAGTAAAATTCTTTTTCTTCAAAACTTTTTCCAAAATCGCCATGATAATGGGAAATGCTTCTACATCACGATTGTAATTGACCGCCACTTTTTTATAAGCTTGATGATGAAAAGGATCAATCAGATTAAAGTCGCCTAAATCTGCCGTGGAAGCCTCGTAAGCAATGTTGATCGGGTGCTGGAGAGGAAGATTCCAAACCGGAAAAGTTTCGAACTTAGCATAGCCAGAATTAATTTTCCGCTGAGAATCATGGTAGATCTGACCCAAACAAGTTGACAATTTACCCGATCCTGGACCAGCCCCCCAAACAACCACCAATTTCTTTTTAGCCGGAATGTAACTGTCTTTACCGTAACCTCGAGCACTTAAAATTTTCTTCAAATCGTTAGGATAGCCTTCAATCTCGTAACGCCGGTAAGACGGGATCCGCATCGTCTTAACCTGACGTTCTAAAATGAGGGCTTCATTTTCACCTTCGTAACGATTAATCACTACTGCCGCTATCGGCAGATTTAAGCTTTTTAAAGTCTCTAAAGCCCGAATCGCCGCTTGACTATAATCAATTCCGTAATCACCTCTAATTTTCCCCTCGGCCAATTGTTTAGCTGAAACACAATAAATCACCTCGGTGTTTCTTTTCAAGCTCTTTAATAATTGAAGTTTGGCGTTAGGATCATAACCGGGAAGAGTCCGAGCGGCATGAAAATCATTTAGTAATTTCCCGCCGAATTCCAAATAGAGTCGACCCGAAAAATGATCTAAGCGTTCCTCAATCGCCTTTTTTTGAGCCCGCAGATAACGTGGAGTGTCAAACCCAACTTTTTTCTCCGACTTCCCGACTCTCATTATTTTAGGGTAACATAATCACTCACAAATTTTTGAGGAACTTCTTGTCGAAGGAAAGTATTTTTAACTTGTTATTTCTGCCACTTTTGACCCCAATCCTTAGAAAATTCATCTCTAGCTTTTTTCAAATCAGCATCAGAAAGCTTGATTGTCGACCGGAGCGAATTCTCAAACACCCAAAAATTCTTTTTTGGTTCAATAATAATCTTGTTCCCCTTTTTACTCACAATCATTATTTTAGGGTAACACGTAACTGCCAGAAGTAGAAAACCCTTTTAATTTATCCATCAATTCCTGCCAAAAATTGGTCACATTTTTCCCCAAATCAACCGTTCCTAAAAGCTTCTTTTCTTGAACAACAAAATGATACTCGAAAGAAGTGGCCCAACCCGGTGGCGGCTTTCGATAAAAAAAAGTTCCCTCAACTTGGTAAATCCCTCCTTCGAGCCAATCGCCGCATTGATAATCGCAAGTTCCAATTTCTCTTCGACAAAAAGAATCATTTTCCGAAGTCAAAAGCTGCAATCGACCGCCCGTAGATCGACCCAGGCTGGTATTTTCATCATAAATAATCAAGTCTCTTTTCTCGGGACAACCGCAACAAGAATCCGCTTCAGGGCATTCTTTCTTCTGACAAACAGCGGGTTCTTTAACTACTCGTCCCCTTAAAACCAACTCTTGATTAGCATGATCTTTTTTATCATTCAACAATTGGCTCGGTTTTAAAGCACTTTCATCAGCCGAAAGCTTAGTCTCACCCTGATCCTGTATCCTCAAATTTAAGAAGTTCTGAACCAAGATTAAAACAATCAAAACAGAAACAAGAGGTAAAATCAACAATAAAATGATATTAAACCAAAGTTTATTTTTTCCTCTTTTTTTTAAGAATCCCAACACTAAACCTCCTTGCTTTTTAGACTACGTTAAAAGAATTTTTTTGTCCAATTTTTTGTTCGACTCAGTCCAAAGACAAACAAGAGAAAAGCGATGAAGAAAATGGCCCACAAAAGAGCAAATGTAAACAGGCTGTCTAGGCTTGGAGCCAAAACAAACCACCAAATTAAAAAGAGTGGTAAAGAAGCAAAAAAACTAGTTAAAAAGTAGGGCCAAAACTTAATCTTTGTCATCCCAAAAGCATAAGAAGTAAAATCATTGAGATACCATTGGCTCAATCTTAAAAAAGCTAATGTTTTTAGCCCGTGTTTCTGAGCCAAACGGTTAACCTTGGCCATGTTTTTCTCTCCAACCAATTTTTGAGTCAATCTTCTCCCCCAAATTCTAGCAATCCAGAAATTAACTCCAAAAGAAATAAGGTTGGCCAAGAAATGATAAAGAATAACTTGCTTGCCGAAGATAGCAAAACCGGCAAAGAAAAGAGGCGTTGAGCTCAAAGGAGCTAGTAAATCAAAAACAACTTGCAGGCAGATGAAGACAAATATTTTCACTTTTTGGACAGGAGTTGGTAGTTACCACTCGGTAAATCTTCAATCAACCACCCTTTTTTTTCAATTTTTCTTCTCAACTCATCAGCTTTTTCAAATTCACCTTTTTCTCTCAAGATTTTTCTTTCTCGAGCTAATTTATCAATTTCCTCAGAGACTTTGATTGTTTCTTTCTGTTTAGTTTCCTTTTTGGCTTTTTCAATTAAATTAAGACCCAAAACCCGATCGAACTCGGTCACCAATTCCAATTTATCTAAACTGGAAAGATTAGATTTCACCAGCCGCCAGACAGACGCCAGAGCCTTGGCGGTGTTTAAGTCGTCACTCAAAACTTCGACAAACTCCGCTCTTAAACCTTCTATTTTAGTTAGTTTTTCTTGACTCAACCCCCGACCCGTCTTTTTTTCATCTTCGCTTGACCAACCTTTGATCATTTCAATCAAACGCTCGTAAGCCACCTTGGCCGCTTCAAGAGCTTGAAAGTCAAAAACGATTCCTTTCCGATAATGAGAAGTTAAAACCAAATAACGGAAATGCATTGGATCAAAACCTTTGTCGATCAGATCGGTCACCAAAAGCATATTACCTTTGGACTTACTCATCTTTTTTCCTTTCAAAGTCAACCAGCCATTATGAAGCCAATAATTGACGATCTTGTGACCGAAGGCGCCGTGAGCTTGAGCAATCTCATTGGTATGATGAACCTTGATGTGTTCTGTTCCGCCAGTGTGGATATCAAACCTCTCTCCTAAATATTTGGTCGACATGGCTGTACATTCAATGTGCCAACCAGGAAACCCTCGTCCCCAAGGACTGTCCCATTGCATAATATGTTTCGGCTGGTTGGTTACCCAAAGCAAAAAGTCCCAAGGAGATTTTTTTTCCTTGTCCACCATCACCCTCGCCCCCGCCGCTTGTTCATCCAGTTTTAAACCGGCAAACTTGGCATAATCGGTAAATTTATTAGTGTCAAAAACCAAGCCGGTCTTGGTCCGGTAAGTAAAACCATTTCCTTCAATTTTTTTAATCAATTCAATCTGTTCTTTGATATGCTCAGTTGCTCGAGATAAAACTTCCGGCTTTTGGATATTAAGTAGTTCTAAGCTGGCAATAAACTGACCAGTATATTTCTCGGCGATTTGCCAAACGGTCAATTTCTCCCTTTTGGCTCCTTTTTCCATCTTGTCCTCACCAGTGTCTTCATCAGAAGTTAAGTGGCCAACATCAGTAATGTTCATTATCCAGTTAACTTCGAACCCGGAAAAACGAAGAAAACGAACCAAAACATCCCAAACTACGTAAGCATACATATGACCAATGTGTTGATTCCAATAGACAGTAGGGCCACAAGAATAAATCCCCACTTTCCCCTCTTTGAGAGACTTAAAAACCTCCTTTTTTTTGCTGGTTCGATTAAAAAATTGAATCATCAACCGCCCCCTTTGCTTCCAATCGCTTCTTGTCTGGTTTGTTTAACTCGAGCTTCAGTCGCTTTCTTTTTCCCCAATCCCAGGAAAGCACCACCTCTTTTTGGCCGGCTGCTGGGAGGAGTTCCTCTTTTTGGTTGATCTTGTTGTTGCTGCTGTTGTTCGGCCAAAATTTGAGCCTCTTTTGCTTCTTCCTCTTTCTTTGCTTGCCGCAAACGACGATGTTCCTCTATTTCTTTTTCCATCTCACTAATCAATTTTTTACTCAAGGCTTGGTCTCGGGCTTTCAATTGAGCCAGTCTGTCCGTTTCCAGCGGCTTACTCTTTTCGCTCATCCCTAGGGCAGGAGAAGTCGAAGGTAGTCCAGTCTTTTTGACCAGAGATTCAAAATCATTAACTACTGGCCGTCGTTGCTTGGAATTCATAAGTTTATTATAACGACTGGAAGGCAACTAATAAACCCGCCTGCCTGATAATGCCTGACGCAAAGTCAATTCATCGGCATATTCCAAATCGCCTCCAATGGGCAAGCCTTGCCCCAATCTGGTTACCTTAATTTTTTCGTTAATACTTTTAATTTGTTTGGCCAAATACATCGATGTGGCTTCACCCTCCATGTTGGGATTGGTCGCTAATATGATTTCTGTCATCTGAGGATTGTTGTCTTTGATCCGCTTGAACAAAGGAGCAATATAAAGGTCATCAACTCCAATGTTGTTTAAAGGGGAAATCACTCCGTGTAAAACATGATAAAGGCCATTAAAGTGGCCACTTTTCTCAATGGCTAAAACATCTAACGGATGTTCGGTTACACAAAGAATTTTCCTGTCTCTGGTTGAGGAACGACAGGTCGGACAAGGATCTTCGTCGGTAACGTTATGACAAAGAGTGCAAAGCAAGGTTTTGGTTTTTAATTCGCTCAAAGTTTGAGAAAACTCGTCTAATTGTTCTTGAGGAACATTAAGTAGATAAAGCGCCAGTCTTTGAGCAGTTTTAGGTCCAATTCCTGGCAATCTTTCAAAAGAATCAATTAATTTTTTTAAAGAAGAAGGAAGAATCATTGTGAAATCAGATGCCCATGCCCATTCCAGAACCCAATTCCTGCATTTTCTTTAGACTTTTCTCTTGAGCTTTCTTAATCGCCTTATTAAGAACATCGATCAGATAGCGCTCATTTTTCGCTTCAAACTCTAACTCTTTAATTTTCATCGAGCCGGGAACGATTCCACCGGTGCTTATTACTCTAATGCCGTTTTCTTCCCAAATCACTTTCTCCTTTGCCAACTGTTTCTGAATACCCATCATCTGTCGAGCTAGATTAGCCTTCTGGCCAGTGTTACCAATGAAATTTTTCGCTTTATTAAACATCGTTAAAAATTTTTGCTGCTTGGTTAATTATAACATCAAAATCCTCCTCCGCACCAGTCTCTGTCTCCTCTACCTCTTCTTCCGTTACTGCTGGCCGTTCTCCCAAAATCAACTTGATCCTTACTGGCCGACCTAAAACTTCGCTAATCGTTTTTTCGATAATCTCTCTTCGCTGATGAATCTCCAATTGTTCTTTGTGGAATTTATAGAACACTTCTAAGGTTAAAATTTTTTCATCGCAACCGAGCGGGCGACAAGATCGAAGCAAGGCTTCAACAGAATGATTTTGAGGCCGAACGAGGGACAAAATTTTCTGCCAACACGATTCATCTAAGGGCTTGTCCGAGTCTCCAATTTTTTCAACCGAACTTAGTTTTTCTTTATCTCTTTTTGTCTCTTTATCTCTTTTTGTCTCTTTCATTTTGGTTTTAACTTTTGTTTCGACGGAAGAAGAGAAACCAGAACCACTCTCCGGATTGGACATTGGTTGTTCTTGGCTCAACCAGTTGGCTAACGCCAATTCCAAAGGCAAACCGGCAACAGGAGAGTTTTTTTGTTGAACCGCCGCGTTCAGAAGACAATTGATCAAATTTTTCAAACCAGTCGAAGTTAAACTCGCCGCTTTAGTCACCGCCGTCGACTGATCGCCCTTAATTACCTCCATCTGCAAAAGAAGAGACTGGCGTAAGGTCTCCAAAAGTTCTTTTAACAATTGATCGTAATCAAGATTCCCTTGAGCTATTTCTTCCAAACTACCAAAGACTCGAGGAGAATCCTGGCTAACTAAACCATCGATCAGCTCGATAAGGCCCGCTCCAGCCAAGGAACCGAAAAACTCTTGAGCTTGAACCGAAGTAATCTCCTTCCTTCCACTGGCCAACTGCTGAAGCGCTTTTTGAGCATCACGAAAACTACCATCGGCCATTTTGGCCAACAATTCAAAAACTCCAATTTCAACTTTAAGTTTTTCCTTTTTAGCCACCTGTTTCAAGTTCTCCACGATTTCTTCTTTGTTAGCCCGACGGAAATCAAACCTCAAGCAACGAGAAATAATGGTCGGAGGAATCTTTTCCGGATTAGTCGTACAGAGAACAAAGACCGTGTGTAAAGGTGGCTCTTCTAATGTTTTAAGCAAAGCATTGAAGGCTTCAGTAGTTAACATGTGGACTTCGTCAATGATATAAACCTTGTGCTCCAACTTGACGGGCATCAAGTCAATTCTTTCCTTTAATTGCCGAATGTCATCAATTCCTCGATTAGAGGCGGCGTCAATTTCAATCAAATCAACCGCATTTCCTTTTTGGATCGCTAAACAAGAATCGCATTGACCACACGGCTCAGGCTTACTACCTCGCTTAAGACAATTGACCGCTTTGGCGATAATCCGAGCGGCTGAAGTTTTACCAATCCCCCGGGTGCCAGTAAAAAGAAAAGTTTGAGGAATCTTATCCTGACTAAAAATCCTCAATAATTGATCACGGATTTCTTTTATTCCTAAATCTTTGATTTGTTGTGGTCGGTATTCTAGAAAATAAGCCTTTGATGCCATGTTTTAATATTTCTTCTAAAGTTAATCCTTTGCTATTCATCACCGCCAGGCAAATAACGATATCACCTAAACGCAAAACCCCATCCGGTGAGCTGTTAAACTTAAACTCCTGCCCTGTTTGCTCTTGCAAAGAAAAAGTCAAAACACTTGCCGATTCATCTTTTTTTCTTAGTCTTAAATTAAGTTGGTGGCTTTCGGTCTCATCGACAAAAACGACACTCAACTCAACCCTATCTCTCTTTTCAAAGTAACGACCCAGGATTTCTATTGCTTTTCTTTTGACAATTTCCGGATCAAGAGCGAAATCTTTAGTGGTTTTTATTAAAACGGAAAACATGGAAGACTGTCAACTACAACTTAATACTATCAAACTATAACAATTAGTGATTAAAAAATAAAAAAGGATTCAAGCTAAGGCTTTTTTAACCTCCTCGGCCACTTTGTCTCCCCCAATTCGACCCTTAACTTTCCCCATCATCGCCCTCATGATCTTGCCAAAATCCTTGGTTCCTTCCGTTTCAACCTGATCAATCGTTTCTCGAACTATTTTCCCCAACTCTTCCATTCCCATTTCTTGAGGTAAATATTTGTCCAAAACAGTTAATTCTTCCCTTTCTTTCTGAACAAGCTCAGGACGATTTCCTTGAGTAAAAGCCTCGATCGACTCTTTTCTTTTCTTAACCTCTTTTTGCAAAACACTCACCACTTCTTCGTCAGTCAAAGCTTCTTTCTTGTCAATCTCTTTGTTCTTCAACACTGACAAAGTTAATCGCAAAACGCTTTTAACCGTTTCGTTTTTTTCTTTTAAAGCGGTTTGAAAATCGTTTCTGATTTGATCCGTTAGCATTTTACTTCTTCCTCCCGCCACGACGTTTCTTTCTTCTTCGCAAGGGCGCCATTTTCTCTTTCTTTATTTGAGAATTGGATTTGTAATATTGGCGGTCACGAATCTCCGGCAGTAATCCTTGAAAAGAAACTGCTTTCCTAAACTTGGCCAACAAACGGTCATTGCTTTCACCTTTTTTACGACGAACTACAGTTGCCATTTTTAAAAACACCCCCTTCCATTCTTTTTGAAAATTGATTTATTCACACCTCTATAATAGCACGAAAAAGCTATCTTTTTAAGAAAGAGATTATCTTTTCGAGACCAAGTGAAGTTGGTTTCATGGTTGGATTAGTCGAAGATTGATTTAAAAGCAATTTTTTGGAAGCATGTAAAAACCAATCCCCTGTTTGGTCAATTTTCTTAATTTGATCGGCCAATGAAGACAAGTCCACTTGAGAATCCGGCCGGGCGTAAATTCGTACCGCTCCAGTTTTTGGATCTTTAATAATAACCACCGCATAACCTTCCACTTCCGCCACCCAAAGTAAATGCCGATTTGAGGTTTCAATTCCTAGGGACTTTCCCCAAGAACTTTCAAAGATTATTCCTTCGCTTAATTCCTCTTTAGCTCGAATGGTGCTTTTAAAATTAAGCAAGGCGCTGTCCAGTAAAGAAAAGCCAATCTTCATTACTCGTTCATCAGAAAAAGCCAAGCCCCGCAAGCCGTCGATTAGGGAATGAAGATAAAAATAATAACGAAATTCGCCCACTTCCGGCCAGGAAATATCTCGAGCATTGTCAATCTCGGTCACTACTCCAACCAATTTTTCCAAAGCCTCTTTTTCCAAATCGGAAAAGTCCCGTCCTTCGGTTTCTTTTAAAATGAAATCCAAAACCAGTTTGGAAGCGGAAAGATAATCGCTTGTCTGATGATGATCAAGTTTGCCCCAGCCAGTATCTACATGCAAAACATCAATATCGTCATTTTTTTTCGCCTTGCCTGACTTCACGAATCCAATTTCCGCTTTATCCCAATCAGGCAAAAATCGCCGAATCAACCAACAACTACAAACAGCATCCAAATCAGGATTGATATGAGTCAGTATTTGTTTCATTTCGCCTCAATAAAAGTTTTCCTCTCAACGTATTTCGCCGACTCGTCTACTGTTTCTATAAACAAATCTTGAAGTTTCGCCGCCCGCTCGAGAGTAAAAAGAGATTCTCCTTGCCAGTTTTTCTCTATCCCCCGGAAAATTTGCTTTTTTAATTTACTGTCGGGCAATTCTGTGATTATTCGACTTATGTCCACTTGGCGAGCAATTTTTAATTCTTCTTTCCCTCGATCGACCAATAACATCCGAGCTATCACTCTACCTATACTTAAATTTGGCACAATTCTTTCTTCCACCAAGGCCTTAGCAGTAAAATCATGTAGGTTTTTTCTATCGGCGTCAGCCTTTTTTATTGCGTCAGGATCACTGTTTAAACAAGCTAGTTTCACTTTCGCTACCATTTCTTCATAAGTTTTAAACCTTTGACAAAATTTCTCCGGCCAAGAATTGGAATCAGGATTCCAAGTTAAATGAATAACATCTTGATAATAATCCCAAAACAATCTTTTAAAAAGTTCTCCATCTTCAAAAAGAGGGATTATTTCAACCGAAGTAATCTCATCATCGATACCTGCTGAATTCATTCTTTCTTGTGTTTCCGTTACTCGATGATTGAGCAAATCTCGATATTCCCACGTCCCTCTGAGAAAGTCCAAAAAAACGACCGGGCTCTCACAAACTGGGAGATGTTCTCTCCTTTCTTCTTCAATTCGTCTGGAAAAAGTAACTTCTGAGGGTTCTGCTATCATGTTTTTCTCCTTTCTACTAACCTCGCATTTTACAGGAAAAAAGTCTTTTTGGCTATTTTCTCTTTCAAAAAAAAGAGCCCTGTAAAGGAAAAGTATTTCCCTCACAGGGCTGGTGTTCAAAACAGTAAAGATAACAGATAGCCTACTCCAATCAAGAACAACAATACTCCCAAAAGAGTGAGTGGGAATACACATCCTTTCCACTGAGTTAACAGATAAATTGGCAAAAACACCTCACCATTGTCAAACCCCGGCGTCTTATCGTCCGCCATTTTACTTCCTCCTTTTTCCTGTATTTCGGCAGAAAACCCCGGCTGAGACAATTATCCAGCCGACAAAGAGACCAATCAGTGCTCCCGTCCCTCCCGCAATTACTTTTGCTACCAGCGACCTGTCTCCGCACCAACTGGCGGGAAGATCACCGAAAATAAAGGCAAAAGCAATAACGATCAACAAAATAAGGATCCCGTCAACCATCTCATGCAGCATGACACCCCCCTTTGTACTGAAAATTTGAAAGAACCTTAACCTCAGCTGGGCAAAAGCTTTTCTAATTCTAATAATTTATTTTCTTTTTTATCTCTTTCCTTGACTTCTATTTTACCATTTGTCTTCTTGGAAATCACTAATCTGACCGGAATACCGAGCAAATCGGCATTGGCAAACTTCTCCCCGGCAGAGACATCTTCTCGATCATCAAAAAGAACTTCTTTGCCTTTTTTGGTTAAGGCCTCATAAGCTTTATCTGCCAGTTGTTTTACTTCTTCACCAAGACAAATTAGATGGTAATCAAAAGGAGCGACGCTCTTTGGCCAGATAATCCCTTTATCGTCATGGTTTTGCTCAACCATGCAAGCAATGCTTCTTCCCAAGCCAATACCATAGGAACCCATCCAAAGCGGTTTATCTTTACCGTCTTTGTCTGTAAAATTACATTTTTGTGGTTGGGTATAAAACTGGCCAATGTTAAAACAATGGCTCCATTCAAAACCTTTTCTAAAACTTAATTTGCCACCTTGGCATTTGGCACAACTAGCATCTTTGTTTACTTCGGCAATGTCGGCTTCAAAATCCGCTTGGTAATCTCTTTCCCAATTTATATTCAATAGATCCCGATGTTTTTTGTTAGCTCCACCGTAAGCATTCTTAATCCCTTTAAGAGAATCGTCGGCGACGATTAGAAGTTTAATTTCTTTGGAGACAAGTTCTTTTATTTTCACTGGAGAGATAAAGCCGGGTTCAGAATGAATCTTTTGGCGAATTTCTTTATCGGTCGCATGTCTTAATTCGGAAGCATCAATAATTTTTTTAAGTTTTAATTCATTGACATTGTAATCCCCGCGAATAATGGCAAGAATGAATCGACCGTTTTCGTCAACATATAAGACATCTTTTATCTGTTGCCAAAGCGGTAATTGATGAAGTTTGACTCCATCTTCCATTGTTGTCCCTCTTTTGGCTTCGACTTCTTCAAGTTTTTTTTCTTCATCAGAAACGTTTTTCTCTTCCTTAATAAAAACAGCTTTTTCTAAATTGGCTTTATAGCTACACTTATTGCAAACAACAAAAGTATTATCTCCATTACTAGACTCGACCATAAACTCGTGAGAAGCACTACCACCAATGGCTCCAGAATCTGCTTCCACCGGAACTACTTTCAAGCCTAATTTTTTAGCAATTCTCAAATAAGCATCAAAGTACATTTGATAACTCTTCTCGAACTGTTTCTCATCCGCAGCAAAAGTGTAAGCGTCCTTCATCATAAATTCACGCACTCGCATCAATCCTCCTCGAGGTCGCTTGTCATCACGGAATTTTTTCGAAAACTGGTAAATTTCAATCGGTAAATCTTTATAAGAAGGAGAGAACATTTTCACCACTTCGGCCATTACTCCTTCGGCGGTTGCCCCCAAAGCAAAAGTAGCCCCGTGATGATCTTCTATCACCAACATTTCCGAACCAAAAGCTTTGTCTCGATTAGAGACCTGCCAAACTTCAATCGGTTGTAAAGTAGGCACTTCCATCCTCTGTACTCCCAAAGTTTTCATTTCCTCGTCAATAATCCCCATTACTTTTTCCCAAACCCGCAAACCCAGAGGCAAAAAAGACCATCTACCGGTAGAAACCCGGCGAACAAAGCCTCCTTTAACTAGTAATTTGTGAGAAATAAGTTGAGTGTCAGCGGGGTCAGTTTTAATACTCTTACCAAACAAACCTGAATATCGCATGGAATTATTGTAACACGATTCAATTTCAAACACCGGAAAAATTCCAAAAAAAATCTCCTGGCCGGGGTTAAAAACAAAACCCCCAACCAGGAGAATCAACTAGAATTTCACTTTGCCTGTGCACCAAGGTCCGGTTTTCTTTTTGCAGTCATTGAAAATGATGCACGTCCGTCCTTTTGGTGGAGACAAATAATCTCTACACGCCACGGAAAACCCGCCACCGTCTTTCTTTTCGACCACTTCCACCACAAGGCAATTTTCCACAATTACTGCTCGAACAACGAGATACTCATGACCAACCAGCTCTACGCTCACTTTGAGCCTCATAATCAAAGCTTGGAAAATTGAACGATACTTCCGACTCACCAATTGTAGCCCCATGTCACTCTCCTTCTTGCAACGTAAAGTTCCAATATGACTAAGTCATTGTAGGCCAAATTACAGAAAAGAGAAAGCTAACAATAAAAATAATCCCCGGACAAGAAAAACGAGGAGAGATACGTCATTGTACTCTTCGAAACGCATCTACCAAGCCGGTTGTGGCGGTGCCACACACCGATAGGTTGTGTAGTTTGGATTCTGAAAAAGCTCCAAGAGCATTCCAGGGAATCCTCCACAAACCGGATCGTTCGGGTTATTATAATCCGACGCTCCTTGCGGCACCGACGATGGGGCAGGCATTCTCCAGGTGAGTGGATAGTACCAAGGATAAGAGTTCGCATACGGCCCGGGTGAACCTGCCGATGCAACTGAAACTCCTAACAGCAAAACAATAACCAATACCACAATTAGTTTCGACATTTCTGCCTCCTTCGAGATATTTTTTCGCGCTAACTTCTGCGCACCGTTTCTGAGGTCGAAAACTCAACTCCACAAACCGGGCGCAAAAGTACTCTTTACTACTGGCTTGTAAAAGAACAAACTATGACGTCGCTCCGCTCCGTCTAACATGTAGATGTGCTACTAGTTATAGGGCATATTCTACCTCTAGGCGGCAAAAAAATCAAGTTTGGGCAGCTTCGTCGTAAGGATCTTCCTCTGACTTTATTTGAGGAACTTTCGAGAGAACTTTCTGGGGAATGTAATTTCTCAATAAAGAAATCACTTCTCTTGATTCAATTTTATTTGTTTCAACAACAACTACTCCCATTTCTACTCCATAAACACCGGGCAGAATCCCCAGACAACAATCAGAGCTGCACAAAATTACGTCTGGTGGAACTGAAACCAGCCGACCCTGGCGAGGAGCGAAACGCCAAACAGCGTTAAAGCCAACTTGAGTCTCTTCTGTCCCTTGCACAACTAAAGCATGGCCATTCTGACGTAAAACCAAGCCACTCTCTTTCACGCTTAACAAACTTCCTTTATCAGTGCTAGCTGGCTGGATCAAGCAAACATCACCAACCTGCTCATTATAAGGCAAAAAACGAAACAATCTCTCGTTAGGAGAACAATTATCCCAATAATAAACTGAACGAAATTGGTCATTCTGGTATTCTTGAGGAATCAAAGACAAATAATCACGAGAACCGCCCAAGAGAGGCAAAACCATCCCGACTTCAGGAATGGAAGTTCTCCCTTCTATTAGATTCGCTTTAACACACTCAACCATTCAAATTTTAAGAAAAACAGGGCAAGAGTTGATTAGAAAATAAAACAATTGGCTTAAATTGTCAAGGGGTTTAAAGGCCCAATTTACTCATCAGGGCAGTAAAATCAAGAATTCTGGTTAAATCATTAAAGGTGACCAGCAACATCAAAGTAATAATCAAACCCATGCCGATGGTATTGATCCAGCCTTCGATTTCGGGCTTGGGCTTCTTTTTGGTTATCGTTTCGTAAAGCAAAAAGGTAAGTCGACCACCATCAAGAGCGGGTAAAGGTAAGATATTCAAAATCGTTAAATTGATCGAAAGAATGCCCACAAATTGAATTAAATTAAGTAGTCCCGTCCGAGCCACTTGACCGGTAATTTGAACAATCCCAATTGGGCCAGCGATGTCTTTAGGCACCGCTCCTTGAGTAACCAAATCGCGAATCATTCCTCCGAAGGAAGAAGCGATCAAAACCGTCCAACCAAAAGCCTCTTTGATTCCTTCCATCCCCGCCCGGAAAGGCATTTGCCAAAAAGGATATTTCTTTAGCTCAAAAGAAGAGATAACCACTCCGATTGGTCCTTCGTTTTCCGGATAATCAATTCGAGGAGTAAGGCTAAAATTTAGTTCCCCATTCTGTCTTTCTATCACCAGGCCAATTTCCTCTCCCTGTTTTTGTTTTGAAACCTCAGCGAAAGTACTAATCGCTTCTTTGCCAGTTTCAAAACCAGTCAGATCCTGACCGTCAACTCCAAGAATTACATCCCCTTCCTGAAGGCCAACAACAGCAGCCGGACTATTTTCCATCACTCCGCCGATTCTGACCAATTTACCCTCGGTAGGAATTCCTAAAACGGAATAAACTATCGAGAAACAAACAATTCCCAACAAGAAATTAAAAACCACTCCCGCCAAGATAATCGAAGCTCGTTCGAGCTTAGACTTAGCCCAAAAAGCTCGTTGATTATCTTTTGTTTGACTTCGATCCTGCAATTCTTCCCCGTAGAGACGAACAAAGCCGCCGAAAGGAATCCAATTTAGGGAATAAATGGTTTCCCCAATTTTCTTACCAATAATCCGAGGCGGATAACCGAAACCAAATTCTTCTATCTTTACCCCTGCTCTTTTAGCGAGCAAAAAATGACCCAATTCATGGACCAAAATCAAAATCGACAAAACAACCAAAACACTAACGATGGTTAAAAGCATAGAA
>CAYPPS010000001.1:11834-65649 GCA_964412685.1 uncultured Gammaproteobacteria bacterium | reverse complement strand
CAGTTTAAACCCAATGTGAGCTAGGGGTTCGTCTCCCTCAAAAGGCCGAGAAAAACTCATGGCCACTTTACGCATTTTTCATTCTCCTAGCTTCTTGGCAAAATATTCAGCCAATTTGACCATCTCCGGAGAAACCTTTTCATCGTAAGTTAGTCCCGGACCCCGATTGGCTTCCAATAACCAATATTTTCCAGTGGTTTTGTCAACCAACACATCCACGCCGGAAATTTGATAACCTAAAACATCAGCCGCCTTGACTGCAATTTGCTTTAACGCCCCTGGTATCTGGTTCAAATCTAAAAACTCCTCTTTCGCCCCCAGGGCAACATTGTTACGAAATTCATTTTCATCCGTTCGCACTTTTCTCTCATAAACTCCCACTTTATCCCCTAAAACCAACAGCCGAAACTCTTCATCATTGGGATAGAACTTTTGAAAAAGAAACTGATCGTCCTCCGTCGCTTCGTTCAAAAAATCAAAATCACTTTTATTCTTAACTAAAAAAACTCCCCGACCTCTTTGAGAAGCTAACTCTTTGGCAATCAGGGGAAAACCAAACCGAGTCGATAAGTAATCAACATTTTCCAAAACGTGCTCTTTAAAACAAAAAAAGGTTGGCGGCACTGGTAGCCCAGACAAAGAAAGTTTGAGCAAAGCAGAAAGCTTGTTCCGAGCTGGACCCATGTGGCTGAAAAATGCATCGAGATATTCCAACCCTAAGGCGTCAAAACAAATTGCCAAAGAGCCAGCAATAGACATCATATCTCCAACTCGGCGAAAATAAACCAAGTCAAAATTAGAAACGGATTCGCCTTCGACCCTTACCTCAACTTTTTTACCGTTAAATTCAATCGTAAAATCAGAAAGTCTCACTAATTTAAACTCGATCTTGCCAGCCGACAAGACGTTGAGCCGTCGAGTTAAATGCTTCTTCTTTTGGCCTTTTTTGGTGACTACTAATAAAACTTTTTTCATCTCAACCTCTCGGTCTTATCAAAAAACCAACCAAATCTCTTCTACCAATGATCATCGACGCCCTTAGTTCGCTTCTCTCCGCCACATTGGCAACCGTTTTTATTTTTCTCCCCCCTAAATAAAAAGTAAGCCCAATGGCTTCTCTTTCGTCTTTTCCGAAACCACTTCGATAAACTTTTTTCCAAAGAATATTTTCCGGCGTCAACAATCCCATTTGATCGGCAAAATCTTTATCAATCGAGGTTCGCCAAGCGCCAGTATCTATTTTCGCTTTTATTTCTTGCTTTTGCTTTCTGTCAAAAGAAAGAACTCTTATCTTTTCCCAAACTCTAAGAATCTGAAGGCCTTCTTTAATCATTATTCGATCGGCAAAACGAGCGGCAAAAAGAGCCCGAGCAATTCTCACTCCATGATCAGCATCTCGAACATCCAAACCTTCAACTCTTTCTAGTCGTTTCTTCAAGGGCACCATGTTTGCCTGTTGTGCCCAGAGACCAGGTCGAGCATTAAGTTCCACGATTATTGGTCCTCTTTCTTTATCTAAAAATAAATCGACTCCCAAAAAACCTAACTCCGGAACCGCTTCCTGAGCTTTAACCGCCAAAGTCAAAAAAGAATTCCAATAAGGAATCTTAAGCCCATTAACTTTTCTTTTTGTCCCCGGAATATATCTTAAGTTTCGAGCATCCAAAACTCCAAAAGTAGTAATCGCGTGAGTTGTAATCCCGGTTGCTAAATCTATGCCTAAACCCAAAGCTCCTTGATGTAAGTTGGCCTTACCTTTGGAAACAATCGTCGGCAAACGCAACATAGCCATAACTGGAACTCGATTAAAGACTATGATTCTTATGTCTGGGGTTCCCTGATGAGCATAATGACGAAAGGTTTTGGAAATTTTGATTCGCTCTTCAATCATTGCTTTATCCGGAAGATTGTGGAGACTATAACGACCAGCAAGGATATCCAAAGATTGTTGTCTTAATTCACTCAAAGTGATGATAGAATTGTCCATCAATCGCCATTCACCGGCAAATTTAGCTTTTTTTCTGACAACAACAATTCCCTCACCACCAAAGCCGGAAACTGGTTTCAAGACAAAATTCTCAGGAAGAGACAGCCAATCGAAATTCTGAACTTCCTGAGAATTTTTAAAAACCTTAATTAGTTTTGGCGTGGGTAAATTAACCTTGGCTAACTTTCTTTTAGTTAGCAATTTAGAATCGGCTACTTTCCTCCCTTTTTTGGTGTTGAAACGTAAGAAAACTCGGTTTCTGGCATTAACCCCCAATACCTGTTTAGATTTAGGAAACATTTTCTCAAAGGAAAGTTACTTTAATATTTTACGAAATCGGTAGTATTCAAAAATTCTTAGTCCGGTGAACCGACCAACAATCAAATTCAAAATCACCGGGGCAACAATAAACCAATGAGGGTATTTTAAAGCGGCAAACTGTAAAAAACTACTTTGAAAAACTAAATAACCCAAGAAAGCAATAATGATTGTCTCCATCATCAACCTGGCCGCTTCTCGCCAAGATTTGCCGGTTTGAACTCCAATAAACTCTTCTGCCAAAAGAACCAAAATTAAAATCGGGAAAATAGAGATAACTACTAATTGACCAATCCCCAACCAAGGAGAAGCAAGAATCAAAACCAAAGTTACCGAAGAAACAAGCCAAAGCAAAATGGCCATTCTGGCCAAATAATGAATGTTTAGTTTGAATTTTCTCAGCAACCAACGAGCAAAAGTAGCCGAAAACAAAACCACCAAAAAAACAATTACTCCTGCCTGAGCACCGGCCACATAAAGAGCCGCCGCAAGAGCCGAAGGAATGAAAATACCGAAACCACGGAAACCGATAATATATCTGGCAGCTGCCACCAAGCTAGTAACTAGAGGTAAAAGCAAAAGTAAAATGACTGTTTGCTCAGAAACTCCATTTTCAATCGCCTGAGCAATCACTTGTTGGAAAATGTTCATGAGGAGATTATAGCATCAGGAACGGCAAATCGGCAAACAAGTAGTTTTAAATAGAGTCGATGGTTTCTTGTAAGGGGGCACAAACTTCTTCCGGTTCATTGTTAGTCACTTTGCAAATCAAGGCAGTAATATGTTCGATTTCCTGTTCCTCACCAAAGGCCTCTCCGCTCCCCAATTGCCAATACTGACAACCAATGACAATAAAAGGAATCGCTCCTTGATTCAGTAAACTATATTTCTCGTAAATTTCTTGATCCACCCCAGCTTTATCCATGTTGTCATGGAAAACAATCAAGTCCTCAAATTTTTCTGCTGCCGAAGAGATAACTGGATGTTGCCAAGCACAATGTGGACAAGAAGAACGGCCAAAATAATAAACAAGTGGCTTGTCGTCTTCTAGGCAAACCTCTGTCTCTTCTAAAGCTTTGAAATTACCAAGAACGGCCACGCTTTCCCCTAAAACTTGTTCTTCTTGCTCCTGTTCAAGAACCGCTTCTTCTTGCTGGCCGATTGGCTGATTGTCGTCGTTTCCGTTTTGGCGAGATTGGGTCCAAATCATTCCCATCAAAAAGGAAGCCACTACCAAAAGAAGGATTAAAATGGGTGAAGCGAAACCATTGGTTTTTTCTTTATTCATTTATTCTTCAACCGTTAAAGCATCAACTGGACAACTATCAACTGCCTCTTTAACCTGCTCTTCCGAGTCTCCTAAAGGCTCAAGGGCAACTACTGTTGCACCCTCAAGTTTAAAACTTTGTGGAGCAATCGCCACACAAGTTCCACAACCGATACACTTAGTTTTATCTACAACAACTTTCATGATTTAAAAGATAGCATTTATATCAATTTCCGTCAATCCAAACTATTTCTTATTTAAGCTCTGGTAAACTCCTTGAGCGGCGATGGCACCTTCAGCGACGGCGCTGACTACTTGTTTAAATTCCCTAAAGGTCGAATTGATGTCTCCGACACAATAAACCCCTTTAATATTAGTTTCCATTTCCCGGTTTGTTTTAATGTGGCCATCTGATTCTATCTCAACCCCGATTTCCCGAACCAATCCAGTCAGGGGAACGCCACCAATTTCGATAAAAACTCCCTGACATTCCAAGGATTTTTTTCCTTCATATTTCTGATCCAGTTCAACCGCAGTTACTTTTCCTTGGTCTACATCTAAAATCTTAGTTAAGTTTTGTTTATAAATTACTTCAATCCTGGGATTTTTCTTAACCTCTTTAACCCAAAAAGGTTCCGCTCTCAAATCACTTTTTCGATAAACTAAATAAATTTTACTGGCAAATTCGGCTAGATGAATCGCCCCGGAACAGGCCGCATTTGCCCCACCAACGACAACCACGGTTTTATCTTTATAAAAAGGAGCGTCACAAGTCGAGCAATAAGAAACCCCTTTGCCGATCAATTCCTTTTCACCGGGAATATCCAGTTTTTTCCGCTCCGTCCCCGTGGCAACAATCAAAGCTTTGCTTTCGTACTTCTCTCCCTTAGTGGTGATGACTGAAAAAGTGTGGTTCTGCTTCGCAATTTCCATCACCTCCTGAGCAATAATTTTTCCTCCCAATTTTTCGGCATGATCAAGAAACTTTTTTGCCAGTTGTTGACCCGTCAAACCGGGTAAACCAGGATAATTGTCCACTTTATGGGCCAGAACAATCGTTCCTCCAAACTGAAGACCAATAACAAGATGATTTAAATTGAACCGAGAAGCGTAAATTGAGGCCGCCAACCCCGCCGGGCCAGCGCCAATAATAATTAAATCCAACATGTAAAACTAGAGCGCTTTGTCAATTATTTTCACCAAAGCCTCTTTGCCGTTAAAGCCGATCTGGCGTTCGATTTCTTTACCGTCTTTAAAAACTACTAAGGTGGGAATACTGACAACATTATATTTCTGGGCCAAAGTGGCTCCTTCATCAACATTAACTTTGACAATTTTTACCTTATTGCCATACTCCTTCGTCAATTCGTTTAAAACGGGCGTCACTGCCTGGCAAGGCCCACACCAAGGCGCCCAAAAATCAACCAAAACCGGTGTTGTTTCATCCAAAACTTCCAACTGGAAATCGTCTTTACTCAAATCAACCATGACATTACCATAAAGGATTTGTGAAAACGAAACAAGGGGAAAATTGAAACAGGGTGTGGTCACATTTGTAGCTCGTGGCCACACCCTTTGTAAACTGAAAACTCACTCGTCGAAAATGGCTATTCTACTGCGAACCTAAACTTAGGGGCGCTTGGCTGTTGTCCTGTTTGAATACCAGAATGGAGCCACTGCATACTCAGTAGGTCTTCATCTGTGAGCACAGAGCCGTCGGGAATAAAGATCTCGTACCTTTCTCCGTTCTCATCGTACCCATAGCCATTGATGGGCCCGGCCCAAACTTCTTCAAGAGTAGTTTCTGCTACCATATCGAGAACATCTTGTGGTGTATCGGGATGAAACACAATGTTCGTCCCTTCTTCGTAATAATCATGCGGTTGCCACCTACCTTTTATGCCAGCCAGAACACTCTTTACATAATAGTCGCCCCAATCCCATTCATTGGTCACCATCGTACACGAAGCAGTGGGCAGTGTGTCACGACCATAACCAAGCACATCAACTCCCTCCTCGCAGGCCGTCTGGGCAGTTGTTGGAGTATCGGCCCCCTGTTTGATCATTTCGTAACCCGCATCAATCAGGGCTCGTGTGGCCAAAAGCTCCTTTTCTCTATGTAGCCACTCCTCAATCCAGATAATATTGATCTCGACATCGTCGTTCATTCCTGCCTCACGGAGACCGGCTTGGAGACCTTGAGCAAAGGCGTTGAAGCCTCTCACTGGTTCAGGAATTGGAAACGTGGCGACAACACCCACTTTATTGTGACCGTTACGTCCTGCAACTTTACCAACCACAAAGTCCGCATAGTACATACGGACGAAGTAGGTTGCCACATTGCGAGTTGAAAACTGCTCACTCGTAATAACTGGGTAACCCGAACAGTGATTGAAAATCACTTCCGGAAACTCCGGTGCCAACGCCGAGACAGCATCTTTGCTCGTCCACCAAGTCTCGAAAGTCATATCGGGAGACTGGACCTCAATTGCAGATCGAATTTTACCCTCAATGCCGCTTCCTTGACCAACGTTGGTGACCAGATTTACCTCCAATTTGTCGTAGAAACGCTTATCTGCCAGATCAACGACAAACCCCATGTCCCATTCCTTGATAACATCACCTAGCTCCATCAGTTTGCGAACACCATCGTCATGAGCCGCGTTCCATCCCTCGTCATACTTATCATCCGCCATGAAAAACGTAACCACATACGTTCTGTCCGCTTGTACGATTGCAGGCTCACCAACACCAGCCACAATCACCAACACCAACACAACCAGCAACAACCATAACTTTCGCCAAGACATTTCACTTTCTCCTTTCAATATCTCAGATTACACAAGCCAAAAAATACCCATTCGACAACACCCAGCAAAAATCCATAGACTCCCTTCTTGTAATTTTTTTGCCTTAAACAGCAGGCAGAGAAGGGCACAAATCCCAAGTTCATGCCTTTTTTTGCCTGCTGTTCCTTCTTGTTTAATAGTCTTCAGTTGTTAAAGAACAGGCTTTTTAAAAACGCTTTTAGTTTTCAAAAGCCACAAAAAAACCCGGGTTTCTCTTCGGGTTCAACTAATAATGACAAATTCAAATTAAGCATTATTTCTAAGCCTTGATTCTTCTTATTTTGCCTCCGGCTTTATTGAGACACTACACTGTTACTTTCACTATAGGAGATAAAAACCCGTTGTCAAGAAGTAGTTTTACCCTTTAATTATCTTTAATAATCGGCAGGGGCACCAGGTAAACAAGATCTTCTAATTCATCGAACTGTCTCTCTCCTTGTCGAATTGCCGCTACCAAACCGACGACTTTCGCCCCAACTTTATCCATCATTTTTTTCATCATTCGCATCGTTACCCCCGTCGAAACCACATCATCGACAATAACCACCTTTTTCCCTCTAATCAACTGGCTATCTTTGCCATCAATCACTAAGGGTTGAATGTGTTTAGGGAAATGAGGTAACGGCCTGAGGGTAATCGGTCTTACCATGTGCGGTTTTATACTCTTACGACAAATTACGTAAGTAGGCTGTTTTAAATTAGCCGCTAACTCATGAATGAGAGGAACCACTTTCACTTCCGGCCCCACTAAATAATCAAACTGCCAATCTTTTATCCTTTTAGTTAGTTCTTTGGCGATTTTCTCCACCAACTCAACATCACCCAAGAGGCTAAAACTGGCCAACTTTGTTTTTCGACCAATCGGTTTTATGGGTAATTTTCTTTTGAGACCACAGATTTCTAATCTGTAGTAATCAGTCATCTTGGTTAACTGGCCAACCAGCCGCCGTCAACATAGAGAACCGTTCCGGTAACATAATCGGCCTCATCGGAAGCAAGATAAACCGCCGCCGCGCCTATGTCTGCCGGCTGGCCGACTCTTTTTTTAGCGATTCTCGCCAAGGTCGCTTCCTGTGCTTTCAGATCATTCATCGCCTCTTTGGTCATATCAGTCTCAATCCAACCGGGAGCAATGGCATTAACGTTAATCTTCGGTCCCAATTCGTTGGCCAAAGCTTCGGTCATTCCCACTACTCCACCCTTGGAGGCAACGTAGTGCGGGATATTAAGATAGCCGACGCCAACACCGCCGGAAGCGATCGAAGCAATGTTAATAATCCGGCCCGCTTGCGGCATTAAGGCAACCGCTTGCTGAACACACAAAAATTGGCCTTTGAGATTGGTATTTAAAACTGCATCCCAGTCTTCCTCGCTGATCGTCTCGACTTGACCATACTTTAAGATACCGGCATTATTAACCAAAATGTCGAGATTTTGCCACTTTTCTTTAATCTGGGTAAACATGTTCACCACTTGATCTTTCTTAGAAACATCGCCTTGGACCGCGAAACTTTCTCGGCCTAAAGCCTTTATTTCTTCAACTATTTTTAAGGCCTCAACCTCATTAGAGTGATAGTTAACGGCCACGTCTGCGCCGGCTTTTGCCAAAGCCAAAGCAATTCCCCGACCAATCCCTCGAGAACCGCCGGTAACTAAAGCTTTTTTATTTTTTAAGTCAAACATTTTCTAAATAAAACTATTGATTAAGTTTAACACTTTTTGCTTGCCGATTCTTTCCAAAATCTTTTCCAGGCCTTCAGTTTTACTTTCAGAGAGGCGGGTGGTATTGTAGCGCCAACCCAAAAGTCTAATCCCTCGACAGCGAGCAAACTTCTTTGCATGCGAGGAGAACTTGGTGTTGGTAACCAACCAAGCTTCCTTAATCGCCCGTTCGTTTTTACTACTCTCGCCAATATCTTTAAACCGACCCCAAAGCTCAATTATCTCTCCCAAACCTGTATCCCGATGAGGATTCCGTCTTCTTTTAACTTCCACCAAGTAAGACTGTCCTTTATTAGAGGCTAGCACGTCGATTTGATGCTCAGTGCAACGCCCTTGCAGGAAAACATTCCATTCTGAATTAAAACGTTCCAAAGACAGAATTTGAGCCACCAATTTCTCAAAATCAAGCGGACCCATTTTCCCCAACGCTTCTCTTAAACGAAAAAATTTTGATTCCGGTTTTAAACCTGATTGTTTCAATTCTTGGTGTAAAAAACCATAAATCTCTTTGGTGGAAATCCCCGGATAAAGTCGACTTTCAATTTTAGCTAAAACTAAAGGGGCATTTTTCTTGTTCACTCCCGCCCGTAAAATTGAATTCAAAGCTTTCTGTTCATCGAAGGGTTCTTTCTGACCATCGAATTTTCTTACCCAAACCTTTTTCGTCATTCTTTATTAAATTAAATGATCAATAAATTAAGAAGAATAAAAGCAATTATCATTAAAAAAACCCAGGCCTTTTTAAGTCTCAGAGGAACCGGAAACGAAACTGGCCAAAAGTATTTCTCTCCAAAAAACTGATCCTGATTCTTTAAAATTAAATTAATCTGATCCAAAAGCAGACTTAATTGGATCGCCATCACAATACCCGCCCCCAGTAAACTTCCTGAAGAAGTCAGGACCAAAAAAGAAAAAGGGATAAAGATTGCTTGGAACAAGACATTGTGAAAAGAGAGCTTCTTTCTCCCTGGACCAGTTTGAAACAACCAGTTCAGAGCCCGACGATAACGTTTTTGAGCCACCAACGCTTTGACTTGTTGACTAGCTTCTTGCTGTGGATGAAAATAAAAAACGTACAAAAGTTGGTCTAATTCGATCAAGATCAGGCCAAGTAACCCACCGAGCCAGAGAAAAACTAAATTAAAAGTGAGATGAAAATTAAAAAAGGAGATCAAGAAAAGCCAGAAAAAAAGAGCCACCAAGCGAGCCGCAATTTTCTTTCGAGGTAAAAAAGACAGGTAATTCATTAAGATAAATTGACTTTAGAAAATTTTAAGCTAATTTTGCCCCTTTGGTCAAATGTCACTTCCTAATCTTATTTCTTCTTTTCGTCTTTGAGTTGTTTCAATTTCCACATAAACAACCTTCCCTTGCTCCTTACTTGCGCCGCATCTTTGACAAAAACCCTGGCTTGTTCCATCAAATGCCGAGGTGTTTCTCCGGCCAACTTGATGTACAGAGATTTATGCTGAAGATCGCCCAATTCTCCCGCCAAACGATAGCCGTAATCTTGAAATTCTCGGGAAATATATTTTTTCTCATCCCAATCAAACCCTTTTAAAAGATTGCCCAGAGATTGCATCCCTACCGGTTTTTTACTTTGCTTCGTCACCACCATGGAAATACTCTCCTAGTAATTTTTTCTTGCGCACAATCAAAAGCGGCAGGAGCGAGAAAAGACTCCCCAATAGAAAGGTCGTTTTCAATTCAACCTCTAGCCAAATCAGAACAAAAAGAACTAAACAACTAAAAATCGATCCGACAGTAATTCCCAATTCTCGAAACAAAATTGCTCTACCTGTGGAGTGACCATCAATTGCTTTCTCAAAAGAAAGAACGTCCAAAGACAGCCCCGTCATTCCTTTGGCAATCCGATCAATGACGTCAAAAAAGAAAAAGGCGGTCATCGTTCCAACCACAAAACGACCCAGCCAAACAATTGCCGCAATCACCGCCCCGTAAGCAATCAAGTCTTTTTTGCCCCTCTTGTCAATCCATCTGCCGGTCCCCAAACTGGCCAGGGCAACCAAAAACATTGACAAGGAGTAAAAACCACCAAAAGCTGATTCTGTTTCCAAGTTTAAAAAGACAAAAAGAATTAACGGAATCGAATAAAAAACCCCAATCCCGCCGCCGCTAAAATAGGTGAGAGTCATTCTTTTGTGAGTTTTCATCAATTTCCAAACTTCTTTAATATCGGTGTCGCGATGGGTTTTTTCCTCTTTGAGCAAGACTGCCGAAATAATACTCAAAAAAATAAAAACCAGTGAGGCCAGAAAAATCGCCGTGTAGCCAACTTTTCCGATCAAGAACCCAGAGACAAAGGGAACCAGGATTAACATCATCATACTTAGAGCGCTGGCTCCGCCACTACAACGGCCATACTGCTCCCGATTGCCTATTTTAGCCAGCAGACCGTGACGACCAAACCAAAAATAACCAATCGAAACTCCCCAGAAAATTGCTCCCAGCCAAAGAATTCCTAGGTGCTTCTCCGAAAAAGCAAAAGCCAACAAAGCTAAAACGACAAAAATATTGCCGAAGATAATGTCCTTTTTTAATCCATACCTAAGAGCAGTTTCTTCCGCCAAGCAAACGCTAACCAATTTACTTAAATAAAGGACTAAATTAAAAACAATCACCGCCAGCAAGGCAAGCTTAGGGTTTTCCGTTTGTTGTAAAAATTGTTTATAAATGAAGATTGAGGAAAAGAAAGCTAAAAAAGAAACAGCCACCGCTCGAAAAGATTGGGTTAAATAAAGAAAAAGTAGTTTTTGTTTATCTGGTTTTTTAAATAAGAACATTTTTAATCGCCTTCTGACAAAGTGGCCTTGATCGATTCGATCGTTGTCTTTATCATTTCTTCAACAAGCGGTTTTTCCTCAACGGCAAAGTTGCTCAGGACGTAATCCTCCACTTCCTGGCCATTTGGTCTTGGATGCCCTATCCCAAGGCGAAAACGAACAAAACCCTTCTCACTCAGTTGTTCAACAATTGACTCCACTCCTCGATGACCCGCCGATCCACCTCCGGTTTTAACTTTCACTTGTCCCAAAGGCAAATCTAACTCATCGTGAATCACCCAGATATCTTTCGGTTTTATCTTATAATAGCCAGCTAACTTAGCCAGAGCTATTCCACTGGCATTCATGAGTGCTTGCGGCTTGGCCAATAAAACATCCGAGTTCAATTTGGTTAAAAGTGAGTTAGATTTGGAATGAAGCCGCCAGTCAAGGGCAAAATCCTCCGCCAAAGCATCGAGCACCATAAAACCAAAATTATGCCGGTTACGACGATACCGCTTGCCCGGATTACCCAAGCCTACTAATAGTTTCATTCTAAGAAAAGAACTATTTATCTTTGCCTAATTGCTTGCGGGCAAACTCTCCGATTACAGGAAGTTCAAATTCCTCTCCTTGATAAGCCTTGAGGATCAGAATCACCCAAAGAGCAAAGCCAACAATCATTACTAGTGGAGATAAAATCCAACCAACAAAAGGAACGAACGGTATTATAAACAACAGGCCGAAAATAATCACTGATTGCATCGCGTGGAAACGAACAAAAGGATCTTTTTCTATCAACAAGAAAATTAAACCGGTTATCCAACCGAACAAGTAAGACAGAGCCGCAGCCGTGTTAGGTGGTAAATTAGTTGTCGTTTTTTGAGTCTGAGTCATCTTCTTCACCTCCTTTCCAATAAGTCACTAACTAAGAGTCGCACAAATAGATCCGAGGTGTCAAGTAAAATTAAGCCAGCCAGTAAGCTCGAGCAAAGCAAAAACCAAGAAAAGTAAAAGCAGAAAAAGGCCTTCCCATCGGTCCAATCGATGCTTAGTAAGAGTAAAAAGATAAAAGAAAGCAAAGATGATAATGAAAGCCAAAGTGGCAAGTAGATATTCTTTAAAAGCCACGATTTGAATCGGATGAACCAGAGCCGTCAAACCAATAATTAAAGTTCCGTTGGCCGCCACTGAACCTAAAATGTTGCCAAAAACCATTTGAGGCATCTTCTTTTGAATCGCTCGAATCGAAAGAGCCAGTTCCGGCAAAGAAGTCCCGATAGAGACTAGAAACAAACCAATTAGCAAAATTGGCAGATTCAAACCTAAAGCAATTTGGCTAGCCGACTTAACTAAAATCTCAGCCGAAAAAAGCAATAAAGCCAGGCCAACAAAAACCCAAGCCAATTCTCTCCTGGTTCGACGACTTTTTAAACGGCGAACCAGAAAATGATTTATTTTATCTTTGATTGTTTCTTCGTGCTGGTCTAAAAGTTCCTGATGTCTTTTATGGCCGTTCAAAACCCAGATATTGTAAAAACCATAGATTGCCAGCAAGATGATCCCGTCAATCCGTCCCAATTTTCGATCAAACAAAAGCACCATCGGCGCTGTTCCGGCCAAGAAGGTATAAAAAATATCCTGGCGCAAAAACTTACCCTTGACCATAACTCGACCGGCCAAGAGAGAAGCTCCGCCAATCACCAAAGAAAGATTAATCAAATTAGAACCCAAAACGACTCCCAAAGCCAAATTAGATTGGTGGGAAAAAGCCGCCGCCATAGAAACCGACAATTCCGGCAAGCTAGTCGCCAGAGCGAGGATAAAACCAGAAAGAGCCAATTGACCCAATTTGGTGTCTTTAGCGAGAGCCTTTAGATTGATGGCCAGCAAGTCAGTCGCTTTAATCAAAAGAAAAGAAGCGATGACCATCACAGCCAGGTAGAAAAAAATCATCGTTAAAAAAATTTTAACACAAAAAGACTAATTGCGGTGGCGATGAAGGAAAGCCCACTTAGCCGCCTCAATGGCCGCGAAATTAAACAATCCCAAGGCTAACAAGAAAAGCCACTCGTTCAAGCCCAAGGGGTGGGTATTCAAAAGTCTCTGTAGAGGTGGCCAATAGATCGCCGTCAACAATAATAAAAAACTAACTCCTAGAGCGAAAATCAAGAATCGATTAGCAAAAAAATTGGTTCTAAAAGCACTCTTTTTTAAAGAACGTGAAGCCAAGCAAATGAAGGGAGAATCAATTGCTAAAGCAGCAAACATGACTGTTTGAATGTAGTGCAAGTGAAAACCACCTTGGCTTAAGTAATAAAAAAGTCCTAATAAAGTAACGTCGGTCAAAATTCCAATCACGAAAATTAATAATTTCAATTCGCCATCCAGAATAGGAGCCCGTTTCTTTCTTGGCGACTGACTCATCACCTGTCCTTCTTCCGGCTCGTAAGCCAGAGCTATCCCCGGCAAACTATCTTCAACCAAATTGACCCAAAGGATCTGAACCGCTGTTACCGGTAAAGGCAAACCGATAATGATTGAACCACCAATCAAAATCACTTCGGTAAAACTATGAGAAAGCAGATAAAGGACGACCTTCTTGATGTTTTCAAAAATCACCCGGCCTTCACGAACCGCCGCGATAACAGTCGCAAAATTAGAATCAAGCAAAACCATATCGGCTATTTGTTTAGAGACATCAGAGGCGTCATTAACGACAATACCAATGTCCGCCGCTTTCAACGCCGGAGCATCATTAACCCCATCGCCAGTCATCGCCACCACTTTGCCTTTACTTTGCAAAGCCTGGACGATGTTCAATTTTTCTTCCGGAGAAGTCCGGGCAAAAAGAATTGTCCGTCCAACCTGAGTTTGATATTCTTCTCCTCCCAACTTGCTTAAAGCTTCTCCCTCAATTGATTTACCTTTAGTTTCTAAGCCTAATTTCCTCAAAACAGCCTGAGCGGTCGACAAGTAATCACCGGTGATTACTTTTATTTCTATACCCGCTTTCCGCGCCTGCTGGAAAGCCTCTTTCACTCCGGAACGGATTGGATCCTCATAAACTAAAACTCCCAACCACGAGAGGTCTTTTAATTCACTTAAAACCATCTTCTTTTTTGTCTTAGAGACTTTCTTAAAAGCAAAGCCAACCAAACGATAACTTTGATTACCGAACTCAGAAAATTTTTCCAGCCATTTATCTTTTTCTTTACCGCTAAGTTGAGAACGATTCAAAATTACCTCTGGGGCTCCGGAAACCAAGAGCAATTCAGGATGCAAAGTGGCAATCATTTTATAATCTGGTGAAAAGGGAATTTCATCCAGACGCGGATTTTCTGCTTGCAAAGATTTTGGCTCCAAACCCGCTTCAACTGCCCACTCCCACATTGAAATTTCCAAAGGATCACGCAGATCATTGCAGAGAATAGCCACCTTTTGACCCAATTTAAGGTCAATAAAATCATGATCCACCACTCGCATCTCGCCTTCGGTCAAAGTCCCGGTTTTATCCGAAGCAATGACGTTAATCGAGCCTAGAGTTTCCGCCGCAACTAGTTTTCTAACAATTGCTTTCCGCTTTAAAATCCGTTGCATCCCCAAAGCCAAAATTACCGTTACCGCCACGACTAATCCTTCAGGAATAGCCGCGACCGCAATCGCCACACTGACAGTAAACATTTCCAACGGCGGATAGCCGGTTAATTCACCTAAAACAAAAATGCCTACAGTAATAATCCCCACCAAGATAGCCAAAGTGTTGGCCAATTTAGCCAATTGAATCTGCAGAGGCGTTTTTTGATCTTCAAGTGAAGAGACGTTTTTGCCAATTCGACCAATCTCCGTCTGCATTCCGGTCTTTGAAACCAGCATCCGAGCAATCCCGGTCGTGACCATAGTGCCGGCAAAAACTGAGGCTTTGATTTTCTTTTTCACCGCCGCGCTTTCACCGGTTAAAATCGCTTCATTAATCGAAAGATCGGAAGTTTTAAGTAAAACTCCATCAGCCGGAATTCGACCACCAATAGTCAAGATGCAAACATCTCCAGGAACAATCAAGCTGGCTTTAATGACTTGTTGCTGACCATCACGGATTACCTTTGCTTCCGGTTCTAATAAATCACTTAAGGCGCTCAAGGCCTTTTGGGCTTTATGTTCCTGATAAAAACCAAGGACAGTGTTAATTAAAACCGCCAGGAAGATAACCGTAGAGTCTAAAGTATCCCCCAAAAGAAAAGTTACTATCGCCGCAATAACTAAGATATAAACTAAGGGTGAAGTAAATTGAGAAAGTAAAACTTTTAAGGCTCCCAAATCTTTCTTTTTCTCCAATTCATTTGGCCCATGCTGGGCCAATTTCTCTTCCGCCTCTTTGATAGTCAAACCGAAATTCAATTTATCGTTTTTCATAGTTCTCTAAAATTGAAGCGGCGGTTTCTTCAAACCCGGTAAGGCCGCGAGCCGTCCCCAAGCAAAGACTCGCAAAAGCTTCATCATAAGAAACCCTACGACGAAACTTTCTTTCTAAAGCAGCTCTTTTTTTATCCAATCCGTATTTGTCCCCTGACTCCCAAAGCTCCACTTGATGTGTCTTTCCCTTCAAGGGAACAGAATCGTCGTTATCAGAAACAAGAAAGCGAACGTCGTTAATCCAAAGACCGAACCACAAACTTCCATCACTACTTAACCTGATGCGATAACCACACTTATCATTAAGCAGAGATATGTATGGATCCTCTTCCTCCAAACTAGCAATAATTTCTGAAATTATCTCCGGAGATTTACCCTGCTGGGTCAATATTTGCCTTGCCACAGCAGGCTCACACCCTTCGATCGACCTAAAAAGCTTCCCTCGAGCGGTGGTATAAGCCCGTAATCGATAGGGGAAAAAACTTAAACGGTATCGATCCTTTTCTTTAGTACCCTCGGGAGTAAAATCCAGGTCCACTCCAATTAAACCTATTTCCGAGCCGTCCCTTCCGGGATAATCAGAAGGAAAACCTGCCTCCCTAG
The DNA here is from genome assembly GCA_964412685.1 of uncultured Gammaproteobacteria bacterium. Taxonomy (GTDB): domain Bacteria; phylum Patescibacteriota; class Microgenomatia; order PFEM01; family CAYPPS01; genus CAYPPS01. The sequence continues at coordinate 49,707 of CAYPPS010000001.1, read as the reverse complement.
ACCCCCAGATGAAAACATTAGGCCGATAGGCCTTAAGTACTCCCAAAGCTCCATCCGGCGGCCCGAGGGCTTCGTGAGCCAAATCTACAAGCCGAGCAACACTTTTAGGCAAGTACAAATCCTGACCCTCTCTCTCTTTCGCCCCTTTTTCCAATCGTTCTTTCATAAGACTAGCCCCCAACCCAAATTCTAGGTCTGGCAAAGGCTCCAAAAAGAGTCTCGAGAATTGTCCTCTATAAGGCTCATTTATCTCGGGCAGTAAAACGGGATTGTTTTTTGTATTACACTTACCTTCTGGAGATTTCAAAATCCTCGACTTGCACTCCAGCGCCTTAGGTGGCAATAGATTATTTTCCGTCTGTCGATCCATGTTTTAAACCACCAATAAGAATGGCAATATAAATAAGCAGCCAGCCTAGAGCATAAAAGAAAAGCGGCAAAATTTCGCTAATAAAAACGCTGACCCATTTCTGGGCAGTATAATGAGGTTTCTCGATTATTAGTGACTGAAGGGTTTGTTCTCTTAAACCTTCGATAATGTGTTTATCGTACTCAAAACTGAAAGCTAAAACGGCAAAACCCAAGATAAGAAAAAAACTGTAACGGCTTGGCTTTTTAAAGGCCAATATCAGGGCAATGGAAAGACCAAGTAGATAGGCAAAAAGAATGTAATTATGAATGAAAGTGGCGTAAACGGTATGAATAAAACCGTAAGTTAAATCAGGTGTCACTTGGTCCATGAAATTAATTGTAGCAAAAACCTAGCCGTCGTGTAGTAGAATAGAGTAAATGGCAGAAGGAAATATCGCGAAACAAAAAAGCTTTCTTAGGCCTGGCCAGGAAGGGTTTAGTCTTCCCAGAGAACCCGAAAGCTCTTTGGAAGATGTTAACCAACCCTTTATTCCCGGAGAAGGACACGACGTTGATTTACACCCCCCCGTGCTTATCCCAATCGGACAGGTTTACGAAAATGAGCAAGGTCACACCTTCACGGTCAGAAAAATCCGAGCTTCCGATGGAAAAACAACAAGAGCCGGAGTCAGGGAATTGTCTTCTCGGGAAAGATCTGCTTACTAAGATTAAATCTCGCTGAATTTTTCAAAAGCCCCACTTAGCATTACTGTTAAAGTGGCTTCAATTCCTGCAACAGTGTCAAGGCTTAAATCTCCAAAAGCAACCGCTCTTAAAACCGCGGGTTCAACAAGAACTTTAGCTAACTGATTTGGAGCAATTCCCACTTTTTGACAATGCTCAATGGATTCCTCTAGTTCGCCTTCGTCGCCACCTAATTCCGTCGAGGCTTCAAAGCTTTCTTCGTCGCCACCTGTCCCTCGGGATACTCGCGCTAAGCACTGAGACAACATAGGAGCAAAAGGAGTCAAATTTGGAAATTCCTGTTTTTCTTCCCGAACTTGAGTTTCTTCTAAAGCTCGTCTAGCTCTCTGCTCCACCAGAGCACGCATGAAAGGTACTATTACTCTTTTCTCGATTGCAAAAACAGGCATTTATATCAATTATTTTACCATTCCTCTTCAATCCAAATGGCCATTTTATTTTTGCAACTCGTATAATTTCTTCACTTCTTCAATTGTTGTCGTTTGATTGGGGTTTTTGTCGTCTCTAAAACTCTTCAGTCGGGGAAATCTTAAAGCCAGCTTGGCACTGTGAAGAGGTGATTTGGTAATATTGTCTGCTTCGATTTCCGCCATAATCGCCGGCTGACACCAAACATCCGGAGCCAGATCTTTACTAACCTGATATTGCTTGGGTTTTTTAGTTGTTTTCTGCTGATCAGCTCTCTTTTTAAGTTCCCGCCATTGTTTATCGGTTAATCCTGTACCAATTTTGGAAAGAGTGAGGTACTTATCTTTCACTCTTACCCCCGCCAGAAAACCGCCAATACCGAAACCAGCTCTTCTTCCTTTACCCCGATAATAGCCCATAATCAAACAATCCAAAGTGTCCGCCAGACCGCCGCCCTTTTTACCTTTCTCCTGTTTCAATTTCACCCAAGTAAAATTCCTTTTCCCTGGATCGTAAGGCGCTCGCCATTTTTTAACCACGATTCCTTCCAAGCCCTGATTGATTTGTTGATAATGATAAGAAATTAATTTTCCCGGCTCATCAGTCAAGATTTGCGGTGAGACAACAATCGTTTTGTTTTCTTTGGGTAAGATTTTTTCTAGTTCTTTTCTTCTCTTATCAAAGTCGGTTTGAATTAAATCCTTACCATTTAGATAAAGCAAGTCGAAACAAACTAATTGCAAAGGAATATCTTTAATCGCTTGAGTGATGCCATATTTCCTTTTTCTTTTAATCGTCTCCTGAAAAGGTAAATATTTACCTTTTTTGCGATCGTAGCCGATTACTTCACCATCCAAAATAGCCTTTTTGGCCTTAAGTTCTTTACCTAGAGCTTGAACCAAGTCAGGAAACATACTAGTCACTCCTTCCAAATTACGAGTAAAGATTCTCACTTTATCTTTTCCTTCTAAACCCCAATGGATCTGCAGCCTCTGACCGTCATATTTCGGTTCAACCGCCACTTGACCCATTTTTTCGACAATTTCTTTAGCGGTGTCAATTCGTTGGCAAAGAGCCGGTTTGATGGGCACTCCCAAGCTCATTCTCGCTTTTTGAATTGTTTTTAAGCCTCCTCGCTTGGCTAATTTAGCAATCTCTCCTACGTCCGCCTTGACATTGTAAGCCGCTTCAATCTCTTCTCGTTTTGACTTGTCACCCGTAAGCATCCAAGAAAGAGCGTCCAAGATCGTCAAGCTCGAAAAACCCAGCCTTAATTTGCCAATCGGGATCCTCACAGCGTAACGAACTGCTTGAGGCGAAGAAAGATCTTCCAGCAAGGCCACCATTTTCCCCACTTTTCTTTCTACCGACCCCTCACCTTCTTGGGTCGCCACGTCTAATAAACGATCATGGACTTGATTAACCGTCAACTCGCTCTTCTTAAAAAGATCGAAACGATTAGTTTGTTTGGCAAAACTTTCGGCCACCTCACCCAAATCACCGACCTGCTTAAACTTTTTTCTAACTATTTCCACCGGTTGACCACTGGCTTGAGCGATTACTTTCATCATCATTTTTTCAGCTAAATTAAAGTCGATTTCCTGATATTCCGAAGCCAAATTGCCTAGACTCAAATAGCAAACATTGCCCACATCTTCCTCAGAGGCTTTTTTTAACAAATCAGCCAATATCTGAGTGATCTCCAAACGAGAGTTAGTTTGCTCTAGTTGTTGCCAGACTAAAGCCAATTTTTCAAAAGTCATTTCTCTTTTTTTCAATTAAAACTGGTGGACAGGAAAAAATAAATAAAGACGACTAAGCAAATAAAAAGAAGGCCGATTATTAAAGAGATGAGGCCTTGATTTTCATTTTTTAAAACCTTATTCAAGCCTTCGCCAATCAAAGTTAAACCGAACAGGCTAGGCAAAACTAAAGCTAAATAAAGGAATTGCGGATCAGTTGTTTCCATTTAAAATCTTAGGTCTTTATTTCAAAAGATATCTCGCTCCTTTGGTTTTTCCTTCTTTTTTAACTATACCCTTGCTAACAAAAAAATTAAAGTCGCGAGTCAAGGTATCGGGAGAGTAATTTGGCGCTATCTTTCTTGCTTCTGACATAGAAACGTTGCCTTTTTCTTGTAAGTATTCCATCAGTTTCATTTGGCGTTCATTGAGGCGGATTTGGTCGCCAGTTTTAGCTTTTCGCCTAACGTCAAAAGAAAGCTGTTTGACTTTTTCTTTAACCCGAGTTAATTCCACTGCCATCGCCTGAGTGAAATATTCCAACCAAGGAGTCAAATCTCGTTGAGACAAGTCTTCCGATTGCCGATCAACTTCCATCATCGCCCGATAATAATGATAGGCATCTTTATCGAAATATTCTTCTAAAGAAAAGAACCTTTTAATGTCATAATTTTCGGCAAAAAGGATCAAGGTGGCAAAAGCACGAACCGTTCGACCATTGGCCTCAATGAAAGGATGAATGGCGACTAAAACGTAGTGAGCCACTCCAGCTTTAATTACCGGATGCAGTTTTTTGCCTTCAGCAGAATTCAGCCAGGCAAAAAAATCTTCCAGCAAAAAAGGCACCTCCACCGCCGCCGGAGGCCGAAAAACTACTTCACCAGTACCGCTCTTTTTCAAAACTACCTGAGTCTGTCTGATCTCTCCCGCCCGACCATCCTCGATCACTCTTTCACAAGCAAGGGCATTAATTTTCCTCAGCATTAATTGGTTATAATTGGGTCGGCCATTCTCGCTTCTAATCAAACCTTCAAGATAATCAAGCACTTTTCGATAATTAATCACTTCTTGAACATCTCTATCTCTGGCGACAACTGTTTCTCCCTCGATTATTTTCCGGGCTTCACCCAAGGTCAAATCGTTCCCTTCTATGTGGGTCCCGTGATGAACTGAACGAACAATCGCTTCTTTGACAAACCGAGCCTCATAAACTGGGATTAGGGGCGAGTTTTCAATTACTTCTTTAGCGGCTTCAATCAAGCCAATGTTAGAAAGGGTTTCGTTGGTAATAGAAAATCGAGGGGCGTACATAGCTTATTCTTGCAAAAAACTGCCGGAATTACAAGAATTTTACTAAAGTCAGCTTCTTTCTGAATTCCGGTTCAATCAAGTAAATATCGCTAGTGGTGATAATTGTTTGGTGTTTGGGTATAATTTTAAAAAGCTGTTTTCGGTGCTGATGATCTAACTCAGAAAAAATGTCATCGAGAAGCAAGATCGGCTTGGTTTCTGTCCGAGTAGTAATAAAATCAAGTTCGGCCAATTTAAGCGCAAAAACCGCCAATCTTTGTTCTCCTCTTGAACCGTAAGAATGTAAGCTTCTTTTTTGGTTTTTACCATTAAGAAAAATTTGAAAGTCATCTCTGTGAGGACCAACTAATGTAGCCGCGGCCGCGACTTCTTGTCGTTCATATTGTTTTAATCTGTCAATGGAAATGACACTTTTGTCATAGAAAACTTCAACTGGCTTGAAATAAGGCGATTGGTTAATTGATTCGATTAATTCTTCTCTCTTTTGAGTCATCAGTTGGCCGTTTTCAATCAAAAGCTTATCCCAGAAAAAAAGCATTGACCGAGGTTTCCCCTCTTCTCTGATTTGTTCCAACAGTTTGTTTCTTTGTCTTAATCCTTTTTGATAAGAAAGACTGGCTCGACGATAATCGCGATCGACTTGCTCGAGAATAGAATTAAGATAATTTCTCCTAATCGAAGGGCTGCCCAAAATTAGCTCTAAATCTTGAGGACCAAAGTAAACCGCCTTTAAGCAACCAACAAAATCCATTTTTCTTTTAGCGATCCCGTTAATCAGGTATCTCTTTTTAGCCACCCTGGCTTGATTGATTTCTCCGGTAGTTAAAACTACCTCTAAAGTCATTTTTTCTTGATCAATAACCTGACAATTGACCCGGGCTAAAGATTGGCCATGAGCAATCATTTCCGAGCCTACTTGGGTCCGCGAAGATGTCCCTAAGGCCAAAAGAAACAGGCTTTCCAGGAGATTTGTCTTGCCGGAAGCATTGGGGCCAACAATAGCGGTAATTCCTGGTAAAAACTCAATCACCCGCTGTTTATGATTACGAAAGTTTTCCAGATTGATTTCTTTAATAATCATTTTTGACACTGGGAACAGAAGAACGTCCCTCTCCCGCCTAATTTAATTCTTTCAATCTGACCGGAACAATTGGGACACGACTGGCCCGTTCGACCATAAACCTGCAAATACTTTTGAAAAGTACCCACTTTACCGTTCGCCTGTCGATAAGCATCGTCGTTGGCAGTTGTTCCTCCTTTTTTAATCGCTTGAGCAAGGACATCTCTTGTAGCCAAGCGCAATTTTTTAATCTCCAAATCACTCAAACTGTTGGCTGGACGACGAGGGTCAATCTTGGCCATGAACAAAGCTTCATTGGCATAAATGTTGCCCACTCCCGCCAGCTTCTTTTGGTCGAGGAGAACTAATTTGATTGCCCGTCGGCTTTTACTTAATACTTGCTTGAAATAGGCCAAGCTAAAATCCTGGCCGAGAGCTTCTGGGCCAAAATTTTTAAACTCCTTCTGGCTTTCTTCTTGGCAGTTTTCCACTACTTTCACCCAACCAAATTTCCGTAAATCATTGAAAAAAAGATGACCGGAATCAAAAGTAATAATTATCCGAGTGAAATTATTCGGTAATTGACCGACGACAAAAGGCCCTGACTGTTTACCATCTAAGTTTATTCGTTTATCGACCGACGAACTTTGAGTTTGCCGAACAGGTAGATAAATTAATTGACCGGTCAGTTTGAGATGAATCAAAAGACAACAATCTCCCTCCAGTTTGACCATAATTACTTTGGCCCTCCTTTCAACCCCAATTATCTTTTTACCAACCACTTTTTCGACTTCACCGATGAAATTTTTGGGGCTCAAAACTTTGATCATTTTTATCTTCTGACCAATCAAATCTTGACCAAGCTGTCTCTTAATGGTTTCTACTTCCGGTAGTTCAGGCATGTTTTCTGAGAAACTCTTTTAACTTTTGTTTAAAAACGCTCTCGTCAAAGTTAAGCGCTTGCTGACGACAATTCTGAGACGAATAGTTCTCCGTCTTAAATTCTTTTAGAGTTTTAGCCAATGTTTTTGGTTTCAGGTCATCAATAAAACAACCCGTTTTGCCCTCAACCACCGACTCCAGAAAACCTCCACCCCGAAAAGCAATCACCGGCCGACCCGCCGCTTGAGCTTCAACCGGAGCAATCCCAAAGTCTTCATCTTCTGCTAGGGCTAAAAAGGCTCGACATCGGCCATATAATTGATACAGCTGCTTATCGGACACCCGTCCCAAAAATTCTAGATAGGGATTTTTTAGCTGTTCTAGTTTCCCTCCCAACCAGCGCAACCCTGCTGGTTCACCCACAATCTTAATTTTCACTTTGGCTGTTTTAGCAACCTCAGCCGCCAATTCAATTCCCTTGGCCCCCACTAATCGAGAAACGATCAAAAAATAATCTTCCGTCTTTAAGTTCTTAGTCGCTCGGGCAATTTCTTTTGCTTTAACTGGCGGGTAAATGACAGTCGAATCTCGACGATAAAATTTCTTCACCCTATTCTGAACATTTTTAGAATTGACGATGAAATGATCAACTTGTTGAGCACTTCGATAATCAACCTGTCGCAAAAAATGATTGACAACAAGGGCATAGATCTTGATCGGCAGATAACGCTGCCATTCAACCGAGGTCGGATAACCGTAAAGATAGCGCGGTGGTGTGTGGCAATAACAAACTATTTTGGTTTTTTTGCCGGTTCGAAATCCTCGAGTGATATACCAAGAACTGGAAGTGATGACGAGATCGAAATCTTCTAAGTTAAAACTACGCCAGATCAACGGAGCAAAAAACCGTAATGGACTATAAAGATTTTTATGCTTAATTAAAGGGGCTAAAAATGATTCCCTCACTTCGGCTTTAGCAAACTCTTTGGCAGCAGTTGAACCGCCAGTCTTAAAAGCCGTGTAGATTGGACTTTTCGGCCAAAGCTGGTGAAGAGCCATCAAGACCCTCTCCGCCCCGCCATATTCTCTTAAATAATCATGAACTAAAGCAATCTTCATTTTTTAGTTAAGTTTTAAATCAAACTCATTTGCTTCTCTCGTTCCTCTCGAACCGAAGAACCCGGAAGTCTCTTAATTAAACTCTTAAAACCCAATTCTTCAAACAATTCAACCGCTCCCGTAGCTTTTTGATAGCTAAAACGAGCTTGTTTAAATTTAAGCTTCAATTTCAAATCAATTACTATCTTGGCCAACTTTTGCGATAGAAAAGCTGATTCTCTACCTTCTTCTAACTTCTTTCTGATCGATTCACTTTCAATCTTATCCAGGTTTTTGTAAATCTGATCCAAAGTAGAAAACCGGTCCAAGAGCTGACAAGCAGTTTTCGGTCCAATCCCAGAAACACCAGGATAATTGTCCGAAGAATCTCCCATCAAGGCCTTATAGTCAATTATTTGATCGGGGGTTACCCCTAAGGCTTCTTTGACTTTTTTGGGCCCAAAGAGAGTCGGTGCGGCAAACCCTTTATTGGGAATCAAAACTTTAATTCTCTTCTCAACCAACTGGAGAATATCTTTGTCCCCGGTAACAATGATCACTTCCAGATTTTTTCTCCTTCTCTTGGCCAACTTGCTCAAAGTTCCCAAAACATCATCCGCTTCAAAACCGGGTTGAGTAAAAATGGGAATTCCTAACGCCTCGACGACTTGGTGAACCTTGTCTATTTGAGACGCAAGGTCGGCTTCCATTTCCGGTCGATGGGCTTGATAACCGATAAACGCCTGATGGCGAAAATTCGGTCCCGGCAAATCAAAAGCACAAATAACAAACTTGGGTTTTAAATCTTCTAAGGCTTTCAACAACATCCGAGAGAATCCATAAACTGCGTTGACGATTTCCCCTTTTTTGGTCGTTAAGCTAAGCGGAAAAGCCCAGTAAGCCCGATGAATAATCGCGTTTCCATCAAAAAGAACTAAACGTTCTTTGGTCATTTTCTTTTCATTAAACGTTCAAATTCGTCTTCTTCAATCGTTTCTTTTTCCAATAACTTCTCAGCAATCAAATCCAGTTTGGGCTTATTCCCCTTTAATAATTCTTTCGCCTGGCGATAAGATTTATCAATTATCTTTTTTACTTCCTGATCAATTTTCATTTTGGTTTGTGGACTTACCTCGGAAGCGGGCATCAATCCGCGCGAATAGCGATTTTGATCCATCTGAGGGCCGAAATTAATTGGACCCAAACTACTCATTCCAAAATCAACTACCATTTGCCGCGCCAACATGGTCGCTTTTTCAATGTCGTTGCTCGACCCAACGGTAAACTCCTTGAAGACCATCTCTTCCACCGCTCGACCACCCAAAAGAGTGGTAATCATTTCTTGTAGTTGTGACTCCGTTTCTTGATAGCGATCTCTTTTTGGTGGAATTAGAGTAAAACCCATCGCCATTCCCCGGGAAACAATTGAAACCCGATGAACCGGATCAACGTGGGGTAGCAAGAAACTAACCACCGCGTGACCGGCTTCGTGATAAGCGGTCATTTTCCGTTCTTGTTTTGATTGCAATCGTTTTTTCTCTGGCCCCATCTTCACTCGCAAGGACGCCTCACTAATATCAGCCATGCCAATTTCTTTTTTGTTTTGCCGAGCCGCGAAAATAGCCGCTTCATTAAGAACGTTTTCCAAATCTGCTCCAGAAAAAGAGACGGTTGCCCTAGCCACTTTTTCCCAATCAACATCTTTAGCAAAAGGTTTGCCTTGAGCATGAATTTTCAAGATCGCCTTTCGATCTTCAATGTCCGGCATATCCAAAGTTACTCGTCGATCGAATCGGCCTGGTCTAAGTAAAGCTGGATCTAACAAATCTCCCCTATTTGTCGCCGCCAGAACGATCGTGTTGTCATTGGGAGTAAAACCATCCATCTCTACTAAAATTTGATTTAAAGTCTGTTCTCGCTCGTCATGGCCACCAGCAAGTCCACTGCCTCGTTGTCTGCCAATCGCGTCTATTTCGTCGATAAAAATAATTGACGGGGCGGTCTTTTTTGCTGTAGAAAAGAGATCCCGAACTCTACTTGCACCGACGCCAACTAACATTTCAATGAACTCCGAACCGGCCATAGAAAAGAAAGAAACCCCCGCTTCTCCTGCCACCGCTTTGGCCATCAATGTTTTTCCCACTCCGGCCGGACCAATCAAAAGAACTCCTTTGGGAATTCGAGCTCCCAAACGACGATATTTTTGTGGATGCTTCAAAAAATCAACTACTTCCTCTAATTCTTTTTTCGCCTCATCAACTCCAGCGACATCTTTAAAAGCAATCGTTTGTTTACCTTTGGCAAACAATTTTGCTTTCGATTTACCGAAAGAAAAAATGCTATCTTGGGCTCCTCTGGCTTGACGAAAAATGAAAAAGAAAAAAGCGACCATCAATCCTAGAGGTAAGATTGTCGTCGCCAAAAGTTCAACCAAAACCCGAGTGAGAGAAGTGTCTTTAATGGTGAAATTAACACTTTCCGGCAAGATTTCTGCCTCTCCCAAAATTTGAGTAAACGTATCTTGTTGTTCTTTACGGGCAAATTTTCCTACTTCTCCATCGCCGTAATCTAAATACAAACGATCATCCTCAACCTCAATTTGCTTGATCTTGTCCTGTTTAATATCGTTTAAAACCTGTGAGAGGGAAATTTCTTCTCTTGTCCCTTTCTGGCTCAAAAAAGAAAAACCAAGTGAAACCACTAACCAGAGTACCAAAAGCCAAATCAAAACATTTTTAAGATTTAGTTTTAAATTAAAAGGGAGCTTGCTTTTTTTGACCGCTTTCTTTTTTGCCATTGTTAAATTTTAGAGCTTCTTTCTGACTATTGGAGTCTCTGATCCTTCGTTTAAAACCTTGAATCCCAGAGAAAGCCAAACTTCCACCGGTCCCACCGGAGCCTCACCTAGATTGGTTTTCTTAAGGGTTGGATAAGCGTCAACTGTTTTAACTCCTCGTTTTTTTAAATCTCTCAAAACTGTTTTAACTAAGCTAGACGCAACTCCTTTGCCTCGCCAAGGTTTCTTCACAGTTAAACAAGTAATGCACCATCCTTTTTTGGGAGTTTTTATTCTTTCACGCAGATAAATTAATTCCACTGTACTCATTTCTTGAATTGGGGCAAATTGGGTAAAAGCAATCGGTTCTTTAGCCTTGGCGTTGGGATAAAGCAGTTTGCCCAAACTACCGTGGACGGCTCCTCTTCTCAAAAACCATTTTTTCTTTTGCTGTTTTTGATCTAAACGACCGTCCTTCTTGCCAATCCAATAAAAACATTTTTGACAACTGAAATACCGACTAGCGGGCGGAGGGATCAATTCAAAATTTTCCTTGTTAATATCAACTACTTTATATCTGGCCATCAGTAAGGGCTATTCTATCACAAAGCGAGGCATAAAAGAAGCTAAAAACCCATGGCTTGTTTTGCTTCTGCCAAGGTTTTTTGGGCAATTTCAGAGCAATATTTTCGCCCGTCTTCCAAAATTTTCTCAACCTGCTGAGGATGTTTTTCAAAGTCGGCTCTTCTTTTCTGGATTGGTTTTAGTTCCTCAAAAATACTCAAGGCCAAATCTTTCTTCAATTGGGCATATTTAATTCCCGAAGATAAATAATCTTTTTCGTATTCTTTCTTTTTTGATTCACCCTCAAAAAGCGCCACTAATTTAAGTAAATTAGCCACCCCACTCCGAGAAGGAATCTGGCTTCCTTTTCCTGAATCAGTCGGTGCCTTGGCCAACTTGGCTTCAATTGTTTTCAAATCATCGGTTAATTCGATGAAACTGTCTTTGATTGTCTTGCTCATTTTGCCTGTTCCCGTCAAACTGGGAACCGACTCACCTTCAGAAAGAAAAACTTTGGGTTCAACAAAAACCTTTTTAAAAGTAAGGTTAAACTTACGCGCTACTTCTCGAGCCAGTTCGATATGGGGCAATTGATCTCGACCAACCGGAACCAAATTAGCTTGATAAATCAAAATATCAGCCGCCATCAAAATCGGGTAATAAAAAAGGCCAACATTAATATAATTGGGATTCTCTTTTTTCTTATCTTTGTAAGTCGGCAGTTGTTCAATTCGAGAAACCGGATAAATCGTCCCGAGCAAGTAAGCCAGTTCAACGTGTTCGGGAATTTGAGATTGGATCATTAAGTGACATTTTTTGGGATCTAGACCGGCACCAAGATAATCTAACACCACTTCATAAGTATTTTTAGCCAATTCTTTGGGATTGTAGGGAGTGGTAATCGCATGGAGATCCACGACTCCGTAAATACAATCCAAATCCCCTCTCTCCTGAAGAGCAATGTAGCCTTTAATTCCACCTAGGTAATTACCGAGGTGAAGTCTGCCGGTGGGCCGACTGCCAGAAAAAACTCTTTTTTTGTTACCCATCCTTAATTGAGATTATAGCAAAAACACATTGCACACCGGGTGTGCAATCTCCTTCACACTTAATATTTCCTTCCTCGCAAACCCAAACTCCTACATATGTATATGTGCGAGAGCTGGTAAGTTTTGTTGAGAGCTTCTTTTTATTTGTCTTTGCAGGGGCTAGTAAACTTTGTTGGAACCTGGTTTCGGGAAAGCTCTGACGGTTTGGTAACTCTGAATTATTCTTTTCGGCCTGCTTTTTCCAGATAATTTTATTAAAAGAGGTACTTTGGTAGAATTAGGTTAATGAGAAAATCTAAGGCCTTTAGCTACCTTCCTTCTGACGAACAATTAAGGCAACTAGATTCTTTATTGGTGATTCTTGCAGAATGTCATCGGCTTGGAATTAGAGCCTGGGTTACTGGTGGTTATGGACTTGATGCTCTTTATGGAACATTAACCAGAGCCCATGGCGATTTTGATTTGTTTATAAAAGAAGAGTCAAAAGATAAGTTTATTCGGATAATCAAAAAGCATGGGTATCAACACACGCCACGGAAAGTAGGCGCAGTGGGCAAAGTTGTTTTTAAAAATCCGTCTCTTTCGCCTGATTTTAGATTAGAGTTGGGAACTATAGAACAAGCCGAGAAGCTGCTTCGGAAACTAAATATAATTGAAAATATTTCCTCGCTTGCCCCAGAGAATCCATTAGGTAACTTGCGAGGTCAGCCCATTTGGACTCCGACGCTGGAGGGATTTAAGAAAATGATAGAAATAAATGACCAATTAGCAAAGAAAAATAGTGAAGATAGGTACCCCTACCGAGATTGGCAAAAGAAGATACTAGTTGCCCTAGCTTGAACTAGTTCGAACTTTGCGCATGACAGGGAAACTGGATTTCTGAACGGAACAGGAGATAGTTCTCTTTTAGCCTCATTATTTGCGTAGAAGAAAAAGGTTCTTAAACAGATACGAGATTCGTAATTTCAAAAAACGACAAGCCTTCTTGTTTAACTATCAATCAGCTTTGACTCATTTTTAAAGCTAAATTGCAGGGACTAGTGAACATTGTTGGAACTTATTATCAGGAACATTACCGAGATTACCAGCATGCTTTTGTAAATACTTCACAAGAGATATAATGCTTTTCATGAACACGGAAAGATTACCAGATTTATTATTAAACGGTAAATTATTACATTGCCGACCAATTGAAGGTGGACCAATAATAGAGGCACAAATAATTCCTTCTGAAGAAGAATTAACGCCAACATTCAAGAAGGCAATTATATGTCCAGTAAGAATGCCCCACAGTAAATGTGGGTTGAGGATAATATATGAAAGTAAAGGCCGCCGCTGTCAGTATTACAAAGGTGATTCTTGTGGTGCATATCAAATAATTGGGCCAGAAATGGATAAAAAATCAGGTAGAGACTGAAAATAGTAACTGGTATAAATTGCTATTTTCTTCAGTTTTTGACAGTCAGATATAATTGTTTGAGGCTAAAATGCAGGGACTAGTGAAAGATGTCAGAACTTTCTACCGGAAAAGCCCTAAGGCCCTTGCTCACTAGACGTTTTTTTGTGTTGAAGAGACAGTGTGGGTTTTACTGTACGCAACCTTGGAGTAGTTGCCAAAAACCTCTTGGAAAACCTTCTGAATATATGGTCTTACTTTGTTTACGGTAACAACATATATTTTTCCATCTTGATTGAGTTGTTTCTGAGCGTCTCTGAAAAACTGTGTTCTTGTTTCTTTTGAAACGTGAGTCGGCAAATTGGAAACAACAACGTCAAATTTAACGTCTTTAATATGGCTAAATCCATTACTGAGAATAACCCTGCAATTCGAGAGACCGTTTAGTTCACAGTTTTTTCTTGCATACTCAATTGCGACCAAATCTTTGTCTACCAAATAGACCGTGCTTTTTGGATTCAGCTTAGCCATTGTGATTCCAATAGCACCATACCCACAACCCAAATCAAGACAAGTAAAGCCATCAGACATTTTTAAATTATCTATGAGAAGTTTTGTTCCCCCATCTATTTCCCCGTAAGAGAAAAGGTCATGAGTTGTTTTAAATCTTAAAGGAAAACCCTTAAGGTTAACAGATATTTCAAATTCGCTATTTTCCATCTAACTATAAAAGAAGTATATCATCTGAGGCTAATTTGCAGGGGCGGAGGGAATCGAACCCCCAATAGCAGTTTTGGAGACTGCTGTTATACCATTTAACCACGCCCCTAAAACTTTACAAAAGTAGCAGGGGTGGGAGTTGAACCCACGACCTTTGGTTTATGAATCCAACGCTCTAACCGACTGAGCTACCCTGCCTTAAAATTTAGTTGCGGGGCTAGGAGTTGAACCTAGTCTGCAAGATTATGAGCCTCGCGTGCAGCCGTACACTACCCCGCATATCAAGCCAAGAATCATTCTAGCAAAACTAGCTTCAAATGACAAGAAAATTTAGATGAAAAGATTGAGCCAACGTTGGTAATTGGGAAGTGTTTTGGCCTGAAAGTCCTGAACTTGTTTAATCAATTCTTTTTCGTCCGGAAGAATGACAACTGCTTCGCCGGGATAACTTAAATTCAGTTTTTCTCTCGCTTCTTTTTCGATGAAAAATCGAGTTTCTTGATAAGTTTTTTGCTCAAAAAGCTCTTCTCTGTCTCTCTCCAGTTTCGCCAGCTTTTCTTCAGTTTGGCCTAATTGCTGTCCTGCCTGAAGGAGCTGGTAGATACTCCGAGATAAGCTAATTATAAGACATACCCCGATAAAAAAAGCCAGAATTTTAAGAAATTTTTTCCTCATAATTTAGGCCTAAAATAGGCACGAAAATTGGTTGACTCTCATCCTGGATAGTGTTATTATAAGCTAGAATGTCACCTTTAAATTTAAGCACCGGTCGAGAAAAGTTTGTCGAGAATTTAAAAAAAGATAAGCGTTCTTCTTACACTATCCTAGCATATGGCAACGATCTCTCTCAGTTTGCCAGTTTTTTGGCGGAAAAAAATGTCGATTTGGTTGATCGGGTTACCTCGGACTTAATCAATGATTTCAAAAAATTTTTGTTGGAAGAAAAAAAATATACTCCCAAGTCAGTTTCCAGAAAGCTTAATTCCATCAAAGCTTTCTTCCGTTATTTAGTCAGCATCAAGACGATTGAGAACGATCCTGCTATTAGCGTTGCCCATCCAAAATTTACCACCAATCCTCCTCGAATTCTAACCAAGATGGAATACCGCGCTTTGAGAGACACGGTTAGGAATGATCCTCGAATGGCAGCCGTGATTGAAATTCTACTTCAAACCGGAATGCGTATCGGTGAATTGGCCAGATTAGAGTTTGAAAACATTGACGAAAAAGATATCACGATTCAAGCTTGTGAGGCTCAACCGTTAAGAAAAGTTCCCTTAAATTCTTCAGCCAAAAAGGCGCTGGAGCGCTATTTAGATCATCGGCCAAAATCAAAAGCACAAACTATTTTTGTCACTAAAAATCACCGAGCCATGAATGTCAGAAACATTCGTTCCGCCATTGATCGTTACTTTAGGCTAGCAGGAGTCAAAAACGTGACCGTCAACGATCTAAGACATACTTTTATTGCTCATCAACTAATGGCTGGGACTTCCCCGGTACGACTCCAACAAGTTGTTGGCCACAAAAGACTCTCCACCACCGAAAAATATTTGGAATTTATTAAAGACAAAGTTTCCTCAAGCGAAAAATTAGAAGAACTCTAAAAAGCTTTTTTGGACTTATCCCACAAACATTGAAGCGTTCGTTCTGTTTGTAGGCCGGGCTGGATTTGAACCAGCGACCCCTGCCTTATAAGAGCAGTGCTCTAACCGCTGAGCTACCGGCCCGCTCATATTCTACTAAAACAAGCGGTTTTTTTAAAGCTTGGCTCGTTCGGTTATTTCCGCTTCAACCACTTCTCGATCACGACCGTACCTAAATCGAGAAAGATCTTTGATCATCTTGGCAATTTTTGGATCCTTCATTTTTGCGAGCTCATTCATATCTTTGGTGGTGTCAATACTGAACGCTGGCACCGGCTCTCCCCTGACAATGGTCTTAACGTAAGCGTGAAAGCGCTCGATATTAATTAAGTCTTCCTCCGAGAAGGCGGGTTGATACTCTTGTTGTAGGTAATTAGCGTCATTGACTCCAATTTGGAAAGAAATTTTCGTTCCCACGTTACCAAAGATGGCATCTTTGACTTCTTCTTCCATCTGACCAACAAATTGGTTGGCAACCGTCAAATTAAGCTTATATTTTCTCGCCTCAGAGAGAATTTGAGCGAAATCGGGAGTGGCAAAATTTTGGAACTCATCAACATAAAGATAAAAATCTCGCCGTTGTTCCTCGGGAATATCCGTTCGACTCATTGCGGCAAGTAAAATTCTAGGTACCAAAACTAAACCTATAAAGGAAGAGTTTTCCTCTCCAATCTTGCCTTTGGCTAAATTAATAATTAAAATCTTGCCTTCATCCATCACTTCTCTAAAATCAAAGGCTGATTTTGACTGGCCAATAATGTTACGTATCATTTTGTTGCCGACAAATCGGCCGAACTTGGAAACAATGTAATCTAAAGTTTCCGATTTATGGAATTCGTTCGTTCGGGCGATTTGATCCGTCCAATATCTTTTCACCAACGGATCTTTTACCAACGGCAACAATTCCTGAACATAAGCTGGGTCTTGGAGCGCTCGGTAAAGCTCAACAAAAGTCGCTCCTTTTTGTTCCATCACCGTCAACATCGAGTTTCTAACCGCGTGCTCAAATCGAGGCCCGACAATTCCCGTTTTATAAGGATCGAAAAGTTTATACATCAAGTTAATGATTGATGTGGCGACAAAGTGTTTCTGGTCTTCCGTTTCCGCTTCCAAGAGGTTAAGTCCCATTGGCCTCTCGGTATCGGAAGGATCAAAATAAATTACATCTTTGGCCCTTTCCGGAGGAATAAAGTGGAGAATATCTTCCGCCAAATCATGAGGGTCGATCAAACAAACTCCCCGACCGGCGTTGATGTCTTGGAGAATCATTTCTCGCATCAACTCAGATTTGCCAGTTCCGGTTCGACCAATGATATAAGAGTGGCGACGACGGTCTTTTTCACTCAAAAAAACTGGTCGGCTAGTCCCTCTAAAAACACTCCGGCCCAAAAGAAGACCGGATTTGGGTATTTCCGGTGGCGCTGGTGCTCGTCGAGAATAAATCCAATGAATATGAGGTGTTTCCACAAACTTGTTAGGAAAGTGAAAAATCGTTGCCAATTCCTCACTACTAAGAACCGTCTCTTTAGTTCCCAAGCGAACAATTGATTGATAACGATAAATGAAATCAATCATAAAAGCACTCTTTATCCAAATTTTTCTCGACCCTAAACGATTATAACTAGAATTAAATTGAGTAAAAGCACTCTTCAAATTACTCAACTGAGCTTTCGCGGATTCAATCGAGTCAGAACAAACAACCAAACGAACCGCCACTTCAAAACCCGGTTTGCCGGTCTTATTTTCAATCGCTTCCAAGGTTTTCGCGTCTACTTTAAAACTGGCTTTTTCCGGATCGGATTCATCCTTTTTGGTTTTAGAAATAAAACCTTTTCCCAATGAACGCCATTTACTGTCCGCGGCCGAAACAACGATTTGAACAACGGCTGATTCGCCTTCAGCCAGTTTGGCCATCGCCGAGGTTATCCCCGAAAGCGGGTCAGTTGGTAAATCTCGATAACTATTCAAGGGGCGGAAACTTGAATCCTTCATCTCCAATTCCGTGAAGGCAACTCGACCATTGGGGCTAAAAATACTATATTCGGGCACCTCAATCACTTCGGCACTGGGATAAGCGGCGTTAATTTGTTTTTCCATCATGTCTCTGATCTTTTTGTGAACCGAAACATAAAAACGAATATCCTCATTCTTGGCAACAATTTCCAAAGTAAAATGAGGTTGGAGGTTCAAAAATTTTAAAAAGCCACCTTTTTTTAGAGAACTCAAAGAAGCAAACATCTGTTCCGCCGCATCAATTTTAACTTCATTGTTGGCAGGCACAGAAACTTGGAGCAAAACGTATTCTAATGATTGTTTTTCCCGATTCCGATGGCGATACCAAATTACCAATCCGTAAGCCAAAGCAGCTAAGCCGCCCAAGCAAACCAACAAAAGTGAACCCAGAACAAGCCAATAGCCCAGTTGGGAAAAAACATTAGTTAAAGAAAGTTGATTCATTTATATTAACCTTTAGATTTTGGCATTTGGTAAATAAATTGCCGGGATCTTATTTTAACTAAGCGCATTACTTGTTCTCCCAGCCAACGAGCAGCAAAACCAACTCGCTGCTTTAAAGCGTGATGAAGTTGTTTGTGAGTCAATGGTAAGGTTATTTTCACTTGTTGAGGTTGAGCCGAAGAAAGCAAAGTCTGACCAGCGGGATCCAGAACTGGCTTTTTAAACTGCAAATCCGCTCCGGCCGATTCTTCGGCTTCAACCTGTTTCGGAACTTCCGGCACTACTAACCGTTCTGAAACTAATGGTTTTTCTTGGGGATGAGAAGGAAGAATTTCCTTTTTTTCTGGCAGCACAATGATTCAGTTTAACACTTATTGTAGCCGCAATAAAGGCATTTGGCACAGCCTTCTTGAAAGATTAAAGAGGCTCGACCGCAATCCGGACAAAGATCTCTTCTTTTACTTTGAGAAAGCAAACTGGGTTGTTGGACTACTGGCGAGACTTCTCCCTTTGGGTTTAACAATTTTTGAGCCTCTTCCTGATAGTACTCGCTCAAAACGTGGGCAACTCCATCGGCCAAAGACAAAATCCGATCCTTGCCAAAACCAACGCTGTCTCCGCCACTAATTCCGTTTAACTGATCAATTACCTGCCACAAAACCTCTTTCGTCGGATAAGGCGAAGCCACTTTCAAGCTCAAAGAGATTAAACGACCAATCGCCTCAGCGTCGGCCATAATTGCCGAACCGGCTTTACCCACATTGACAAAAACTTCTAAAGGTTCATTGTTGCCATTAGTATTTACCGTCACAAACGCCGTTCCCACCGGGGTAACAATCCGATAAGTTTTTCCGCTGACCACTTTTGGTCGAGATTTAACTTTAAGCCGAGCAGTGTCACTTTTGTCTATTTCAACGACTGGTTTCTCCTTTTCTTTCAAGCCGGAATAAAGCACTTGTTCTTGTTTGCAACCGTCACGAAAAACAGTCACTCCCATACAACCGGTTTCATGGGCTTTAAGGTAAGATTGATGAACGTCTTTTTGAGTTGCCTGGTGGGGAAGATTAATGGTTTTGGAAACGGCGTTGTCGGTTCCTTTTTGGAAAACGGCTTGCGTGGCAATGTGATCTTGCCAGGCCACTTCATGAGCCGTGACAAAAATTTTCCTTATCTTCTTGGGAACCTCTCCGATTCCTTCCAGATTACCTTGAGCCTCAATCTTCTCCCAAACATCGGAATTTAAACCAAGCTTTTTGGCAATTCCTTTAAAGTAAGGATTAATAAAAGTAAGCTCGCGTTCCTCAGTTCGATGTTTAAAACAAAGAGCAAAGATAGGCTCTATCCCCGAAGAACAACCAGTAATAACGGAAATTGAACCGGAAGGAGCGATTGTCGTTAGGGTGGCGTTTCGAAGCGGTTTCCCGTCTTTGTAAATACTCTTTTTAAAATTAGGAAAGGCGCCTCTTTCTTGAGCTAGGTTTTGACTGGCTAAGTGAGCCTCTTTTTGAATAAACTTGATTGTCTTCTCCGCCAATCTTAAAGCTTTGGGGGAAGCATAAGGGATTTCCAATTCGAAAAGTAAATCCGCCCAACCCATCACTCCCAAACCAATTCGCCGGTTAAGTCTCACCATCCGATCAATCTGTTTCAAGGGGAAAGGATTGGCCTCAATCACATCGTCAAGAAAACGAACCGATAAATGAACCTTTTCTTTAAGTAAGTGCCAATCTAGGTCGTCCTTTTTTTTATTAAGAAAGCGGGCTAAATTCAAACTGCCCAAATTACAGGCTTCATTGGAATAAAGTGGTTGTTCACCGCAATTTGAGATCACCAGGCCATTGGCAATATAGGAAGAGGTTGCTGGTTCAGTCAAATCAAAAACTTTTTCTTTCCCTGCCGATTCAATTGAAATAACCTCATCGCTGTAATCTTTACGGTAATACCTCTTATCCAAAAGCTTCTTTACTTTATGTTCATGCTTACCAACCAAAAAACCAATTTCATTTAGAAAAGCGACCACCGGCTGGCGAGAAATTCCCAGTTCAAAAAGGACCCCGTCTGATTGATAGTTTTTTTGGGTACCATCTTTTGTTTCATATTGAAACAGGCTTTTCCTAACAGGTCGTGAGCGATTATAAATTTGAGTCGGTATGCCTAAATTCAAAAGTAATAATTGGACTTGTTTAAGTAACTTACTCGATTTCGAAGTTAGGCGGACATATGCGTTTCGACCTTCTAAAAAATTCACTGTCCCATCGGCACTAAAAAGTCCTTGTAAAAATCCAATCACTACCTCACGCGGAGCAGCAAAAAGTGCCTCGGGGACTTCTTTTTCCCCTGCTTTAACCGGCTTCACACCTAATTTGGTAAAAAAATCGACGAAGCCCTGACGATGATAGGAAAGATGCCAGACTCCATTTTCTCTTTCAATTTCTTGGATTTCTCGACCGTGCCAGTTATTAATAATGGGTTTCAAGTGATCTAGTATAGGCTTGTCATCTTTACCAAAACTGAAACCAACTCGGCAATTTTTGTCCCCCTGGCGCAGCCAGCCGTCGCCAACCAACCAACCCAAAACTTGCCCTAACTGCTCAGACCATTTGGTCGGAAAATTAAAACGTGATATCTTACCGTTTTGACCTTTGATTTCGTTCACAGGAACAAACGGCAGAGCAAAACTCTGGTTAAAGTTGCCCTCACCTGCTTGAATTAAAACCTTACTTTCCCTTACTTTAAGCTGACCCAAAGGAATCCAGCCTTGAGTGGTCATAATTTTATGATCAGCCGTGGCGGTGAGCCCATAGCCTGATTTTGTCTGCAATCGCCATATCTCTTTTACTCCATTGTCAATGTATCTTGTTAAACTCCTCGTCGATAAGCCCGACTCACCCACAACTCGATCGTCAGTGACAACTTTCACTTTCATTTTGTCAACAACTAAATCTTTTATCTTAATAAGCCCTTTTTCGGTAGCAATTAAAGTTGAACCGACAACACAGGGATTGGTCGCTTCAATCGGACCTTGAGAAGGAACCGGATTGGCCCGGCTCTTGTTAACCCGATCAATAAAAAGAACTCCCGGATCGCCAGTTTTCCAAGCTTGTTCAACGATCTTTTTAAAAACCTGTTTCGCTTTTAATTTCTTAATCTTCTTTTTTCCGTGTGGCTCGATTAGCCAGTAACTACCGTCTTTTTTGACCGCCTTGATAAATTCGTCGGTCATCGCCACCGAGATATTAAAATTGGTAATGCCTCCCTTGGCTTTGGATTCAATGAATCCTAAAATGTCCGGGTGGTCGATTCGGAGGACACCCATGTTGGCTCCTCGCCGAGTTCCCCCTTGTTTGATCTCATTAGTGGCCGAATCAAAGACTCTCATAAAAGAAACCGGACCGGAAGCAACCCCGGAAGTGGAACGAACGATACTCCCTTTAGGTCTCAATCGAGAAAAGGAAAAGCCGGTACCCCCACCGCTCTTGTGGATCAAGGCCGCATTTTTAATCGCTTCAAAAATGGCTTCAATCGAATCTTCGACGGGCAAAACAAAACAAGCTGAATATTGTAAACCGTCATCTTTGCCGGCATTTATCAAGGTGGGTGAATTGGGCATAAAAAAACGAGAAACCATTAAATCATAATAGTTTTTCGCCAATTGCTTGATCTCTTTACTCGACTTGCCAAAGTTAGTTTCTATTCCGGCGATTTGAGAAGCAACTCGCCAAACCATTCCTTCCGGAGTTTCCACTTCACGACCTAGACCATCTTTGGCTAGATAACGTTCATGCAAAAATTTTAGCGATGATTCTGTCCATTTTCCTCTGGCAAAGCCACGAGGAGCTTTTCTTTTAGCCATTTTCTAAGAGTTAACTTAAAAACTAATTGTTTTTGGAAGGTATTCCACCTGCCCGGGCAGAAAAACAGTTTTATCTTATCAATTTCCCCTTGAGGGGTGTCAACTAGCAATTAAAGAGACAAACCCGATCAATTTTGGTTTAAGATTTCTTTTGCTTGTGAATTTATTCCCAAAGCTTGGTCAATTTCTCCTCCTTCGCCTTCTATCCCCGTTTGCAAAGATATTAAGACTTGTTCGTGTTTCATTGCGGCTTGAAGAAATTTAAGCTTCAAGCCCTGAGATTCTTCTTTTTCCAAACTAGACAAAGTCTCACTCGCTGAAAGCAAATAATATTCCGCTTTAAGAGAAGTTTCCGTTGCCGATTGAGGTTTTCCCTTTTCCATCAATTGCAAGGCTGCGGAAATTCTTTTGTCGGCAAAAAGCAATTGCTTCTCGGCTTTAACTTTAGAACCGCTTGATAAAAACAACCAAATCTGATCTCTTAAAACTTTGATTGGGTAAAGAGGGTGGTCGGGTAAAATTCCCGGATAGGCCAAAAAGTAGTCAGTTTCTTCTTGTCCGTCCAGTTGATTATCCCCTTCGAGAGAAGATTGAAGATCAACCACAACTCGATATTGATCTCCCCGAATCACATTTTGAGCCGAGGCTTTCCAGATAGAAGCAAAAAGAATACTGGTAGCGAAAAAGAGGCTCAAAAAAGCAAACAAGATTCCTGGGTAATTGAATTTCTTTTTCTTCTGTTTCATTTTGTAAGATTGGTTTTATTGTAACTCAATTCTTTCATCGTATCCAACCCTTCCCTTAATTGAAAAGGATAATCGGCCAAGCCCAAAGGACATGAAGTAAAATTGGAGCGACGATATTTCGACTACGGGCAAAGACAAAGGCCGCTCCAAAACCATAAACAAAAATCAAGAAAAGGTAAAACAACATAACTGACGAACTATATCCTAAAGTGAAAATGCCCACCGGTAAATGGACAATCACAAAAAGAAGTGAAGAAACAATATTCGCTTTCCACTCGTTCTTCCAGAGAGCCAAGAAACGATTAAAGATGTAGCCGCGAAAAACGATTTCTTCAGAGACAGCAATAATGAAAGAAAGAACAAACAATCTCAAAAAGATTTCTGGATCCAAAGCAAGCTGGCTTTCCCCCACCTGGCGATATTTGATCACGTTGATAAGAAAACCTTCCAAAGCAAAAACTATTCCTAGCCCTAACCCCCAAGTAATCGCCAGTTTCAGATTTTTCCTGGTAATCCCTAACGAAGAAAGTTTTTCTTTTTCCACAAATCTAACAATCCAAAAAGTCGGCAACAGCCAAATTAAAGGTTTCAAAATCGCTTCTTCGGCCCAGTCAGAAAGCAAATTGGGAAAGTAACGATAGAAGGCCCAAAGAATAAAAATGAAAGAAAAAAGAAAGAAAACATGTCGAGCTGAAAGCTGATTGCGACGAAAAAGACGTTGCCAGATCATAAAACTTAATTTCATCATAAATGATGTAAAATGGATTGACAAGTTTTCAAATCGTTATGACCAAAAAGAAAACCGAGCAAACAATCAGCCGGATAGCTGGAACCAAGAACTTTTTTAAAAAACTGTTCCGGAGAAAGATTTTTTGGGCTTTATCCTTATCGTTTGTCATTTTAATCATCATTTCTTTTTACCTCTTCCAAGACTTGCCTTCGCCAAGTCAATTGAAAGATGCGAGAAACTTCCCTTCTTCAACTCTTATTTACGACCGTCAAGGCAAATTGCTCTATGAAATCTACGCCGATAAAAATCGGGTACCGGTAACTTTGGAAGAATTGCCTGACTATTTAAAAAAAGCGACCATTGCTTCCGAAGATAAAAACTTTTATTCCCATCACGGTTTTGATTTTGGCGGCATTTTTAGAGCCATTTACAACACTTCTTTCAAGGGTACTCTTCAAGGTGGTTCGACTATTACCCAACAATTGGTCAAGAATGCCCTTCTTTCCCCTGACCGAACGATTAAAAGAAAAATCCGGGAAGCAGTTTTGACCTTGGTAACAGAAATCGTTTATTCCAAAGATGAGATTTTGCAAATGTATTTCAATCAAGTTCCTTATGGCGGAACTGCCTGGGGGGTGGAAGCAGCCGCTCAAACTTACTTTGACAAAAACGCCCAGGATTTAAGCTTGGCTGAAGGCGCCTTGCTGTCCGGACTACCAGTTTCTCCCACCAGATACTCTCCTTTTGGCGCCCATCCAGAACTGGCCAAAGAAAGACAAAAAAGAGTTTTAGATCGAATGGTTGAAGATGGCTATCTTTCTCAAGAAGAAGCCGATCAAGCATTCGACGAAGAGCTTAATTACGCTAATTCAGGGACGAACATTAACGCTCCCCATTTCGTCTTGTGGGTCAAAGAACTATTGGTCGAAGAATTCGGTGAGCATTTAGTCGAACAAGGAGGTCTAAAAGTTTACACCACTTTGGATTTGGATCTGCAAAATTTCGCTCAAACGACCGTTGCTAGTGAAGTGGCCCAACTGAAGAGTAAGAAAATTTCCAACGGGGCTGCCCTGGTAACCAATCCGGGAACCGGAGAAATCTTAAGCATGATTGGTTCCGAAGATTATTTTGATGACGATATCGATGGCAAGGTCAACGTCACTTTACGACAGCGACAACCGGGTTCTTCAATCAAACCTCTTAATTACGCTTTAGGCTTGGAAAAAGGAGTGATCACTCTTTCGACCGTCTTAAACGATGTTTCCAGTTGCTTTCTGGTTGAAGGTCAAAAAGCTTATTGTCCGGTTAATTATGACAATCAATTTCATGGCCCAGTCCAAGCTCGTTTTGCTTTGGGAAATTCTTTTAATATTCCCGCCGTCAAAGTTCTGGTTTTAAACGGCTTAACCGATTTCGTCGACAAAGCAACCGAAATGGGCATCACTACTTTTAAAAATCCAGATAATTATGGTCTTTCTCTCACCCTGGGGGGTGGCGAAGTCAAGATGGTTGATATGGCAACCGCTTTTTCTGCTTTCGCTAATTTGGGCATCAAACAAGAAATTTGGGCGATTGAACGAGTCGTTAACTTAAAAGGCGAAGAGGTCTTCAAGCATCAAACCAAAGAAGCGCCTCGAGTTTTAAAAATGGAAACTGCTTACCTGATCAATCACGTTCTCTTGGATAACAACGCTCGATCAGCCGCTTTTGGGTCCAGTTCTTCATTGAGAGTCAAAAATCATCCTGAAGTCTCAGTCAAAACCGGCACCACTAATGATTTAAGAGACAATTGGACGATTGGTTGGACACCGAGTGTTTTGGTTGTTACCTGGGTTGGCAACAATGACAATTCACCGATGAGCTATGTTGTCTCCGGGGTCACTGGGGCTTCACCGATTTGGAATGAAATCATTTCTCATGCTTTAAAGGATAAAAAAGAAAGCTGGCCGCCCAAACCGGAAAACGTTGTCGGTCGACAAGTTTGTGCCCTGAGTGGCTTTTTACCCAACCCGGACAATCCTTGCCCGACCAGGTTCGAATATTTCGATCAGGATAATTTGCCCAACCTAGAAAATCTTAAAGCTTCAGTGGAAATTGATAAAACCACCAATGAGCTGGTAACGAAAGATACTCTGCCGGAAAACAAAGAACTGCAAGAAAAGCAAGTCATTTACGACCCTTTGAATAGCCCTTTTTGTTTAGATTGCACTTTCCCCACTCAGGCCCAAACCATTTACCCCAGTCAAATTAATCCCCCTTCAGAAACAAAACAACTCGATGAAAGCGAAGAATAAACATCCTCTTCCTAAAAACCCAGGCACCTGATAAAATTAAACTATGGTCAAGGGTAAACAAATCGTCCCAAAAACCCCTACCTACCTCCTTTTTCTTATCGGAAGACCCTTTTTCCTCATACTATTAACCGTCTCTTCTCTGGCTGGTCCCGTCTATCTTGGTGCTCAAAAGATCTCGTTTGATTTTTTTTGGCTGCCTTTTAGATTTTTAGGGCAACAAATAATCAAAGTGGTGAGTTTGCTAATCAAAATCATCAGCCTGCTTGTTTTGTTCTTCAGAAAAAGTTTTATTTTCTCTAAAAAGAGAGTTGTTTTAGTCTATCCTCAAAGAAGATTAAGATTCTCTTTTCTATTCAAGCCTTTTTGTGTTTTCAAAAAGGTTCCTGTTTATCTCTGGTTAGTTTTTTTCTGCCTTATCTCTCTGGGCGGTTTCTCTTACTGGATCGTTTATGATTTGCCTGACCCTTCTCAATTAATTGAACGCAGGCAGATCTTGTCGACTAAAATTTACGATCGTAATAATCAATTGCTTTATAAAATTTATCGTCAACAGAACCGAACTCTAGTTGATCTGGACGAAATCCCTCTCAGTCTGATTCAAGCTACCGTCGCCATCGAAGATGCTGAGTTCTACCAACATCACGGTTTCTCTCTTAAAGGTATCAGTCGAGCCGCCCTGGCCAACCTCAAGGAGGGCAAAAGCGAAGGTGGTTCAACTATCACTCAGCAATTGGTTAAAAACACTCTTCTCTCGCCCGAAAAGACCTTGAGGCGAAAAGTGAAAGAAATTATTCTTGCTGTTCTAGTGGAAAGACTTTTTACTAAAGACGAGATTCTTCAAATGTATTTTAACGAGGTTCCTTATGGTGGAACCGCTTATGGAGCGGAAGAAGCAGCTCAAAAATATTTTGGCAAAAGCGTTCAAGATTTAGATCTCGCCCAGAGTGCTCTTTTGGCTGGCTTACCGGCCTCACCGACTCGTTATTCTCCTTTCGGGGCTCACCCCGAATTGGCCAAAGAAAGACAAGCTTTGGTCTTAAGGAGAATGTACCAAGAAAGTTTCATCGGCAAAAGCGAGGAGGAAAAAGCTTTGAACCAAGAAATGGTCTTTGCTCCAAATAAAAACATCATCAAAGCTCCTCATTTTGTCTTGTGGGTTAAAGAACTTTTGGTAGAAGAATTTGGCCAAAGAATGGTTGAAGAAGGCGGGCTCGAAGTTCTTACCTCACTTGATCTGCCGCTTCAAGAAGAAGCGGAAGAGGTAGTTAGCAGAGAGGTGGAAAAAATCGGTCGTTTGAACGTTTCCAACGGGAGTGCTTTAATTACCAATCCCCAAACCGGCGAAGTTTTCGCCATGGTCGGTTCAAAGAATTATTTCGACACCAACATCGATGGCAATGTCAACATCACTTTAAGAGAACGCCAACCAGGTTCAACTATTAAGATTATTAACTACGCCGTCGCCTTAAGTAATGGTTTTTCACCTGCAACCATTATTTCCGACACTCCGATCACTTACCAATTACCCTACTCTGAATCTTATTCGCCCAGAAATTACGATGATCGTTTTCATGGCTCGATTCCCTTAAGAGTCGCCCTGGCTTCTTCCTACAATGTCCCCGCAGTTAAAGTTCTGGCCGCTTTTGGAGTCGAACGAATGGTGGAAATGGGTCAAAAGATGGGCATCAGCAATTGGGATGATCCTTCCCGTTTTGGTCTTTCTTTAACCTTGGGCGGCGGAGAAATCAAGATGGTTGATCTGGCGGTTGCTTACGGCACTTTGGCCAATCAGGGCGTCAAAACCGAGCTTGATCCGCTTCTGTTGGTTAAAAATGCCAACGGTAAAATCCTACATCACACTCAAAAAACTCTCGTAGAAAGACAAGAAAAAGTTCTCGACGAAAAAATCGCTTTTATGTTGACTGACATTCTCAAAGATAACTGGGCAAGAACACCCGCCTTTGGTCCCAATTCTCTTTTAAACATAGATGGTCATCCGAACGTGGCTGTTAAGACTGGCACCACTCAAAACTTGAGGGACAACTGGACAATTGGTTACACTACCGACTTCCTGGTTGCTGCTTGGGTGGGCAACAACGACAATGCTCCCATGAGCCGAGTTGCATCTGGAGTCACCGGAGCCTCACCAATTTGGAATCAAATTACCCGACTTACTTTGGAAAAAATTCCCGACCAACCTTTCCCTATTCCCGAAGGAATAAAAAAAGTGGCCATCTGTGCCCAAAATGGAACTCTGCCTTGCTCCAATTGTCTCACCAAAGAAGAATGGTTTTTCCAAGAAACCCAGATTCCTCCTTGCGCCCAAGCCCAAATCCCGTCTTCCCAAGAAGACAAAAAAGACCTATAAGCCTACGCTCCACCCTTTTAATTTTCTTCTGTTTCAAATTTGTAAACTAGGCTGGTGAAATCGGCAATAAAAGTTTCCGCTTTTCCCTGAGCGGCATTCTTGCTCATCACGACTAGAATGAAGGGGTCGGCGGAAAAGATAATTCCTCCGTCCGAATACGTCCCCATATCGGTTCCTACTTTGTGAGCCACTTTTATTTTTTCTGATATCCCCTCGGGAATTCTTTTTTCGAAAACGGTTTCCGTCAAACTGTCAAGAAAATCTTGTCGGTGAGGCTTATTGATTACTCCTTCATCAAAAACGGCTTTAAATAACCGAGCAATATCTAGAGGAGTGGTTTCAAATTCAGTCAGATTGGTTTTCTCCATTTTTAAATCTTCAATTGTCTGGTTTATTTTCTCTTCGCCAACTTTTTCCCTGATAATCGCAAAGGCTGTATTGTCAGAATATTTACCCATGAAGCTAACTAATTGATCATTGGTCCAAAAGGCTCCCGCCGATTGGTTAATTAACATTCCCGCACCGCCAATTTTGTCCTCGTCTTTGAGAACATATCTGGCCCAAGACTTGAGTTCTCCCGCTTCAACTTGTCGAAAGTAGGTGATCATTACCGGTAATTTCATCAATGAAGCGGCCGGAAAAATCTTTTCTTCTTTAGAACCATAAACTCGATCATCTTTTAGAGCCCAAACAACAAAACCATAATCACCTGCTAAATTTGAAGACATCTCTTTGAATTGAGCGATTAATTTTTGGGGGTCTTTGATTGGTCCCAAATCCAAATGCTCATCAACTTGGTTTTGACTACTGACAATCACCAGTGGACTTTTTAATCCTTGCCAAAAATTAGTTAATTGAGGTGAGAGCCAAAAAACAAACGACAAAAGACTGGTAATCAGAAAAACAAAAAAGATGGCCCAACGACTGCCGGTGATCTGCTTTTTGTTTCGTCTTTTCTTCGGCTGGTGATTTTGCGTTTCAAGATTCAAAGAAAGTTGTTCAAATATGAATAATTTTTCCTTACTTCAGTCTAATTTAGAAAGCCAATAATCCAGTTCCTTTTCGAAAATTAGACCGGACTTGGCTCCAATTTTGGTCACCACCGAAGCCCCATTAACCGCCCCTCTTTGAAGTGCTTTTTCAAATGATTCTTGTTTAATTAACCCGGCAACAAAACCACTGGCAAAACCATCCCCTGCTCCGGTTTGGTCTTTTTGATTAACTGTTAAACCGGGTAAATTAAAAATTTTTCCTTGAGCATCTTTGGCTTTTACTCCCTCTTTTCCGTTAGTAATAATTAGATTAGTTTTCGGTAAAATTTTGCTTAGATTCTCAAAAGCTTGATCAGAAGTCAAAGAAGGTTTAGTCAATCTCAATAATTCTTTCTGATTAAGAATCAAGGTTTCAACTTTGGGAGCTAGAGCCAAAAGAGTCTCTTTTTGTTCTATTTCTCTTCGACCCGGATTCCAAGCCACTTTGATGTGATTCTTGTTGGCCAGATCAAGTAAAAACTCAACTAACTCTAAATTGCCTTCCAAGGAAGCCAGGTAAAACCAAAAGCTATTTAGTAAAGACAAGTTAATAACGCTTTTTTCCAGTCTGGTTTCCCCTCGCCAGACTAGAATAGTTGAATTACCTTGACCGTCAATCAAGATGATTGACCAATCGGTTCTTTCCCCTTCGAACTGAACCAATAATTGGTCGGTGACTTTTTCTTCTTTTAATTCCTGGCGAATTAATTTGCCGGCCAGATCCCAACCACAACGAGCCACCACTCCTGTTTTTAATCCCATTCGGGCAAAACTAACGGCGGCATTCGTTCCTCCTCCGCCAGAATGAATCTCCAGCTCGTCGGCTTTTAACTTTGCTCCCACTGGAAGAGAGAAACTTTTTCCGGTTGAATTATTTTTGTCGGTAAAAACTTTTAGCTCGGAACTGTTAACGAAGACGTCGAGAATGGCCGAGCCGAAAGAGATAACGTCATATTTCATCGCTGGCTTCCTCTTGATTTAAAGCTCCCTGTCTAAAAAGGTCAATTTTTTCTTCAACTGCATTCTGAATCGCCGCCTCAACCGGGGGCATTAGCTTGTAAACCGCCAATTCTTCCGAACCTTTAAGAACGTTGCTTAAAGTTTCTTTGAAAGCAACTCTTAACTCGGTGTTGATGTTGATCTTGACAATTTTGCCAACAGCAATGGCCATCTTAATGTCATCAGGAGATAAACCCGAGCCGCCATGAAGACTCAAAAAACAATCAGTTTCTTGAGAAATGAGCTTTAATCTTTCTAAATCCAATCTTGGCGGCGAAGGATAGACACCGTGGAGATTGCCCACAAAAACGGCCAGTAAATCAACTTTGGTTTCGGCGACAAAGTCGTGGGCCATCTGAGGATCAGTGTATTCATGTTGAGATTGAACCGTTTTTGGATCTTGAGAATAAACTTGCGAACGATTAGCTATTGGATTAATCTCCGCCTCAATCAAGACTCCTTTTTCTTTTGCTTGTTGAAGCAAAATTTTGGTGATTTTCAAGTTTTCTTCTAAAGGAAGTTGGGAACCGTCAAAATGGACCAAGTCAAAACCAGCCTCAATTGCTGCTTGGCATTCTTCCAATCCTGGCCCATGGTCAAAATTGGTTAGGATTGGAGAAGACAATCCCTGACTTAACTTCTTGACGACACTTAAGAAGTTCTCCATTCCAAAATGGTCAATTTCCCCCTGAGAAGCTTCGATGATAATAGGACTTTTTTTTGCCTTAGCCGCGGCTACGACAGCTTTAACAATCTCCAAATTACCGGCATTAAAAGCCCCTAACGCAATGCCCTGCTTTTTTGCCTGAAGCAATATTTCCTTACTGTTGGTCATTTATCTTTTCCTGCTCCTTTAATCAACTTTACAACAACTAGCCTAATAACTGAAATCACTAAAAGCCAAAAGAGAAAATCAAACAATAAATAAAATAGGTTCCAATTCTTTTTTTCATTTAATTTTCTTTTCTTCTTCTACGATTTCCACTGCTTTAGAGGTGCCAATTCGACTCGCTCCAGCCTCAATAAAACTCTTAGCGGTTTTCAAGTTGCGAATCCCGCCAGCGACCTTGATGGGAACTGATGTCCCAATTGCTTCTCTGATTAATTGAACATCTTTCAGCTTGGCTCCTCTTGGACCCATGCCAGAACAGGTTTTGACAAAATCACCGTTGGCTTTTAAAACGAGGCTGGCGGCTCTTTTAATTTCTTCGTCAGTTAAAAGGCCAGTCTCAATAATAAACTTAATTATTGTTTGCGATTTGATTGATTTAACCGCCTCAACGATTCGCCTCATTTCTTCTAGAGTATGAGGATAATCGCCGGCTTTAAAGAGGCCAATGTTGAGAGAAACGTCCAGCTCATCAGCTCCGTCTTTAACGGCTGACAGGGCGCTAATTAATTTAATGTCCGTCTTTTCCTGGCCCAAAGGAAAGGCGATCACTGTTCCCACTTTAATCTCTTGAGATTGGCTCTTGGCCAAAGTGACAAAATAGGGATTAACAAAGGCGGAATTAAAATGATACTTGGCCACCAGACGACAAAGCTTCTTGATTTCTTCCGGTTGAGCATCAGGATGATGGTTGGCTAAATCCAGATAAGAAGCCAAGTTTTTTATCTTCATTTTTTCTTTTTAACCTGTCCGCCGGCAGACGGAGCAGCCACTAAAAGCGCCAGTTCCAACAATCGACAAGAATAACCCCATTCATTATCATACCAAGCCACCACTTTAACCAGGTCACCGTCGACCACTTTAGTCAGATTCAAATCAATGATTGCCGAAGCCCTTGAGCCCAAAATATCAGAGGAGACTAAGGGTTTAATTGTCGTTTCCAGAATGTCTTTCAGTTCTCCTTTTGCCACCTTAATAAAAGCCTGATTTACTTCTTCGACACTGGTTCTTTTTAGAGTTAGTAAGGTAATGTCAGAAACCGAACCGCAAAGAATGGGAGCTCTAACGGCTAAGCCGTCAAAAAGGCCTTTAATCTCAGGAATTACTTCAACGGTAGTTTTGGCCGCTCCGGTGGAAGTGGGGATCAGATTTTGAGCCGCCGCCCTCGCCCGGCGCAAGTCTTTGTGGGAATCATCAGTCAAGCTTTGCAAGGCAGTATAAGCGTGAACGGTTGTCATCATCGCTTTCTGCAAGCCAAAATTTTCTTTAATCACTTTGACAATTGGAGCAACGCAATTAGTGGTACAAGAAGCATTGCCAACCACCAAGGCTCCCTTATATTTTTTTTCATTAACGCCAATGACATAGTCCTGAACTTCGTCGGTGGCGGCGGAAACAACTACCTTTTTGGTTCCCGCTTTCAGATGAAGTGAGGCGCTCTTTTTATCATTAAAAACCCCTGTTGATTCAATCACCACTTCTGGTTGATATTTCTTCCAGGGAAGTTTACTCGGATCCCGTTGAACTAAAACGGGAATAATCTTTTCGTCTATTTTCAATCGGCCTATCTCTCCTTCTTGGCCTTTTTCTATTTTCACCTCAAGGTCGAAGCGACCATGAACAGTATCATATTCTAAAAGATGAGCCCAACCTTCAATCGGCATCGATCCGGAAGTATTAATCGCCACCACTTCCAGCTGATCTCTATAGTCCGTCAAGGCCAGTCTTAAAGCAATTCGGCCGATTCGGCCAAAACCATTAATCGCTATCTTTGTCATTTTTCAGTCTTTCCAAAGCCGGTAAATTACCGTGAGCCAAAAAGTAAAGCATTGCTCCACCACCAGAGGAAACGTAATCCATTTTATCAATTAAGTTAAGTGAGGACAGCGCTGTCTTCGTGTCTCCTCCTCCGATCACTTTAAACGCTTTTGATCCGGCCACTAATTTGCCGATCATTTCCGTCCCCTTGGCCGACTTCTTTTCTTCAAACGCTCCCATTGGTCCTGCCCAGATGATCGTCTTCGCTTTCTTTAAAATGGGAATAAAAACTTTAACTGCTTTTTCGTTGATATCCTTACCATCGTGAGTCAGGCTGCCAATCACTTTGGGATGTTTGGCCAAAACTGGCAAACCATCATATTCGACTAACTTTCCCCCCACCAACACAAAATCAGCCCAATAGATTAATTTCTTTGCCAATTCAATCTTGTCTCGCTTGGCTCCCCCAAGAAGCAAAACCACCGGTCGATCTGGATTTTGTCTTAACTCGCTTAAAACTTGCCATTCTTTCAAAAAGTCAAAACCAAAAAAGGTCGGCAAAAGTTTAGTCAAACCAACGACTGAGGCATGCCTTCGATGAGCAACTGCAAAGGCTTCGTTGACAAAAACATCCATTCCTCGAGCCATTTTTTTTGCCAAAACGAGAGAATTCTTTATTTCCCCTTTATCAAAACGTAAGTTTTCTCTTAGATAGAATTCTATTCCCGCCGCTTTTACTTTTCGACCAATTTTTTCATCTAAATATTGAGCCACGGGCTGCAGGCTTAATTCCGGCACGACTTTGCCTTTAGGCCGACCGAGATGGGACAAAACAATAATTTGTTTTGGTTTTTGCTTAATCAAGAAATTAATCGTCTCCAACGATTCGTCAATTCTGGTAGTATCTTTGATTTCTAGATGGCCGTGAGGGTCAACTTCCAAAGGAACGTCCAAACTGAGACGAAGGAGGACTTTCTTATTCTTAAAGTTGTAGTCTTCCAGGCCAGGTAGTTTCATTATTTTACCTCTTCTTTTCTTTTTTAATCCGAGCAATTACTTTCTTCACCAGTTTTTCCGGATCGTCGTCAAAAATAGTTTTCCTCAGTCCTTTACCAGCGACGGAAAGCAAGCGCTCAATCTCATCGGCAATTCCTCCAGAACCTTGCAGAACACCAATAATTTCATTTTCTTCAAAAGCGACGGTGAACTCATTTAAAGTTCCAATCCGACCATCAATCACAATTGTCGCATCCGAACTACGAACCATTAATAAATTTCTGCCCGTATAGCCCGCTTCGGCATAGATAATGTGGTCAAAAATATCTTTATCCGCCGGCAGGCGATATTTCCTGACATGCTCTTCTTCGCTTCCCGCTGGGGAGAATCCAATGTTTGACCCGCCAGCTTCTTTAGCTCCCCTAGCCGCTTCAAAAGGAACGCCAGTCGTTGCTCCGGTAATCAGAACACAACCTTTTTGGGCAATCAATTGGCCGACTTTGTAAGACATGACTTTAGCTTTCTTGGCGTTTCCGCCTTCCGCCCCTCCGCTAACACAAATAGTATATTTTTTACCCATCTTTAAATTTATTTTTTAAACGCTTTGGCGAGTTCTAATAATCGTTTTTTAGGATCTTTGACGGTCACAACTCCCGAGGTAACCAAAAATCCTTTTGCTCCTAATTTTAATCCCACTTTGATATCCTCGGCCGTTTTTATACCCGCTCCAATCACCGGAAAAGTCTTTTTGTTAATCAGTTCAACGAAATTCTCAATCATCCCTGGCTTGGCTTGAGAGACGGAAATCTCTCCTCCAATTAACTCAACCGGTTCATAAGCCAAAAAATCGGGTTTAAATTTTAAATACTTTCGCGCTTGGGTCAAGGAACGGCAACAAACCAAAATCTGAAAGTTACCTTTTTGATCTCGACACCTCTTGATCATTTGGCGAATTTTTCCCGGAGGAAGTTTTTTTTCCGAATGATTGAGAATCACCCCTTGGGCGCCACGCTCCAGAGCCGTTTCCAAATTAATCGATCCGGTAAAAGCGCCTTGCAGAGAGGGGTCTAAGTGCTGCAACCAAGCCAGTTGGTGTTTGACCACGACCGAACTCAGGTCCAATGCTTGAACCACCGGAATAATTTCCACTCCAGTTTCTTTTTGAACTTCCTGACAAATTTCAGCTAGCTCAACCGCTTCTCCACCAGAACCCGACTGATAGGTTTTAAAATTAACCAATATCATTTTTCTTTATCTTGCCCCTTCTGAGAGCAACGTCTTATTTCCCTTCAATTTTTAAATAAATGGCCCAAACGCCAAAAACAAGGGCGATTAACAGCCATTGAGTCGAGGCCAGCCAGACATCACCCCAAGCAAAACCCAAAGCCGCCAAAAGCACACAGACAACCGAAACCGCTTTCAAGACTTGGGAAATCATCTTGCTTTGTTTGTGAAACATTAAACTCCTCCTTTCTCTAGAAACAATGTTAGCAAGTTTGAAACAGGAAGAAAAGAAGGAGGTGAAAACAATAAGTTAAACTTTTTTGCGATAATTAGCAATCGCTTTTTTTAGAGCCTCGTGAGCAAGTAAAGAACAGTGACGTTTGGCGGCGGGCAAACCACCTAATTCTTTGATTATCTCTGGGGCGTCAATCTTGGCTGCTTCTTCTAAAGTTTTCCCTTTGGCCAGTTGAGTGGTCACGCTGGAAGTCGCCAGCGCCGCTCCACAACCCAAGATTTGAAACTTAATATCCTTGATGACTTCCTTGCCTTTCTTTTTCTCTATCTTTAGAAACATTCTCATTACATCTCCGCAAACCGGATTACCAACTGTACTGACGGCGTCAGCTTTTTTGATCACTCCCATGTTCTTGGGATTTCTGAAATGGTCCATTACTTTTTTATTGTAAAATTCGTTCATAAGCTTTTGTCCATCCAGTAAAATTTGTAGCCTTTCTTAAACCCATGCTTTTCCATAAAATTCACCATTCCCTGGTTTTTTTCCTGAACTAGAGCATAAAAATAATTTGCTCCTTCTCCTTTTAGTTGATTAAAAACTTCATTAAAAAGCAACTTGCCTATTCCCTTGCCTCGAGAGCGAGAATCAATGGCCATTTCTTCCAAGTAACCGGTTTCTTTATCCGAATTAAAAGTTGCCAAAGCAAAGCCAATCACTTTTCCCTCACTCTCTGCTACCAAAGCAATTACTTTCTGGCCGTTGATCCATTTCTCGATTTGTTCCGGACTGTACCAACCACTTTCCTGATAGGCTTCTAACTCCTTCGATTGACTCGCGATAAGACAAATCGAATCAGCATCTTGGTTGGTTGCCTCTCTAATTTTTACTTGGCCTGGTTTCATCTTCTCTTCCTTAAAGGCTGGGAGCCATTTTTCTCAACTTTTTAACCAACTTCGGCAAAACTTGTAAAACAACTTCGATTTCCTCTTCGGTGGTTTCTCCACTCAAAGACAATCTCAGAGAACCATGACAGGCTTCCTTCTTAATTCCCATCGCCGTTAAAACATGGGAAGGGCTTAAGTTGCCAGCGGTACAGGCTGAACCAGAAGCGGCCGCAATCCCCTCGTCTGAAAGCATCAACAAGAGGGCTTCTCCTTCCAAGCTTTCAAAAACGAAAGAAGTAATGTGAGGAGCTCTTGCCTCTTCTGCTCCGGTCAAGCTTGCTCCTTTAATTTTTAAAATTCCTTTTATTAATTTGTCTCTTAAGCCAATTACTTTCTTGGCTGTTTTTGTTTTATCTTCAAAATCAATTAGAGCTTGGCCTAAGCCAACAATCCCAGGCACATTCTCTGTTCCCGAACGAAGACTGTTTTCCTGGTTTCCCCCATCCATTTGCCTGATCAAAGATACTCCTTCCCTCAAAACCAAGGCTCCGGTTCCCTTGGGACCGTTTATCTTGTGAGCCGAAAAAGAAAGTAAGTCAATGTTTAATTTTTCCATGTCCACTTCAAGATAAGCCACTGCTTGAGTCGCATCAAGATGAAACAAAACCGACGTTTTTCTATTCCGGTTTATTTTTTTTAACCACACCCCTATTTCCCCAATCGGCTGAACCGTACCCACTTCGTTGTTAACATAGATTAAAGAAATCAAAGCGGTTTCTTTGGTAATCGCTTTCTTTAATTGATCGAGAGAAATTAAACCTTGGTGATCGACCGATAAGTAAGTCGCCTTAACTAAGCCCAATTTTTCCAAATGTCTAATTGTTTCCAAAGTCGCTTTGTGTTCAATGGTAGTAGTAATAATGTGGGGTTTTATTTTTGGAAACTTGAGACGATAAGCTTCGATCACTCCTTTGTGAGCCAAATTAATGCTTTCCGTGGCTCCGGAAGTAAAAACTATTTCTCCTTTTTTCAAATTAAAAAAGCTTAAAACTTTTTTTCTTGATTCTTCAACTGCTTTTCTTGCCGTTACTCCCCAAAGATGAAGTTCAGAAGGATTGCCAAAACAATCTTTAAAATAAGGCAGCATTGCTTTTAACACCGAAACGGAAACCGGTGTCGTGGCCGCATTGTCCAGATAAACCTGTTTCATCATTTTCTCTTTTTCTTGATTAAATCGGCTAAGGTTTTTTGTTTAATGGTCGCTCGAACTTGTTCTCCCACATCCTGCCAAATATCCTTTTGACCACAAGCCGCTGCTTTAGAACAACTAGCGCAATCTCCTAGACCGAAAGGGCCATCCAAAACTTCAACGACCTGGTCGAGACTAATGTTTCTTGGTTTGTCAGTTAAAAAGTAGCCGCCGCCCTTGCCCTCTTTGGATTCAATCAGGCCTGATTGGCGCAGCTCACCAGCAATTTGTCCCAAAAACCTTAAAGGTAATTTTTTTTCTTTGGCAATTACTCGCAAAGACACCGGCCCTTTACCAAAGGCTTGAGCCAAAGCAATCATTAATTCCATGCCATAATCAGTTTTTTTACTTAGGTCTAACATTTTAACTCCTAGTTAATAGCTAGTAGTTTA
>CAYPPS010000001.1:0-11734 GCA_964412685.1 uncultured Gammaproteobacteria bacterium | reverse complement strand
CAGTTTTTTTACTTAGGTCTAACATTTTAACTCCTAGTTAATAGCTAGTAGTTTAATCTCGCGCCGATAAATTGTCAAGTTTAGTCAAAACTTGCAAAAAAAAGATTCCTTTTGTAAAATAAGCGTGCGCATTCCAAAAACCTCTCGAAAGGAGAAAAGTCGTAGGACAGTCGTCGGGCTAGTGCGAGCAAAAATCGACAGGAATACGATGTACCGGGAAGGAGTGGACCGTTGGACTAACGTGAGCCCAAAGAGGGCCCGTAAGGCACAACAAACACAACCTCCCAAGAGGGGGTGCTGGACCTAGACTCCATCAAAGGAATCCAGCAAATACGGAGCGGGACACGAGAGAGAATCCGTTGATTCTTAGTGCTCAGCACTTATCTCGTCGTCCCCTCCCCATTTTTTTTCTCTCCCTTTTTTCTTGACTCTTTTTTCCAAAAGTCTTACATTGATATTGTTGACAATTTGATGGGTAATGCCACTGTCTCGTAAAACGTGGGATGGGAAGGCATTTACTTTAACTGGGAATCCGGTGTAATTCCGGAACTGTGCCGCAGCTGTAATAGTCAGAAGACCGACCATCAAATGAAAGTCCCGAGCAGGATAAAAAATGAGTTTAAATTCCGAAGTTTCAGTTTTAAAAAGAAGGAAACCAATTCAGGCTTTAGTGGTCAATCCCCTTGATTTGTCTGGTAATTCTGGAGGAATTCCTCGAATAGCCGGAGCTCGATTAGAGTTCGGCGGCGGATCTTGTAATGGTCAGAGAATCAATCCGGCTCTCGGAAAAATCGAAGGAAACCAACTAATAATTGACGATTTCGGTCCAATCGATGAAGGCTTGAGTGAAGAGTCTCCTCGTTTAGCTCTGGAAAGCCAAGCCGCTCGGTTCATTAATGATTGGTCTTTGGAGGCCAAAGAAGGCGAAGTCTGTTTATGGATCAGTCCTCAAGAAGAAGGCAACGACAGAGAATACGAAGAATCACGTTTTGTTGCTGTAGTCAAAAAAGAAGAGGATCAATTTGAATTTCGCGGTTTCCCTGGCCAACAAAATCTAGAAGACTGTTGGCAAACGATTTTACGATTAACTGAATACATGCCGGATGATTTTGACATTGCTCCCCCTCTGGGAATCGAAGAGAACCGGGAAAATTTATTGCGAAGACAGCCTTTTGTTTTTGAGGCTTCAACCAATAAAACTTGGCTAGAAATTCTAAGAGAAGTTGGAGTAATCGACGAAGATATTTACCAAACAATTGAGACCGGACTCGATTGGCGACAGGCCGAAGAAGCTCGAGCGGAAGTAGAAACGGTTATCGATCAACACCGCGGTCTCATATTTAACGCCACTACTCATCAACAAAGAAAAGCTCTCGCTTTTACGGTTCAAAGACAATTAAACATCATCATCAAAGATCGCGCTTGTTTGGGAAGCGATTCGCCTTTCAAGCGGCTTTATCAACGTGTTCAGGAGGGTGAAAAAGCTTGGTCCGAAAGAGAGGGATTGGTTCATTGTCCTTGTGGTATTTGGATTCCTAAAAATCAGGGTATGTGTCCTTGTGGTTTACACAATCCTCGGGCAAATCAACTCTAACTGAACCAATTTTTAAGTTGTTCTTGAGTCAAGGGTTTTCTTTTTAATTCTTTCCATTGATCTTCAAAGGAAGGTTTCTCGGCCTGATAAAAAAGACCGGTCGGAACTTTGTCTTTAGGAGAAGCGGAATAGTTCCAACTTCGGGTTATTTCTAGAGCTTCTTCTTTTGATTTTGCCTGATCAACTTTTGTAATCTTTTCCTTAAAAAATTCAGCATTATCCTGGAAAACCAAACAGGGTTGAACCACCTCAAGCAGAGAAAAACCTTTGTGGATAACCGCTTGTTCTAGCAAGTCGCCTAGATGAGGAATGTCCAAAGCATAACTTCGAGCCACAAAAGAAGCTCCGGCTTCTAAGGCAATTGATAACGGATTAAAACGAAATTCATTTTCATCACTGGTTGGCGTTTCTTGACCGGTGGTTAAAGCGAAAGTTTGATTGTTGTGAATGACCGCCGTCAAATCAGCGTTATAACGACAAGCATGAATTAGATGAGCCAGTCCTTCAGCATAAGCATCACCATCGCCCATAAAACCAATTACTTTCAGTTTGGGATTACCAATCTTGATCCCCAACATTGTCGGCAAAGAGCGGCCATGGAGCGAATAAAAACCATTTAGGTTCAAGTGGTCATACATCTTGCCGTGACAGCCAATGCCAGTCACCGCCACTAGGTCTTTTCGTTCTAAAACTTTCTCTTGCTCCAAGGCACTGATTGCCTGCTTAACCGCCGCTAAGACGCCAAAGTTGGGACAACCCGGACACCAAGTTTTAGCAATCGTTGTTTCTAAATTATCCATTTTTAAGCTCCTTCACTATTTCCCGGACTGTAAACGGCCGGCCATCATATTTTAAAATCTTCTCTTTTATTTTGAATTGAATTTCTTTACTGATAAGATTCGCTAATTGCCCCGTCGCGCTATTCTCTACTAAAACCACCCTCCTCGCTGTCTTTAACTTTTCCAAAACCGCCTCACAGGGAAAAGGTGAAAGCCAGGAAATTTGCAGAAAAGACCAGTCGGGGAGGTCTTTCAAAGCATCAATAATCGCTCCCTTGGTTGAGCCCCAAGCAACAATTAAGTTTTCTCCGTTCCCATTGCCGTAATAAGAAACCGGATTTAAACCGGCAACTTCTTTTTCAATCCCCTTTAATTTTCTAAATCGTTTATCATTCATTTTAATTGTCGGTTCACTTTCTTCGGTGGTTAAACCTTTTTCGTCATGTTCATAACTGGTTGCTCTCGAGATTGGTCCTTGCCCAGGCGGCAAGAAAGGAGAAACCCCACTTTCGGTGATCCGATAAGGCAAATAATTCTCTTTATCCCCCTTCGAAAACTCTACTTTCAAGTCCAGATCTTTGAGTTCATCAGCAATATATTCATTCTCCCCTAAGTGCTTGTCACCCAAAAGGATCACCAGGCTCCGATACTTCATCGCCAAGTAAAGAGCTTCCTGGGTTCGCTCGTAAGCTTCTTTAACATCTCCCGGGGCAACTACCAACCGAGGAAATTCGCCATGACCAATGTTCAAAGCAAAATTTAGGTCTCCCTGAGAAGTATAGGTAGGCACGCCAGTACTTGGACCGGCTCGCTGCGACAGGTAAGCCACTAAGGGAAGTTCGCTCATTCCCTGCAAACTTAAAGCCTCGGCCATTAGCCCTAATCCGCCGCCGGAAGTTCCCAACATCGAAACGTTACCGGCAAAAGAGGCTCCCAAAGCCGCGTTAGCAACAGCAATTTCATTTTCCAACTGAATCGCTTTAACTCCGGTTTCTTTTTGAGCTTTTTGCAAAAAACCAAGCACCGCCGTGGCAGGAGTCATCGGATAAGCAAAATAAGTTTCCAATCCTCCCTGCAAAGCCCCAGCCGCAATCGCTTCATTACCAGTTAAAAAAAATCTTTCTTTTTCTTTTTCAAACTTAAACTCTGCTACCGAAGACACAGAAAGATCATAACCAGCTTTGGCCGCTAAAACAACCATCGAGCTTTTAAATTCCTTTTTTAAAACTGCCCTCAAGGACTCGAAAGATAAACTTAGGGCTTTAAAAATTACCCCCAGAAAGATATTATTGCCCACCACTTTTTTGGCTTCCAATTTTTGCAAAATACCAGCCAGATCAATCCCGACTAAAGACGAGCTTTCAAATTGGGAAGAAGCAATTATGATTCCCTTTTCTTTCCGCTCCTTTTGATGCAAATCAATCGTTTGTTGATCAAAAGCAACAATTAAATCTACCTGCCACTCATGAGAAGAAACGGGCTGATCAGAAATCTTTAAAATATTAAAATTATGGCCGCCGCGAATAAGCGAAGGATAATCCCGATAATTAAAGACAAAACCACCAGCCTCAACAATTGCTTTGCCCAGCAAATGAGAAGTTCGACCGACTCCCTCTCCTGCCGGCCCACCGATTAAAACATTCACTTCCATACTCAAACATTCTAGCACAAAAAAAACACTCCTTTCGGAGTGCGTTAATTCGTCGCCTCATCAAAAACGACAATTTTAAATTGTAATCTTTGATGAAGCCCCGAACCGGTTGGTTTTTGTTAAACCTAGACCGGTTCAGGGTTTTGATAAAGAGAGCGCGGTGATCACTACGGACGAACGCCGTAAACTTCCTCGACCTCATCCCAAGTCAAGACTTCAACGTTCTCTTCCCAGAGATGGAACGACGCATACTTGTTCCCCATGTGTGGCACTCCAACGGCATACACGCTCCCATCAACGGGGGCAACTTGATGTCCGTCAGTCGCACAAAATCGGTACAGAATCGGGCGGGTTTGTTGACCAAGCGGGAGAATACTCCAAGTGAACTCGTCCGGGGCATTGATGTGCCAGTTAGGATACTTCTGCCACTTGTAGATGTCTCCATTCGGATCTAGATCGGCACCCCAAATATCAGCCCAGCGCGTGTTCGGAGGAACCAATCCTTTGACGTCCGTCGCCACAGGCTTCCAATCCATGTGGGTAAAAATTCTGATCACCCATTTTGCTCGAGCGATATCGTAGATCCAATCACCGGCGGAACAGTAAGCTCCTTTTCCAAAGGCATAGGCATACCAACTCGCGAAAGTATCCGCCAACGCTTCGAACTCAATCTTCCCACCGCCGCCGTTGTACATCGGTGCTGTCCCTTGAATGGGGATCCACAACTGAATTTGATCCGAGCCGACGATCTTGACCTTCGGCTTCCAACCCGTATTCATTGCCGAAACAAAGGCAGGCGCACTCAGTTCGCCGGCGTAGTAGGCACCGTTCTTGTATACCCAGGTATAGTTGTCGTAGTTGTAGCCTGCTCCGGCAACACCTTTTTTACCAAAGGCCGCCAGAATTTTCGGATCGACCGATACCGTTCCCACGGCAAAGCCGGAATATCCTGCGTTAGGCTTAATTCCATCAGGAAGCCCAACAAACTCCACGGACACCTCAACCCCGAGGTCGCCCTTGGCTACACACTTTCCACCCTCACAGGCCGACGCGGCCGGAACAATCAGCGATAACATCAAAAGTCCAACAATCACCAAAAACATTAGCCGTCTCATGACAAATCTCCTTTTCTTTGAAAAGTTACGTTGGACATTAAGCAATCGACATTCCCGATAGAAAACCTGATAGCATTCTCTCCTTTCTCTCTAAATTTGGTTTAAAGCCGGAGCTGGGGTCAACTTGTTTTAATTAACTCCAAATCAGGCCTTAAACCCCAAGAAAGGATTTTTTGCGCTCTCTTTTTTAAAGTACAAAAGATAAAAGTTTTGCCAGCGCTATGCTGTTAAACTTTCACTTCTCTGGGGCCAATTCTATTATTATTAACCCCATTTGTCAATTCCTATAGTAATTCCGCCTGCTATTTGATAGTTCGGTCTATAGGGCAATTTTGCTTAAAAGTTCTTTTTGACAAGAGATATAGTGTAGGCAAGCTACCCGCACCAGGAAAGGTTCCCTTGAACACGCTAGAGAGAAAACAAAGCTTTATTTCTTTTTGAAAAGCAAGACGGCAAGGACGGTCGTTAACGGCACGGCGAGAACCAGACCAATAGAACCAAGCAACATCCGAGCAATCTCTTCGGCCACCATTTCAAAATTAATTGCCTGAGATAGGGTTAGGTTGCTATCGACAAAGAGAAGCAACAAAGGTAGTGAGGCGCCGGTATAAACCAAAATTAAAGTATTGATCATCGAAGCAATGTGGTCTTGGCCGACTTTCATCGCTTTTAAAAAGAGCTCTCTTGCTTTTAACTTGGGATTGGTTTCCTTCAGTTGCTGGACAATCGCCGCTTGAGAAACCGTCACGTCGTCAAGAACACCCAGAGTCCCAATGATGATACCAGCCAAAAGCAAACCCCGAAAGTCTTTTATTTTTGCCCCGGTAGCTCTAAGAAAACCAGCTTCTTCAGAAGCAAAACCACTGAAATGGCCTAAATTTAAAAAAATCTTGGTTAAAAAGAGAGTGACCGCTAGGGCAATGAAGGTTGCCAAAATAGCGGCAATCGTTTTCCGGTTGATTCCGTGGGAAAGGAAAAAAAGTAGAGGAATCAAGAAAAGCAGAGAAAGTAAAATTGCTCCCAAGGGATCTTTGCCTTGATAAAGCTGGGGCAACAATAAATAGAAAACCACCAAAAGGATAGGCCTAAACTTAAGAAGGAAGCCAAGCCTTTCAAACTGGCCACCAGAATAACCAAAACGAGCAAAATTAAAAAAAGATAAAGCAACGGCATTCTTCTGACAAAATCAGCGATGAAATAATTCTGACTCCCATCAGCCAATTGGGTTAAAGTCAAAACCACTTTATCCCCTACCTGATACTTTCTTTCTCCGGCAAA
Source organism: uncultured Gammaproteobacteria bacterium (assembly GCA_964412685.1). GTDB lineage: Bacteria > Patescibacteriota > Microgenomatia > PFEM01 > CAYPPS01 > CAYPPS01. The sequence goes on along the minus strand of CAYPPS010000001.1, from coordinate 5,317 downwards.
AGGCAAAGAACTGGCTTTAAGACTGATTATTTTCTGCTCTTCCTGGGGTCGAGTAATTTTAACTTGAAGAAACTGCTGCAAATATTGTTCTCCATTCTGCTTAACTATTTCCTCACTTTGAATACTAATTATTTCCCCTTCCAAGGTCCGCTCTTCAACCTCCCGGGCCATTACGTCCCGGAAGGAAAAAAAAGAACAAGTCAAAAGTATTACTAAAGCAAGAACTATCTTTTTCATTGGCAAACTTTTTTTAGATTAGCATAAATTGCTTCTATCTCTACTTTTGTCTTTAGATCGGTATCTAAAATAGGAGTTAAGTTGCTCAGAGCTTGAAAAACTTTCTTCTCATAAGAAATTTTGGAAACAAACTTAACCTGATGAGATTTAGCCCAAACAATCATCTGCTCAGTGTTTTCTTCATGGATATCGAATTTGTTAATTACCAACCCAAAAGGAATCTTGAAAGCACCGATTAATTCATGAGCCTGTTTCAAGTCGGCAAAACCACTGGGAGTCGGTTCGGTTACCAACAAAGCAAAATCAGCGTCTTTGACGGCAGCGATGACCGGACAACCCGTTCCCGCCGGGGCATCAATCAATAAAACATCACAGGATTGCTTACAGGCCTCTTCTTTCAAAAAATCAACAATTTTCCCCGAGCCGGATTCTCCCGGAAAAAGTTGAGCCGAAAAAAGCGGCAAACCAGTTTTACTTTTCCCTTTTTTAAAGAGAGCGTTTTTTTGTTTTTTTAAGTTAATCGCTCCGGCAGGGCAAACAAATTTGCAAGCTCCGCACCCTTCACAAGTAAAAGGGTTAATTTTAAAAATGTTTCCTTTCTCATCAATCGCCTCAAAAAAACAAACTCCCTGACATTTACCACAATGAATGCATTTCTTTTGGTCAATTTGCGCTTTTAGTGTCAGACTTAATTCTTTTTTGGACTGCCAAGTCGCTCCTCCCAACCAAAGATGTAAGTTGGGCGCATCCACGTCAGCATCAAGGCAAAAAACTTTTCGGTTGTCTTCTTGAAAACTTAAAGCCAAAGAGGAAGCGATCATTGTTTTCCCCACCCCACCCTTGCCGGATAAAATTACAAGCTCCATTTTAAATTCCTCCCCTCAAAGTCAATCAATTTGCCATTGGCGTAGTGATCAACCAAATCTTTAGAGTAAGGCATCCTCAAGGCCGTTTTAATCTTCTTTTCTTCTAAAAAAGAATCGATCAATTCAGGCTTGCCTAAATCAACCTGATTCAAAACAACTTTCACTGGAATTTTTAACTCCTGAGTCAATTCAAAACTAAGCTTTAAGTCATGGAGTCCCAAAGGAGTGCTCTCTGTTACCAACAAAGCGGAATCTACTCCCAGCAGAGCTTGAATTACCGGACAGTGTAAACCAGCGGCGGTATCGATAATCAAAAAATCAGCCTTGATCTTTTTGGTTTTTTTTGAGGCGGCTTTTTTCAATTTACCCACCAAAGGACCAGTCTCTTCAACGATTCCCTTGGTTTGACCAGTCAGTAAAACCAAATCGTCTTTAATATTCTGTTCATAAATAAAACCGATTGTTTGCTCGTTGTTCTCAATCGCTCCCGTTGGACAAGCCAGTTGACAAGCGCCGCAATGAGAACAAAGTTCCGGCAAGACAATCGGCGGTTTCCCTTTGGGTTGAAAAAGGGCATTACTGAGACAAGCTTTAACACACTGACCGCACTTAATACACTTTTCTTGATTAATTTTCGGCAAGAAAGCTTTGATTGTTTCTATTTTTTTACCCAAAGAGGTGTTTAGTAAAAGATAGTCATTAGGACACTCGACGTCAGCATCCATCAAGACAACTCGCTTTCCTTCCTTGGTTAATCTTAAAGCCAATAAAATGGCAATGGTGGATTTACCGACTCCGCCCTTGCCGCCAGTAACAGCGATTGTTCTCATTTCTCCTTTTTGGTCGATTGTTTTAATTCCTTTAATTCTTTCTTTAGAAAAGCATCAATTGCTTTTTGGGCCGTCTTTTGCTTAGTTTGAAAAATATCAAACAAGTTTTGCTTTAAAGCCAAAAAGGCAATTTCGCCAATTTGTGGCGTCAGCAAAATTTCGCTTTTTTGTTCAACCAACAACTCAACCACCCGCAAGCTCGTTTTTATTTTGGTTTTAGTAAAAGGGTTTTTCAAGAAATAGAAGCCTTTGATTCGCTTGCCTTCCAGGTTAACAAAAAGAAAAAAACAGGCTCGAGCAAAAGTCAAAGCCAACTTAGATTCCAAACCCTTTTTTTGCTCAATTGGCAAGCACAAATGATTAAATTCACTCCTAAACGGCTCCACGTGGACAACGATTGAGTCAATTTGAGAAAATTTTCGTTCAAGTTTTTTCTCAATCTTGTCAACCAAATCATGAGCCCGAGCAACATCAATTTGCTTTCTTACTCCCACTTTAACATCACCGGTTAAAAAAGGACCACTTTGCCTAAGCTTTAAATCAAAACAGTCCTCAATCCCATTCACGGCCAAAATCGCTTCTTGAATTTCTTTAATCTGGTTCGATTCCGGCGCCGCGTCCAAAAGCGACAAAATCCCTTCTTTGATTGCCCCAAAAGCAACTTTTAAAAGCAAAGAGGCGATCACAATCGTGGCCAAACCTTCAACGTAAGGTATTTGCCAAACACTCAAACCCACGCTCAAAAAAACCAAACTAGAAGAAAAAATGTCATTTCTTTTATCCAAAGCGTTGGCTAACAAAGATTTGGCGTTAGTTTCTTTGGCCGCTTTTTTCAAAAAACGATAGGAAAAAAAATCGACCCCAATGGCCACAAAAGCAACCAGAAACGCCGCCAAGGGTAATTTAAGTTGGGAAATTTCAAAAAGCTTTAAGTAACCTTCCTTGAAGAAAGACAAGGAAACCCAGAAGATAAGCACGCCAACAACTAGAGTTGCTAAATTCTCAGCTTTATAAAAACCAAAGGCAAACTGTTTATTTGGTTTTTTGCCGGCAATTTTCAGACCCAAAAAAGCCGTCAAAGTCGAAAGCAAATCAGTGGCGGAATGAAAACCGTCAGAAAGCAAAATCAGCGAACCGGTCAATAAACCGGTCACAATTTTAAGCACCGAAACCGCCCCCACTACCAAAGTGATTTTAAGAGCCGCTCTTTCGCCTTTTTTCAGTAATTCCCGTTTCAACTCTCGTCTCCTTGTTTTCCTGATCCCATTCCGACAAAATTATCCGGATCAGATTCCTTTAATTCGGCTTTTTTTAACTTTTCCATTACTTGTTCTATAGTTAAATCAGTTACTCCCAAAAAAAGCTTTATTCCCGCTTGAGTTAAAACTTGAGCCGCTTTGGGGCCTAAATTACCGGAAACAATCGCTTCCGCTCCTTTATCAACCACTAGTTGAGCCGCACTAATTCCGGCTCCCCGAAAAGCCTGGGTCGCCTCATTCTCAACAAACTCCAGCTGATCAGTTTCTGTTTCAACTAGAGCAAAGAAAGGACAGCGCCCAAAACGAGGGTCAATTAAGCTCTCTTTATTATCACCACTAGCCGCAATTGCAATTTTCATACTTCTCACCTCCTTTTTCATTTTCATTCTACACTTCTTTTGGTCCACCAACCAAACATCTTAACGCTGGCGGATCATTGGACTACCACACTTGGGACACTTTTGTTGATAGCAAGGTACTCCTAGTTGATGAACGGCGACATGGCCGCATTCCGGGTTAGTGCAAACACACTTTCCTCCTGGTCCGGCGGCAAACTGGCCACTCTGACGACCTCGACCACCGCCCATTCCCAAACCACGTCCCATTCCCCGACCTCTCCCAATTCCTCTTCCAATCGGCATCTTTTCCTCACCTCCTTTCAAGGCAATCGCCCGACCCAAAATCAAAGCTCGAGCAATCTTTTTTCTCGCTTTAACTAAAATCCGGTGCAAAGTGCTTTGAGAAACGGCCATTTTCTTAGCCGCTTCCACCTGGTCCTTACCTTCCAAATCAACCAAACGAAGTGCTTCCGATTCATCCTCAGCTAAAATTTCTTCATCCAAATCAGTCAAAAGCACCCCCCTGGGCTTAAAATAAGTTATTTCCGGCAAGAAACTAACTCTTCTTTGTTTTCTATTTCTAGGCATTTTACCCTCTTTTCATACCCACATTCTGAATATATATTCATTATATCCCTTTGTTTTTATTTGTCAAGATGTCAACACCGGGTGTTGATTACGCCTGAACACCGGGATAGCTTAATCCACCAACTATTCACTTGCTCTTATTTTTTTGGCGATCCGAACCAGCTTTTGATCGTCCGCCCTCGGTCCTTCTTTGGTTGTCAGGAAACTTTTATATTGTCCGGGGTGCATCGGGATAAGCTTAAAATGAAAATGATTCACTCCCTCCCCTTCTATTACCAAACCAACTCTTTTGGTGTCCGGAAAAGCTTTAATCAGTTTCTTGGCCACTTTTTGAGCAGCGACAATCATCTCTTTTAGGGTTTCTTCGGGGATCTGAGTAAAGTTGCTGGGATAATGTTCTTTGGTGGCGACGACCGTAAAACCGTCGGTGTTGGGAAAAATTGACAAGAAAGCCAAATGGTTTTTGTCTTCCCAAACTTTATGAGCCGGAAGTTTACCTTTTGCGATCTGACAGAAAAGACAATCCTTCATTCTCTTTATTATATACACTATACTTAGAGATCGAAAATGTTTTACCAAAAGATCATCTTGGGAATGATTCAAGGGGTGGCCGAATGGTTGCCAGTTAGTTCTGAGGGGTTAATTTTTTTAACCAGTAACAATCTTTTTAGAATTCAACTTTCTTACCAAGATTTGATTCAATTGGCGCTTTTCTTGCATTTGGGCACTTTTTTGGCCGCTTTCGTTTACTTCCGCCGTGACATTATTCGCCTCGTCGGCAAAGCGATCAATCTTAAAAAAGCTCATGCGAATGACAAAAAAACACTCTTCTTTTTAATCACCGCCACTCTAATTAGCGGCTTGCTTGGTTTTGTTTTCCTCGAGCTAATCCGTGACCTTGACAGTCAATTTGCTTTAACCGGCAAAATTTTAAATCTCATCACCGGATTATTTTTGATTGTCACCGGAGTCTTGCAGCTCAAAGCCGGTAAAAAAGAAGGGTTAAAAAAGATAAAAGACTTAGGCTTGAAGGCGGGAATTGTTTTGGGGTTGGTTCAAGGCTTGGCGACCTTGCCGGGTTTGTAGCGTTCAGGCTTAACTGTTTCTGCTCTTTTACTTCTGGGCTTCCAGAAAGCTTTAAGTTTAAAATTGAGCTTTTTGCTTAGTCTGCCAATTGTTCTGATCGGTAATGTTCTGCT